>NZ_CP092520.1:0-352421 GCF_022430525.1 Cetobacterium somerae | reverse complement strand
AAAGTTTCAATGGTTAGATATAAATCCAGAATATGATCCGAGTAAGTACAACTCTTTTCCTAAAAATCCAGGAATTCAAGTATATTATCTAATAAAAAAAGCAAAATTAAATTTTTCAAAGTTGAGTAAAGAAGAAAAAATGAACTTACCTCCTATTTATAGCTACACTTCATTAGTAGATTCTACTGTTCTAGATAAAGATTTATATGATATTTTTCAAAAAATGGAAAATCCAAATAATAAGCTAGTTATTTTTGATATAAATAGAAAATTTGAAGATTTTTTTAAACCAAACTTAATAAAATTGAATTTAAAAGACGAAATGTCAGAATTAAATTTTAAATTTAATGTAGCATTTATTAGTAATTACAGTAGTAAAAAAGATGATGAGGTAGCTATCTTAAACTATAATAATAATGAATTTTCAGAAGAAAGTAAATCAAACCTTAAATGGAATGAATCCAATTTTTCTTTATCACATGTAGCGATACCAATATCACCTGATAATTCTATTTATGGAAGAGATTCAATACTAGGTGGTTTGAATTTAAAAGGAGAAAATAATTCTCTATATTTATCTCCTAATCTTTTGTATAGATTGAGGTATAACGAATTTTTTCAGTATATTGAAAATGATATAAAAATGGTACTTAAGTAAAAGTTATAGAATATTTCTATAACTTTTTTTCTTTTTTGTAATATATTGAAAAAAATTTTCAAAATTGAATTGACAAAATTTTAAAGAAGGAGTAGTATTTTAAAAATTACAAACTCGGGGAGGTTTAATAAAATGAAGAAAAAATATTTATTTGGGTTAGCATTAGCTTGTTTAGCTATATCAGCTTGTGGTGAAAAAGAGAGTGGGATAGAGAAAGAAGAGAAATCTAAAATAGTAACAGTTTCTTTGGGATCTAAACCTAAAAGCTTAGATCCAGCTATGTATAATGAAATTCCGTCTCTTTCTATAGTAGAGCAAATATACAATACGTTATTTCAAATTGATGAAAATGGAAAAATAGCTCCAGAATTAGCTGAATCTTATGAGTATATAACACCAACAGAATTAGTAATAAAATTAAAAAAGGGCATCAAGTTTCATAATGGAGATGAGTTAAAAGCAAATGATGTTATATTTAGTTTAAATAGAATGATAGAAAAACCAGCTACCAAAGTAATGTTAGATGCTATTGAGAGTATTGAACCAATAAATGATTATGAAGTTAAAATAAAATTAAAAGAACCATCGGCACCCTTATTATATACATTGTCATATCCTTTAACTGCAATATTAAATGAAAAGTATACAAAAGAAAAAAATGGAAATATTGCTACAGATGCTATGGGAACTGGAGCATTTAAATATAAGAATTGGGGAGATGGAGAAAAAATACAATTGGTTGCCAATAAGGAATATTTTGGCGATAAAGCTAAAATAGATGAACTGATATTTAGAGCTATTCCTGAGAATACAAGTAGATTAGCAGCACTAGAAACAGGAGAGATTGATATAGCAACGATTGCACCAATTGATGTTCAAACTGTAGAGGGAAGTTTGGACTTATATGCAGTGTCATTTCCTACAACATCAACAGAGTATTTGACTTTGAATACAGCAAGAGAACCTTTTAATAATAAGGATTATAGAAAAGCTTTAAATTATGCTATAGACAAACAAAGTATAGTAGATGCAGTTTATTTAGGAAAAGCAAGTGTGGCAAATACAATAGTAAATCCTACAGTTTTTGGAAGTGACCAAAAAGTTGGAAAAATAGATTATAATCCAGAAGTAGCTAAAGAACTTTTAGAAAAATCAGGGGTAAAAAATAAGATAATAAAAATTATGTCTAATGATAATCCAGTAAGATTACAAGCTGCTCAGATTATACAAGCCAATTTAAAAGAGGTTGGAATAAATGCAGAAATTGAAACTGTAGAATGGGGAACTTACCTACAAATGACAGCTCAAGGAGATTTTGATGTGTTTATAGGGGGATGGGTAGCTGGAACTTCAGACTCGGATATAGTTTTATTTCCTTTATTACATAGTAGCTATAAAGGAGGAGCTGGAAATAGAGCTAATTTTGAAAATTCTGAATATGATAGATTAGTTGAGTTAGGTAGAAAATCAACAGAGAGTTCAGAAAGAATAGAGGCTTATTCAAAAGCACAAGAGATTTTAGCAGAGGAGAATCCACTAGTTCCATTGTATTATAAAAATGAAAATATGGGATTAAATAAAAGAATAAAGAATTTTATCCCAGTTGCTAATACAATTCATAATTATGCGGCAATTGAAATTCAATAATAAATCTTCTTGACAAAGGTGAAGAAGAAGAGTATTATAGTCAACAATTTAGATAAAAAATAAAAAAAGGGAGTGTTGAGGGGTATGAAGTTAGATTTAAATTATACACTACAATTTACACAAGAAATTTTAGCTATTCCAAGTCCAGCTGGCTATACAGAAAAAGCTATGAATAGAATAGCTCAAGAGTTGGAGAAGTTAGGATTTAAATATAGTTACAGTAAAAAAGGGTGTTTAATTGTGAAAATAGAAGGGGAAGATTCTACTTATACAAGATTATTATCAGCTCATGTTGATACACTAGGTGCTGTAGTAAAAAAAGTAAAAAGTAATGGCCGTTTAGAGCTTATAAATATCGGAGGATATGCTTGGGGATCTGTAGAAGGAGAAAATGTTATTATTCATACTTTAGATGAGAGAGAATACGAAGGAACATTATTACCTATTAAAGCATCGGTTCATGTGTATGGAGATATTCCAAGAGAAATGCCAAGAATAGCTGAAAATATGGAAGTTAGATTAGATGAAGAGGTATACTCTGAAAGCGATACTAGAGCTCTTGGAATTTGTCAGGGAGATTTTGTAAGTTATTATACTAAAACTAAAATAACAGAATCAGGATATATAAAATCAAGATACTTAGATGATAAGCTTTGTGTAGCTCAAGTACTAGCTTATCTAAAATATTTAAAAGATAATAATAAAAAACCAAATAATAATTTATATGTTTATTTTTCAAATTTTGAAGAGGTAGGACATGGAGTATCAGAAATACCAAAAGATGTAGATGAATTTGTAGCACTAGATATTGGACTTGTAGCTGATGATGCCCACGGTGATGAAAAAAAAGTTAGTATTGCTGCAAGAGATAATAAAACGGTTTATGATTTAAAAATAAGAAAAAGATTACAAGAGGCAGCTGATAAGAACGGTATCAATTATACAGTAGGTGTTTATAATAGATATGGATCAGATGCTACAGCATCAATTCTCCAAGGTGCAGATTTAAGATATGCTTGTATAGGACCAAATGTTGATGCAACTCATCACTATGAAAGAACTCATGTAGATGGAATAGTAGAAACTATAAAATTGTTAATAGCATACTTTTAAATAATAAAAAACCCTCTAATTAAAGAAGAGGGTTTTTATTATTTGGTTATATTTATAGTTGTTGTAAAAAAGTTATAGCCATTTTAGCAGTAACAATAGTTGTTATAACAAGAAAAACAGGTCTTATGAACTTTGTACCTCTTGTAACAGCAACTTTGGCACCAACATTAGCTCCAATTAGCATTACAACTCCAACTGTAAGGGCGTACATATAAGCAATTTTTCCATAGTATATAAATGTTATAACACTAGCAATATTACTAGCTAAATTTAAAAATTTTGAATTTCCACTCGCTCTGATGAAATCCAATTTAAAAATTTCAATAAATCCAAATATTATAAACGAACCTGTTCCAGGACCAAAGAATCCATCATAAAATCCAAGAGAAAATGCCATTAAGATTCCAAGTTTTAAATTTTTTGAATTTACTCCTTGAAAATTATCATGGCTACCTAAATTTTTATTTTTTAAAGTATAAATAAGAACGAAAACTAGTAAAAAGAATGCAATAGGATATAGATATTTTGAATCAATCAAAATAACTGCTTTAACTCCTAAAATAGCTCCAATGAAGGAAAAAGGAATTAGGTATTTTATTAAATCCCAATTTATTTTTCCTGAACGAGCAAACTTAAAAGCACTACCACTACTTGAAAAAAAAGCTGCTAGTTTATTTGTTCCAAGTGCCATATGAGGATCTAATCCTGCAGCTAAAAAAGCTGGTAAGCTAATTAATCCACCTCCACCAGCAATAGCATCAACAAATGCTGCACAGAAGCAAGCTGAAGCTAAAAACATAAAGTTAATTAAAGAAATCTCTGAAAAAAAGGTTTCTAACATTAAAACGCCCCCTAGTTAATTATTTGTTTTGAGTATATCATTAAATATATTTTTACACAATCTCTCTTTTTCTAACTTAGTTAGTTTTTTAATTCGAATTTCCTCTTTGGATGCTTCAGATCTATTTTCTTTAATAAAAACAACCTCAATTTTTGTAGGTTTATAAATTTTTGTATATTTAGCTCCTTTTCCACTAATATGTTGTTGAAATCGCTTTGTAACATTTGTTGTAATACCCGTATATAAAGAGTTGTTTTCACATCTTAGAATATAAACGTACCATTTTTTATTTGAATTATTCATATCATCCTCATTATAATAGTTATATAAAATATTATAATGTGTCTGTGAAGTTTTTAAAAGCTTTTTTTCCAGTATCATCTCTTTTGAAGACCCCAGCATGCTCTAAAACTGTAGAGAAAGTTTTTCCTATCTCTTCTTTTAAAATATCTAATGTTACAATATCATCTCTTTTTGACACTATATTTTTAATCCAATCATAATGTTTACCAAGAGTAGGATTCTCTTTTAAAGTAATTTGCCAATTTGGATTTTGTAATTCTTTTTCTAAAAGAATCATTTCTTCTTGAAGTCTTCCAGGTAAAATAGCAAGTCCCATAACTTCAATAAGTCCTATATTTTCTTTTTTTATGTTATGAACTTCAGAATGAGGATGGAATATTCCCATAGGATGCTCATCAGAGGTTCTGTTATTTCTTAAAGCTAAATCTATTTGATATTCAGCGCCTACTTTTCTAGCAATAGGAGTAACGGTATTGTGAGGAATACCTTCAGAATAAGCTATAATATCAACAGTTTCGTCACTATAATTTTTCCATTTTTCAAAAATATATTCAGCTGCTTTAGATAGAGTTTCTTTATTTTTTGAAGATATTCTAATAACAGACATAGGCCATTTAATGGTTCCGCAACTAACTTCAGGAAAAGCTTTCATTTGAAATTTATTTTCGATTGGAGCTTTTTCCATTGGGAATGTATGCTTTCCAGCTTGATAATGATCATGAGATAAAATTGATCCTCCAACTATAGGTAAATCAGCATTAGAACCAATACAATAATGTGGAAAGATTTCAATAAATTCTAAAAGTCTATCAAAAGTATCTTTGCCCATTTTCATAGGTCTGTGATCTTCACAAAAAACTATAGAGTGTTCATTATAATAAACATATGGAGAAAATTGAAAATACCAATTTTCAGACTTTAAATTCATAGGAATAACTCTATGTGTTTGTCTAGCTGGATGATTTAATCTGCCACTGTATCCTACATTATCTAAACATAAAAGACAACTAGGATAAGAAGACTTAGGCATATTTTTTTCTCTTTCAATATCTTTAGGATCTTTTTCAGGTTTAGCCAAATTAATAGTTATTTCTAAATCGCCGTAGGGAGTATTTGAAAACCAATGTAAATTTCTTTTAATTCTAGCGTCTCTAATATAATTGGTATTTTTTGAAAATTCATAATAGTTAGCTGTTGCTTTTTCAGGTGAAATTTTAAAATCGTTATTAAACTTATTAATAACTTCTTTTGGTCTTGGAGTAATACAGTTCATTAACTTAGTATCTAAAAGTTCCATTTCAGACGGAGAGTCATTAATCAAATTATTTTCAATAGCCCAGTGACAAATATCTAGAAGTATAATTTCAATATCTCTTCCTGTTTTAGGTTCTTCTTTTTTCCACTCTTTTAAATTTAAAACATCGAGTAAAAGATTTCTAGAGTAAATTTCTTCACATGAATCGATTAGTTCTTTTTGTAAGCCGTAGTTTAGTAGTTCTTGTATTAAAGAGTTAATCATTAAAAATCACCTAACTTTTTAGCTCCATCTCCTGGATTACCAATATAGAATGTAGCTTCTAGACCCGTTTTTTCTTTGTATTTTTTACCAACATTTTCAATAAATTTTTCAATACAATCATTTTTTACTAAAGATACAGTACAACCACCAAATCCTGCACCAGTCATTCTAGAACCGATAGTTCCCTCTTCTTCCCAAGCTGCTTCAACTAAACTATCAAGTTCAAGACCAGTAACTTCATAATCATCTTTTAAAGATTTGTGAGAATCATTCATAAGTTTTCCAAAAGTTAAGATATCTCCGTCTTTTAAACATTTCATAGCTTTTAAAACTCTTTCATTTTCAGTAACAGCATGTCTAACTCTAGGTATAGCTTCTTCAGAGTTTATGAAATGTTTTGTATTTTCAAATTTTTCTGAATCCATATCACAAAGAGTATTAATGTTAATACCATTATCTTTTAAATCTTTTAGTGCATTTTCACAAGAAGCTCTTCTTTCATTATATTTAGATTCACCAAGACCTCTTCTTTTATTTGTATTTGCAATAATAATAGACGCATTATTTAAAATAAATGGAGCATAAGAATATTCAAGCGTATTACAGTCTAAAAGTATAGCGTGATCTTTCTTACCCATTCCAATAGAAAATTGATCCATAATACCACAATTAACACCAATAAATTCATTTTCTGTTTTTTGACTTAATTTAACCATATCAACCATATTAATATTTAAATTAAATAGAGATTTAAGAATAACTGATGTTAAAACTTCAATAGAAGCAGAAGATGATAAACCTGCACCGTTTGGAATATTTCCAAAGAATAAAACATCAAATCCACTATTTATATTAAAACCAGAATCTAAAAAAGTTTTTACAACACCTTTTGGATAATTAGCCCAATCATCTTTTTTGTCATATATTAAAGAATCTAAAGAAAATTCAATAATTCCTAACTCTTTAAAATTTTCAGAATACATTTTAAAAATTTTATCCTCTCTCTTAGTTACAACTGCATAAGTACCAAAATCTAAAGCACATGGGAAAACTTTACCACCATTATAATCAATATGTTCTCCAATTAGATTAACTCTACCTGGTGCAAAGAAAACTTCAACTGAAGTTTTCTCATCTTTTTTAAATTCTTTTTTAAAATTTTTTACTAAGTTATTGATAAGTTCCATAAATACTCTCCCCTTTGTTTTGTTTATTTTGATTTGAGTATACTTTAAAAATAGATTACTTAAAAGTAAAAATATAATTTTAGAACAAAGTTAATTAAAAAAGTTAAAAAAGTTAGTGTTAAATACATTGACTTAGAGACTTGGATAGAGGTATTATAAATTATATAGATTTAGGGAGGAATATATGGATTTTACACAATCTCAATTAAGAATATTAGAGATGATTAAAAATAAAAACAAAATATCAAGAAAAAGAATTGCTGAAGAGTTGGAACTAACTCCAGCAGCTATAACAAAATCAATTGAACCTTTATTACAATGTGGAATAGTTTTAGAAGTATCTCAAAGAGAATCAACTGGAGGAAGAAGAGCGATAGATTTATCTTTAAATAAATATTGGGTAGGAAAAATTTTGGGAATATCATTAACTCCTACATCGTTGGTAATATCAGTTGGAAATGTAGCTGGAGAGATAGTTAAAACAAAAAGTTATAAAATATCAGAAGATAAAGAGTTAATAGATTATTTAGAAAAAATTATTGAAAAAGAGTTAGAAGAGGAAAAAGGAATAAAAGTTATATCGATGGCAATAACTGGACTTATAAACTCAGAGAAGGGGATTATTATATTTTCTCCTCACTATAAAAGAAAAAAAATTGATATAAGAGATAGGATTGAAAAAAGATTTAATTTGCCGACACTAATAGAAAATGATGTTAGAGCTATGGCCTTAACAGAAAAATATTTTGGTGGAGCTCAGGATAGTGAAAATTATGTAGTTTTAAATGTTTCAGAAGGAATTGGAAGTTCAATATTTGTAAATGGGAATTTATTATCAGGTCATGGATTTATTTCTGGAGAGATTGGTCATGTAGTAATGGATAGAAGTAGTTTAAGAAGATGTTCTTGTGGAAAAAGAGGGTGTTTAGAAGCAGAGGCATCAAATAAAGCCATAATAAATAGACTTATTTCTATGATTAAATTGAATAACTATAGTTCGTTAAAAGAAAAATTAAATACCAAAGGAATAATTGGGATTCTAGATGTATTACAAGGAGTTAAAGAGAGAGATTTTTTAAGTACAAAGGTTAGTACAGAAGCCATGGTTATAATTGCTCACAGTATAGATATGATAATTTCTTTAATAAATCCAGAAAAAATAATTTTAGTAGGAGAGCTATTTAAAGAAAAATTACTTTTAAATACTTTGAAGTTAGAGTTACAAAAAGTTACTTTAGAGGAACAAAAATATGATTTGATAGTTTCAAATATGTTAGATGAAATGCATACTTATAATCCGATATCGGTTGTAAGACATAATTTATTTAAAAAAAATATGTGGAGGGATGAGATTTGAAATTAAATATTACAGAGTTTGGAACAACTTTGAATGGTGAACAAGTATTTTTGTATAATTTGAAAAATGAATTTGTTGATTTGGAAATTATTTCTTTGGGAGGAATTATAAAATCTTTAAAAACTTCTGATAAAAATGGAAATTTTGAAAATATAGCTTTAGGATATAAGACTTTAGAAGAATATGAAAAAAATGAATATTTTTATGGATGTATAACAGGAAGAGTAGCTGGAAGAACAAAAGACGGAATTTTAAAAATAGGAAATAAAATTTATGAGTTGCACAAAAATAATGGGGGAAACAATTTACATGGAGGTCCTAATGGTTTAAATACAAAAGTGTGGAAGGGTGATGTAAAAATTTCTGAGGATAAAGGAATTTTAACATTAACATATAAAAGTCCTCACTTAGAAAATGGATTTCCAGGAGAAGTAGACTTTAAAGTTGTATACACTTTAGTGAAAAACAAATTGAAAATAGAATATTTTGGAGATAGTGATAGAGATACATATATAAATTTAACAAACCATACATATTTTAATTTGAGTGGAGAAGCAAAATATGATATAAAAGAACAATTTTTAAAAGTTAATGCAGAGGGGTATGGTTGGGTAGATGAAAATACAGTTCCTTTAAAAATGGAGAGAGAAGATAATTTTATTAACTTTGAAAACTTTCAAAAATTAGGAGAGATTTTACAGTTACCACATAAACAAGTAGAGATTGTTGGAGGAGGAATTGATCATCCTTTTGAATTATCAAAAAAATATAATTTTGATATTGAGTTAAAGGATGAGGAATCAGGAAGAAACATTAAAGTGAAATCTAGTGAACCTGTAGCAGTTATTTATACAGGAAATTTCTTAGATAAAAAGCATAATGGAATATGTTTTGAAATGCAAGATTATCCAGATATTTTTAACTTTATGCCAGAAAAGGCTAAAATTTATAATAATAAAACGAAGTATTATACACATACAACATTCGAATTTAACAACTAATTGTAGAATAAATGTAAAAAAAGAGTTAAAAATAAACAAAATAGTTGAAAAAAATAAAAAGATGCTATATAATAACCTCAGATTTAGTAAAAAACAAGGAGGAAGAATTAATATGGCAGAAGTAGTACTAAAAAAAGTAGAAAAACAGTATCCTAATGGATTTAAGGCAGTTCATGGTATCGACCTTAATATTAAAGATGGAGAGTTCATGGTATTTGTAGGACCATCTGGTTGTGCAAAATCAACTACTCTTAGAATGGTTGCAGGTTTAGAAGAAATTACAGGTGGAGAAATCTATATAGGAGAGAAGCTAGTTAATGACTTACCTCCAAAAGATAGAGGAATCGCAATGGTTTTCCAAAACTATGCACTATATCCTCATATGACAGTTTATGATAATATGGCGTTTGGACTTAAAATGGCAAAAGTTCCTAAAAATGAGATTGATAAAAGAGTTAAAGAAGCAGCTGAGAAGCTTGAAATTACAGATCTTTTAGATAGAAAACCTAAAGAGATGTCTGGAGGACAAAGACAAAGGGTTGCTGTAGGAAGAGCTATTGTGAGAAAGCCAGAAGTATTTTTATTTGACGAGCCATTATCAAACCTAGATGCAAAATTAAGAGTTTCTATGAGAGTAAGAATAACTCAACTTCATAAGCAATTAAAAGAAGAAGGACAAAATGCAACAATGATTTATGTAACTCATGATCAGGTTGAAGCTATGACAATGGGTGATAGAATTTGTGTATTAAATTATGGAAAAATTATGCAAGTAGATACACCATTAAATTTATATAATACTCCAGCAAATAAATTCGTAGCAGGATTTATTGGTTCACCAGCTATGAATATAGTTAAAGCCTCTTTAATTTCAGACGAAGGAAAAACTCTTGTAAAATTGGCTAATGGAGACAAATTAGAATTACCAAAAGAAAAAGCTGAAAAAGCAAAAGCGCATATAGGAAAAGATGTATGGTTTGGAATAAGACCAGAAAATGTAGGAAATAAAAATACAGCAAAACCTGGTGATTCATCGTTAGTAGGAAAAGTAAATATAGTAGAGCAAATGGGTAATGAGGAGTTTATCTATTTCTTTATAGGAGATACTCAGTATACAGCAAGAATTCCAGCAGAGAAATCTACAGGAGCAAACTTTAATCAACAAGAGAATTTCTATTTTGAAATGGATAAGTGTCATTTATTTGATATAGAGACAGAAAAGAATATAACAATTTAATAGTATGAATATAAAAAGAGGTCTTTTTAAAGGCCTCTTTTTTGTATTAAATTTATTTTTTGATTTCTACTGTAACAGATAACAAATCTTCGTTTAATTTATAAGCTGTAAAAAACAAAGAACTTGCTTCTTTTGAAAAGAGATTAGGTGTTCCCTCTGGATAATAATCTTCAAAGTCATCTGAGTCTTCAACAATATATGGAGATTCTAAAAAATCAATAAACTCTCCATCATTAAAATATTGTTTATAAATTTTTAAAGCTTCACTCTTATTCATTTCCATTTTTATTCCTCCCTTAGCCTAATTAGCTTATGTTACTTTCTACTAAAGAATTGATAAAAATCCTACAAAGAATTTTATAGTTTTTATTGTATTTGACAAAAAAGAAAAATTAAAGTATATAGAGATATTGAAATAACTCAAAATAGGAGGAGATTTATGAAGAAACTTATCAATAAAAAAGAGAATATCGTAAAAGAGATGATTGATGGAATGATAAAAGCATATCCAAATAGTATTGAAAGTGTGAAAGATTTACCAATTATTGTGAGAAAAGAAAAGAAGAGTGAAAAGGTAGCTTTAATCAGTGGAGGCGGAAGTGGCCATGAACCAGCTCATGCAGGATTTGTAGGATATGGGATGTTAGATGCAGCAGTAGCTGGAGAGATATTTACTTCTCCAAGTGCTGATAAAGTTTATGAAGCAATAAAAGCAGTTGACTCAGGTGCAGGAGTTCTTCTTATAATTAAAAATTATAGTGGAGATGTAATGAACTTTGAAATGGCTGCAGAAATGGCAGAAATGGAAGGGATAAAAGTAGGGAAGGTAATTGTTGATGATGATATAGCAGTAGAAAATAGTACATATACAGTTGGAAGAAGAGGAATAGCAGGAACTATATTTGTACATAAAATTTTAGGAGCAGCAGCAGAGGCTGGATATTCTTTGGAAAAGCTCGAAGAGCTTGGAAAAGTTGTTGTAGAAAATATAAAAACAATGGGAATGTCTTTGAAATCATGTATGGTATTTACTACTGAAAAAAATAGTTTTGATTTAGCAGAAGATGAAGTTGAAATTGGATTAGGAATACATGGTGAACCAGGGACTCATAGAGAAAAATTTGTAGATGCAAATACACATGTAGATCATCTTTTAGAAAAAATATTGAAAGAATCCAAAGTAGAGAATGAGAAAGTAGCGGTTTTGGTAAATGGATTAGGAGAAACAACTTTAATAGAATTGTTTATAGTTAATAATAGAGTTACAGATATTTTAAAGGAAAAAAATATTATCATAGAAAAAACTTTAGTAGGAAATTATATGACATCTTTAGACATGGGAGGATTTTCAATTACAATATTAAAACTTAATGATGAAATTGAAAAATTATTAAATGCTAAATCTGATACTGTGGCATTAAAAACATTCTAGGAGGACAGATGGAATTAATAACTTTAATAGACAAAATAGCAGATAGAATATATGAAAATAAAGATTACTTAAGTGAATTAGATAGAGAGATTGGTGATAGTGATCATGGTGTAAATCTATCTAGAGGTTTTCAAAAAATTAAAGATGAAAGTGAAACATTAAAAAGTCTTAATTATTCAGATTGCTTCAATAAAATAGCAATGATACTAATATCTAATGTAGGTGGAGCATCAGGAGCAATATATGGAACCGGCCTAATGAAAGTAGCACAAAGTTTAAAAGGAATTGACATATTAGATAGGAATAATATAATAAAAGCAGCTGAAGCAATGGTAGAAGGAATAAAAATGAGGGGAAAAGCTCAATGTGGTGAGAAAACAATGTTAGATACAATAGTGCCAGTAGTTGAGGTATTAAAAAATAATAAAGAAGATTCTTTAGATATATTATTGAAAAAAATTCAAATAACAGCAAAAGAAGGAATGGAATCAACTGAAAATATGTTAGCAACAAAAGGAAGAGCGAGTTATCTAGGAGCAAGGAGTATTGGTCATATAGACCCAGGAGCAATGTCTTCATATTTAATCATTGATACAATCTGTAAAAATTTAAAGTAGGTGATAAAATGTTAGGTTTCGTAGTTGTTTCTCATAGTAAACGTTTAGCTGATGAGGTTATTGAACTTTGTAATGAAATGAAAAAATATAACTTTCCTGTAGTAAATGGAAGTGGAACAGATGAAGATTATCTAGGATCAAATCCTTTAATTATAGCGGAAGCTATAAAAAAAGCTTATATAAAAGGAGGGGTTGCTATTTTTGGTGATTTAGGAAGCTCAATATTAAACGCAGAGTTGGCTTTGGAATTCTTAGATGAAGATTATGATAAAGAAAAAATAAAAATAATGGATGCTCCTTTAGTTGAAGGTGTATTAATGGGAATGGCAATAAATGATGAAAAATTAACTTTAAAAGAGTTAGAAGCTGAATTAAAAGAGTTAAAGTTTTTAAGTAAGATATAGAGAATACAAGCTATTAAAGTTATATTTTAATAGCTTGTTTTTATATAAAAAAATAAAAAATGTAACTTATGTTACAGAAAAATTGTCCAAAAAGATATATTATATATTCAGAAAAGAAAGGAGAGGATATTGTGGGAAATTTTGGAGGAAATTTACAAAAGATTAAGAATGGTAAAAAAACATATGGAATAACACCTCACATTCCTGGAGGATTTGTAACACCAAATATGCTAATAAAAATAGCAGAAGTTGCTAAAAAATATAAAGGTGTCTTAAAAATTACATCGGGCCAAAGAATTTTAATAACAAATTTGAAAGAAGAAGACTTGCCTAGCATTTGGAATGAATTAGGGATGGAACCAGCTGTAAAAACTCAAAATTCTATAAAAAATGTGGAGATTTGTCCTGCAAATTTTTGCAAAAGATCAAAATATCCTACAATAGGTTTGGGTATGAAAATTAGTAATGATTTTCATGGAATGGAACTTCCATGTAGAACTAAAATAGCAGTAGTTGGATGTAGAAACGCATGTACAAGTGCTTATTCTAAAGATATTGGTGTTATTGTAGATATGGATGGAAAATTTTTTATTACAGTTGGTGGAAGTGCAGGTTTTAATCCTAGAAATGCAGATATTTTAGTTAAAAATCTTTCTGAAAATGAAGCGTACCTTTTAGTAAAAATTGTGTTGGAGTATTATAATGAGAATGCTCAAATGGGAGAAAAGTTAGGTCATTTTATAGATAGAATAACAATAGATAAGTTTAGAAACGATATTATAAAAGAAAGAAATTCAAAGGAGGAAAAAAATGATAACTAAGGATACTATAATAGCGGATATTATTGAGATAAATCCAATGGCAGTAGAAATTTTAATGGGGTATGGCATGGGATGTATAGGGTGTCCGTCAGCACAAATGGAAACTTTAGAACAGGCATGTGAAATACATGGATTAAATATAGATGAAGTTTTAGAAAAATTAAATAAAAAATAGAGAGGTGTAAAGTGAGTTTATTTTTAGGAAAAATACACTATTGGCTTTTTAATAAAATATTATGGTTTGAAAATATAGAGGAATGTGTTATTACCTTAGCTTTAGAAGAGGGAATAGATATTAAAAATGTTAGAAATGAAATTGAAAGTAAATATGGAAAAAAACTTGAAAATAGAAATTTAGAAGAGATTATTGATTTAGAAAATATACACGGATGGTTACAAAATAGAATACATTCATCAGAAGCAAAATTAGCAGCATGGATAAAAATTATTTTGGAAGATGATTTAGATGCTAAGGAAAAATTAGAGGAGATCTTTCAAGAGCAAGGTATTTTAGCAGCAAGAGAGGCTAAAGTTGAAAGAGAATATAATAATGCCATTGATATATATAATAGTGTAAATAATTATATTTTAGATGGGATGCCTTGTGATAGAGTAAATATCATATCTATCTCTGAAGAAAATCTTGTGAGCTGGAAAAGAAGGATTTGTGTTCACGAAGAAATCTGGAATAAAGAAGGTATAGATGTAAGGGTTTTTTATAACTTAAGAAATATTTGGATAAAATATTTTATAAAGGAATTAAACAATAATTTTGAGTACTTAGAAGAATCTTTAGGAGAGTATAAGATATTAAAAAAGAATTAAAAAATAAACATTTAAAAATGGCGAAGTTATTAACTTCGCTATTTTTATAAATGTCACTAATTTGACTGAAACTATAAATCATGTTTAAAAAAAGGGAGGTTTTACATGAGTGTGAACAAAAGAGAAAATATAGGGTTAGATATTAAAAAAACAAAAACTTTCAAAAAAGTTTTATTAAAAGAGGATCCCATTTTTTACATTTCATTTTTCATCATTTTTGCAATTTTATCTGTTATTGGATTAAATAAATCTCAGTTTGAAAAGATAACAAAAGTATTATTAAATTCCATAATAACAAATTTTGGATTTTTATATTTAATAATAGTATTGTTAATAGCATTAGTATGTTTATATCTTTGTTGTAGTAGTTATGGGGATATTCGATTAGGAAAAGATGATTCAAAACCAGAATATTCAAATATTTCTTGGTTTTCAATGCTTTTTTCAGCTGGAATGGGAGTAGGATTGGTATTTTTTGGAGTAGCAGAGCCTATGACTCATTTTGTAAATCCAATAGGTGGAATAGAGAGCGGTTCCAAGTCAGCAATAGATTTTGCGTTTAATACATCGTTTTTTCACTGGGGAATACATCCTTGGGCAATTTATAGTTTTTTAGCTTTAGGAATGGCATATTTTCAATTTAGAAAAGGAGAAAAAGGACTTATTAGTTCATTGTTTTCACCGATTTTAAAAGGAAAAAAATATGAAAAACAAATAAAAATGGGAATAGATGTAATAGCAGTTTTAGCTACTATAACAGGGGTAGCAACAACTCTTGGATTAGGTGCTCTTCAAATAAATAGTGGATTAAATTATCTTTTTAATATTCCTAATAATATAACTAGTCAAATTATAATAATAGGAGTTGTAACAGTTATCTTTGTATACTCGGCATTAGGGTCTTTAGATAAAGGTATAAAAACTTTGTCTAACTTAAATGTACTTATATCATTTTTATTACTTTTTATTGTTATTATATTTGGGCCAACAATTGGAATTTTTAATGTTTTTTCAGAGAGTTTGGGAAACTATTTGAATAATTTTTTGAAGATAAGTTTAAGAACAAATAGTTTTGGTGACAAAACATGGTTATCTTCGTGGACAATTTTTTATTGGTCTAATTGGGTTGCATGGACTCCATTTGTAGGAACTTTTATAGCTAGAATATCTAAAGGAAGAACTATAAGAGAGTTTATTATAGGAGTTGTGGTAATCCCATCGCTAGTTTCATTTATTTGGTTTTCAGCTTTTGGAACATTAGGAATATCTTTAGGAAAAGAGTTCGCAAAAATAGCAATAGAACACACTGAAACAGCATTATTTTTAGTTTTTGGTGAGTATCCTTTGGGAGATTTAATGAGTGGGGTAGCTATAGTACTTTTAGCTTCATTTTTTATAACCTCAGCAGATTCAGCCACTTATGTTTTAGGGATGATGAGTTCAGATGGAGATTTAAATCCACCAGGATATAAAAAATTAATTTGGGGAATTTTCCAATCACTTTTAGCAATAGCACTTATATTTGCTGGTGGATTAGATATGTTGAAAACAGCATCTATAATAATAGCTTTTCCACTTTTGATATTGCTTCCTATAATGATTTTTTCACTTTTTTACTCTCTTAAAAGAGATATTTTTATAAAAAAGCGTATGAAATTGAAAAATGAAATAAAAAAAATGTCTTTAGAAGAGATAGGATATCTTTCTGATACCTTGAAAGAGATAAATATGAGATAAAAGATTTAATTTAAAAGCTGTAGATCATTAGTTATCTACAGCTTCATTTTTTATTTTTTCAGAGCCTTTTAATTTTAAAATAGGATTTATAATAATTTTTTGAGTGTGCTCCGTATTGTTTTTTAATTTTTTAAATAACATTTTTGCTGAAATCAATCCTATTTCAGAAATAGATCTAGTAATAGAGCTTATATTTAAATTTAATATATCAAAATAATCTGGATTGTCAAACCCGATGATAGAAATTTTATTTTTTTTATTAATTTCATTTTGATATTTTATAAAACCAAGTGTAATAAGATTACTACAGGAAAAAATAGCTGATAGGTTAGAGTTTTTTGAACAAATACTTTTTGCAACATTGTAACCATCTTGAACTTCTAAGTCAATTTCATAAATAAAACTATTATTGAATTCAATATTATAAACTTTTAGAGCGTGACAATAACCAAGAAATCTATTATACATATTTTTATGCTTCAATTTTCCAACTAAAATTCCTATATTACTATGATTCTCTTTTATTAAAGCTTCTGTTGCGAGAAAACCTGCTTTAAAATCATCTAAAAAAACTCCATCATGATAAAAATCTAGCTCTCGATCAAATAAAACAAAGGGGATAGAATAGTCTTCTAGTTTTTTTAAATTTTTTTCAGAGTTACTACCACCAGAAGGACACATTATAACACCTAGAATATTTGATTTAATTATAGAATCAATTGATTCTATTTCATTTTGAAAGTTTTCATCTGTATCAAAAATTAGTACTTGATAGGACTCTTTTCTTGACTCTTCAGTTATCTTTTTTACAATTTCAGAAAAAAAAGGATTTTTCAAATCTGAGACAATGACAGCAATTCTTTTTATATCATTAGCTATTTTATAAGAGTTATTATAAAATCCAGATTCTATTAAAAGTTTTTCAATTAAATCTCGTTTTTCTTTTCCTACACCTGTTTTATTATTTAAAACTCTAGATACTGTTGAAACAGAGGTATTTGCACTTTTAGCAATTTCTTTTAATTTCATAAGGTTCCTCCCTAAAATTAAGCTGATATATTTTTAAGTATATAACAGAAATAGAAAAAAATGTATATATTTAATATAATTTTCTTATGAAATTTACGCAAATTTTTGCGTAAATAAATTATAAAATTCCTTGTTTTATTATTGATTTCAAGAAAAATATAAAGTATATATCTAATAGAATAAAAAATATAGACAGTATTTTACTGAAAATAGGGAGGTAATTTTAATTGAAAATTGAGCATATTAGAGAAAAAATTATTGCAACATCACTAAAAATGTTGAGTGATCAACTTACAAATGGAACAGCAGGAAATATTAGTATCTACGATAGAAATGAAAAATTAATCGCAATAACTCCTTCAGGAATTCCATATGTACTTTTAAAACCTGAAGATGTATCAGTTGTTGATTTAGATGGAAATTTAATAGAAGGAAAAACACCAAGTAGTGAGTTAGAGATGCATTTAATGCTTTATAGAAATCGAAATGATATAAATGCAGTGATACACGGTCACACTAAATATTCAACAGCCATAGCATGTTTAAGAAAAAAGTTACCTGCAATAGATTATATGATAGCAGTTACAGGTGACAAAGAAGTTAGATGCGCTGATTATGCAAGTTATGGAACAAAAGAACTAGCTGAAAATTGTTTTAATACTATGAGAAATTCAAGAGCGTGTCTATTAGCTAACCATGGAATAACAACAGTAGGAGAGGATATTGAAATAGCTTATAATGTTTTAATTCAAGTAGAATATATTTCAAGTTTGTATCTATTATCTTCAGCTGTTGGAGAGCCAGCAATTATAGAAGATGAAGAAATATATAATATGATAGAAAGATTCAAAGATTATGGTAAAAAAATAAAATAGGGAGGTTTTATGAAATCCGTTTTATGTTTAGATTTAGGTGCTTCTAGTGGAAGGGCAATCATTGTTACAAATAATAATTGCTTAGAATTAAATGAAGTTCATAGATTTCCAACCAAAACTTTAAATAAAAATGGAAAAATTTATTGGGATTTGCCCTATATTTTAAATGAAATTAAAATAGGAATAAAAAAAGCACTTAAAGAAAATTCAAATATTCAATCTTTAGGCATAGATACTTGGGGATGTGACTATGGATGGTTGGATGAAAATGGTCAACTTTTTAGAAATCCGAGATCATATAGAACTTGTATACCACAAAAAGTAATTGATGAGGTTCATAATAAAATATCATTGGAAGAACATTATAACATTTGTGGAAATGGTCATTTTGCATTTAATTCAATATATCAACTATGTTATGATATAAAGTATGAAAATATATTAGAGAGTGGTGCTAAAGAATTTTTATTTATGCCAAACTTAATTTTATATTATTTAACAGGAGAAAAAGTATGGGAATATACTATAGCTTCTACCTCTGGATTATTAAATGCTGAAAATCGAGATTGGTCTAAAACTATTTTCCAAAAGTTAGAAATTCCTTCAACGATTAAAGGTGAGCTGACTCATCCAGGGACTACATCTTATTTTTTAAAAGATGAAATTTTAAAAGAGTTAGATATATCTCAAAATATACCAATAGTTTGTGTTCCAGGTCATGATTCAGCTTGTGCAGTTATTGGAGCTAATTTAGATAACAATAGTGCATATTTGATAAATGGAACTTGGTCTCTTTTAGGAGTTGAGCTTTCTAAAACTATAACTGATTTAGTAGGATTAAAAAAGGGGTTGGTAAATGAAGGATCTTTAGAAAAAAAAATAAGATTTATGTCTATGACAATAGGAACGTTACCATTACAATCTTTAAGAAATCAATGGAAAAAAGAAAATGAAAATATAGATTTTAAAGATTTTTCAAATCTAGCTAAAAATTCTATTTTGAATAATCATATTGAAATAACTGAAGAGTTTTTAATCACATCTGATATTGAAAATCTAATAAAAGATAAATATTTTAAAAAGTATCGTTGTGTAATAAATTCTAAAGAAGATATTTTAAGAATAATCTATAACAGTTTAGGAAATAACTATAGAGAATCTTTAGAATTAATAAAAACTTTATCTAATAAAGAGATTAATAATGTTGTACTTTTAGGAGGAGGTAATCAAGATAGTTTTTTAATAGAAATTATTAGAAAATCTTTTGATTGTTCCATTATAATAGGTCCAATTGAAGCTTCAGTTACAGGAAATGCTTTAATACAATTTAAAAGTTTATAATTAATAGGAGGAATTTATGATAAAAAAAATAATTAAATCACTTACTCTTTGTAGCATATGTTTAGCTTTTCTTGCTTGTGGAGATAAATCTAAAGATAATGATAGGGTTAAAATTAGATTATTAACTAGAATGGCTGGAACATCAAATTCAGTCAAAGTTTATAAAGATATTATTTATCAGTTTGAACAAAAATATCCAGATGTTATTGTTGTAGATGAATCTCAAGGAGATGAGTCTTCTTTTAATAATAAATTAAAAACAGATTTAGCCTCTGGAACTTTACCTAATATTTTTAGAATACAAGGAGTTGCTAATTTAGGGGAATATGTTGATACAAACTTATTAGCTGATATGAAACCAATTTTAGATGAAGATAAAGAGTGGGGTGAAGGATTTAATAAAGGAGCTTTAAATTATTACACAATTCCTGGGAAAGATGGAATATATGCGATTCCTATGGAACAAGGATTAATGGGATTCTATTATAACAAAGATTTATTTAATAAAGCAGGTGTTGAAAAGTTTCCTGAAACTTGGGATGAATTCTTAGTTGCTATTGATAAATTAAAAGGTATTAATGTTATCCCAATTGCTTTAGGTGCAAAATCTACTTACTCAGTAGGACATTTACATAATCAGATTTTTTATCGTTGGTTAGGTGTTGATGCAGCTAAAAAACTAGGTTCAAGAGAAATTAAGTGGACTGATCCGGAAGTTGTTCAAACTTTAGAGTTTATAAAAGTTTTAAATGATAAAGATGCTTTTTCTCCTTCTGCTCCTGGAATAAGCAATGATATTGCTACAACTCAGTTCAAAAATGGTGAAGCAGCTATGATATTTACTGGTCCATGGAATATATCTACATTTGTAGACTCTGAGAAAACACCAGTTTATGCAAATATAGATTTTGCTAAATTTCCTTATTTTAAAGAAAAAGCAGAGTTTAAAAATCAAGACATGCAAGTTATTAGTCCATATATGATTTCTGGAAATTTAAAAGGAAAAGAAAAGGATTATACAATTGAACTTTTAAAAATGTTAACTTCTAAAGATGCTGGAATTAGATATGTAAATGAAGCAGAATTTTTACTTCCTCGTATTGATTTTGAAGCGGATAAAAATAAAGTAGGAGAGCTATTCTTAGCTAATAATACATTAGCTCAAACTTCTGATGGAATAGGTGTTGATGTCTTTGATTTTGATAAAATACCATCTATGCAAGATAGAACTAGAAACTCTATTGTTAGTGTTTTGATGGGAGCTTCACCAATGGAAGCTGGAAAAGAAATTCAAGAAGAGATTTCAAGAAAGGAGTAGTTAATGATAAAAATTCATAAAAAATCAGATAAAATGTTAATCCTAGGATTTGTTTTACCAGCGTTACTTATATATGTTGCTTTTCAAATTATCCCACTAATTGGAGCATTAGTATTTTCTGTTTCTAAATGGAATGGATTAGCTGTCTCTCCTGTTAAATTCGTTGGATTAGATAATTTTAAAATTCTTCTAAATGATAAGAATTTCTTAATATCTTTAAAAAATATGATAAAAATGGTGGTATTTAGTGTTGGCTTTCATACTCCTATAGCTCTTTTGTTAGCTGTAGCTATAAACTCAAAGTGTAGAGGTCATAAACTTTTTAAAGCTATATTCTTTGTTCCTACTATATTCCCTTTAACTGCAGTAGGACTTATGTGGTATTTTATATTTATGCCCAATGGTGCTCTAAATTTATTTTTAAAATCTGTAAATTTACATCAGCATGTTGTACCTTGGCTAATAAATGAAAGTACTGCTATGAATGCTATAATATCAGTTAATATTTGGGTAGGTGTTGGATTTTATATGGTTATTTTATTGGCAGGATTAGCAACAATTCCAGATGAGCTTTACGAGGCTGCACAAATTGATGGAGCTAATTCAATTAAACAATTTTTTTTAATAACTATTCCAATGTTAAAGCCAATCATAGGAATATGTATTGTTATGGATATTATAGGGTCTATTAAAGTTTTTGATCTAATATTTGCCATGACTGAGGGTGGACCTAATGGTTTGACTAATTTACCAACCACTTTGCTTTATTACGAATCTTTTAGATATGATAATTTTGGAAAGGGAAGTGCAATTGGAGTTTTACTTTTGCTCTTAGCATTATCTTTAGTATTTTTAAGTAATTTTTTAACTGGAGAAAAAAGGAGGAGTAAATGAAACAAAAGCAAACTCATCACGTAGTTATAACTTATTCATTTTTAATTTTTGTAAGCTTATCTTTCATAGGTCCTATGATTTTTACAGTTTTTTCTTCTTTTAAAAATAATAATGAGATATTTTCTACTCCCTTTTCAATTCCTAAAATTTTTAGAGTGGAAAATTTCATTGAAGCTTGGAATGCTGCTAATATGGGAACTTATTTTTTCAATAGTATAGTGATTTCGGTATCAACTGTTATTATTTTAATTTTTACTGCATCAATGGTTTCGTTTATTTTATCGAGATTTAACTTTAAATTTAATAAGTATCTGTCAGTATTCTTTCTTCTTGGGATGATGATACCTATGCAAAGTGTATTGGTTCCTATTTCATATTTTGTGGGAATTCTTAATCTAAAAAATAATTTAATAGCTTTAGTTTTAGTTTATGTTGCATTTTCTTTACCATTTAGTATTTTAGTTTTGACAGGATTTATGAAAGGGATAAATAACTCTTTAATAGAAGCTGCTATTATTGATGGTGCCAGTTTTTGGCAAGTTTACTTAAAATTAGTGCTTCCTTTAAGTATGCCAGCTATTGCTACTGTATCTATTTTTAATTTTTTAGGAGCATGGAATAATGTGGTTTTTCCTCTCCTTTTTATAAATGATAATAAATTAAAGCCTATAACTCTTGGGCTTCTTAACTTTAATGGTGAGCGTGGTTCAGAATATGGATTGTTAATGGCTGCTATCACAATTACAGTTTTGATACCTTTGATTATCTATATGTTATTTCAAGAAAAAATAGAAGGTGGGTTAACCGCTGGAGCCATAAAGGAGTAATTATGAAAAAAGAAATCCAAAGACAAATACATTTAGATTTCCATACTAGTGAATTTATAGAAGATATTGGAATAGATTTTGATCCAACAGAGTTTGGAGAAACTTTAAAAAATGCCCATGTCAATTCAGTGACGTTGTTTGCACGATGTCATCATGGATGGCTTTATTATCCATCTAAAAAATACCCACATTTAATTCATCCTAATTTAAAAAATAAAAATCTATTAATAGAACAAATAGAGGTTTGTCATAAGCAAGGTATAAAAACGCCAATATATACAACAGTTCAATGGGATGGAAGAGTGATGAGAGAAAATCCAGAATGGTTATCTTTAGATGAAAATGGCGAGTTTATCGATACACAAAATATTCCAAAGCCTCATTTTTATAATACAATTTGCCTAAATACTGAGTATCGTCAATTTTTTAAAGAACATTTGGAAGATATTGTAAGTTCTGTTGGAAAAGATAGAATTGATGGTTTTTTTCTAGATATTTTATTTAAAGTCGATTGTAATTGTAAACAGTGTCAAGAAAAAATGAAGGCTCTAAATATGGATATATATGATAAAGAAGAAAGACTAATTTATTCCTCTATTATGCTAGATGAGTTTAGAAGAGAAATTGCAACTTATATTGAAAATCTTGTACCAGGAAAAAGTTTATTTTTTAATAGCTCTCATGTAGGACCAAATTTCAAAAAAGCTTTAGATGTATATTCTCATTTAGAACTAGAATCTTTACCGAGCGGTGGATGGGGATATGATCACTTTCCTGCTACGGTAAGGTATGCTAGAAATTTAGGAAAAGATATTATTGGAATGACTGGTAAATTTCATACTTATTGGGGAGATTTTCATTCATATAAAAATTTAGAAGCTTTAGAATTTGAATGCTTTAATATGCTGACATTAGGGGCTGGATGTTCTATAGGAGATCAGCTTCATAATAAAGGGCAATTATCTTTAAGTTCTTATGATTTAATTGGAAAAGTTTATGAACAAATAGAAAGAAAAGAAGAGTTTTGTACAGAAATTACACCGATGTCAGAAATAGCGCTTTTAACACCAGAAGAATCTTATTCTTCTAATGAAAGTGGAATAGATCCTGGGCTCATAGGTGCTATGAGAATACTTCAAGAAATGTCTTATCAATTTGAAATTATAGATTCTTCTATGGATTTTTATAAATACAAAGTCCTTATTTTGCCAGATAAAATAGAATTTAATATAACATTAAAAAATAAATTAGAAAATTATATGAAAAATGGTGGAAAAATAATTAGTTCTTACATATCTTTAATAGATACTAGTAATGAAAATAATCTTTTTTCATTAAAGTATCTTGGAGAATCAGAGTTTGACAGAGATTTTATTCTTCCTAATGAAAAGATAGGGAGATCTCTTCCTAAAGAAGAGCATGTAATGTATTTAAAAGGAATCAAAGTAGAAGCAATAAATAGTGAAGTTGTTTTAGAAACAATAGAACCTTACTTTAATAGAGAGGGTATATTTTTCTGCTCACACCAACACGCTCCATCATCTGGAAAAAAGGGGTTTCCAGGAGCTTTAAAGGGCAATAATTACATTTATTTTTCACATCCAATTTTTAGAATATATAGAAAAAATGGTGCTAAATGGTGTAAGGAGATACTTAAAGATAGTTTGGAAATGCTATTAGATAAAAAATTAGTTGATCACAATGGTCCCACAACTCTAATAACTAGTTTAAATGAACAAAAAAATGAGAATCGAATTATTCTTCATCTTTTAAACTATCTTATAGAAAAACCTTCTCAAGATATTTATACAATCCAAAATAAATTAAAATTATATGAATTAGAAGTTAAAGTTAATATCCCTGATAAAAAGATTGTATCTATTTTTGAAGAGGAAACAAGAGAGGAGATTCCGTTTGAACAGAATGGACAAATAATAAAATTTAAAATTAACTCTGTGAATGGTCATCATATGACTATATTTAATTATGAAAATTAGCTTAAAATACCAAAGAAGGAGGATGTAGTGATAAATAGACTTATATTTATCATACAAAATGAAAATGAAAAGAGTTTTAGTAGGATCTATGCATCATGAATCAAATTCTTTTAATCCGATTATCACAGATGAAAAGGATTTCTCTATAAGATATGGAGAGGATTCATTAGTTTTTGAAACAAAAAATAATGCATTAAGAGGTATAGTTGATACTTTAAAAGAAAATGGATATGATGTTGTTCCAACGCTTAGTGCAAGAGCAGTTCCAAATGGGGAGGTAAGCTACGAACTTTATAGTAGATTAAAAAAAGAATTTATTGAGAGAGCTTTAGAAGCAGACAAAATAAAAAAACTAGATGGAATCAACTTAGCTCTTCACGGTTCTATGAGAGTAGTTGGATTGGGAGAGGCAGAAGGTGATCTTTTAGAGGAACTTAGAAAGCATTTTAAAGATATCCCAATTGTAGTTGCCCTTGATATGCATACAACTATGACTGATAAAATGCACAAATACGCTGATGCATATGTTGGATATAAATGTGCTCCACACACTGATTGTTTTGAAACTGGAGAGCATGCAGCAGAGATATTAATGTATATTTTTAAAGAGAATAAAATTCCTAAAAAATCTTGGGCAAGCGTTCCAATGCTAATAGCTGGAGAACAGTCAGAAACTTCAACTGAACCTATGGTTTATTTTATAAATAGATGTAGAGAATATGAAAAAAAGCAGGGAGTTTTAGGAGTTTCTATTCTTATGGGATATCCTTGGGCAGATAGTGAAGATGCTGCTGTTGGAATCTATGTTGTAGCAGATGATGAAAATTTAGCAAATACAATTTCAAAAGAGATAGGACAAGAGTTTTTTGATAGAAGAGACGAGTTTTCTTTTCATACAGAAACTTATCAGCCTGAAAAAGCTTATGAGGTTGCCTTAAAAGCTTTAGAGGAAAATAAATTTCCAATATATTTATCAGACTCTGGAGACAATCCTACTGCAGGTTCATCATCAGATTGTACAGGATTTTTAAAAATAATTTTAGAAAATTCTAAAACGAAAGATGTATCTACTCCAGTTATTTACGGAGGAATTTATGATCCTGAAGCAACGCTATTTTGTAAAGGAAAAATTGGACAAACTATAGAGGTTGTTGCAGGAGCAAAGTTTGATACTAAAACTACAAAACCTTTAACTTTAAAAGGAGAGGTTATTAATTATTTAGAAAAATGGGGAACATATGAAAGTGATTTAGCAGTCTTAAGAGTAAATAATGTAGATGTAATTTTAGCAGAGAAACATGTAGGGTATGTGACTCCTGAAATGTATGAAGATTTAAGATTAGATCCTAAAAATCGTAATATTATTGTTTGTAAATTGGGATATTTAACTGAGCACCATAAACTTCTTTCTAAAAGAACTATCATGGCTTTAACAACAGGAAGTACTAATGAGGATATTTTAAACATAAAATATGAAAAAGTTAAAAGACCAATATTTCCGTTAGATATAGACTTCAGTTATAAAGCAAAAACTAAGGAGGATAAACGTGTATAGATTAAATGGGAAATTACCAAAAGTTGGAATAAGAGCTACTATAGACGGAAGACGAAGAGGAGTAAGAGAATCCTTAGAAGGACAAGCTATGGATATGGCTAAAATGGTTGCTAAATTTATTGAAGAAAATTTAAAATATCCTAGTGGTGAGTCAGTGGAATGTTATGTTTTTGAAGAAACAATAGGAAGAGTTCCTGAGGCAGCTCGATGTGAGCAAAAATTTAAAGACAATAATGTTGGTGTTTCACTAACGGTAACTCCTTGTTGGTGTTATGGAACAGAAACGATAGATTGTACTCCAAATATACCAAAAGCTATATGGGGATTTAATGGAACTGAAAGACCAGGAGCTGTATATTTAGCAGCAGCAGCAGCAGGGCACGCTCAAATTGGAGACCCCGTGTTTTCTATATATGGAAAACATGTACAAGATGGAACTGATAAAGAGATTCCTGAAGATGTAAAGGAAAAAATATTAAAATTTGTTGAATCTGGTTTAGCAGTTGCTTTAATGAAAGGTAAATCATATCTATCTATTGGTAGTGTCTCTATGGGAATAGCAGGTTCTATAGTAAACCCAGATTTTTTCTCTGATTATTTAGGAATGAGAAATGAATATGTTGATATGGTAGAATTGAAAAGAAGATTAGATGAAGAGATATACGATGCTGAAGAGTTTAAAAAAGCTATGGAATGGACAAAACTTCACTGTAAAGAAGGAGAGGATTGTAACAATTCATATATTCAGAAAACTAGAGAAGCAAAAGATAAAGACTGGGAGATTGTTGTAAAAATGACAATTATAATGAGAGATCTTATGATTGGAAATAAAAAGTTGAAAGAAAAAGGTTACATAGAAGAAGCTGAAGGCCATAACGCTATTGCTGCAGGATTCCAAGGACAAAGACAATGGACTGATTATATGCCAAATGGAGATTTTTCAGAAGCAATATTAAACTCATCTTTTGATTGGAATGGAATCAGAGAAGCATTTGTTGTAGCAACAGAAAATGATTCTTTAAATGGTGTAGCAATGTTATTTGGTCATCTATTAACAGGAAGAGCTCAAATATTCTCCGATGTTAGAACATTTTGGTCTCCAGAAGCTGTAAAAAGAGTTACAGGAAAAGAGTTAGATGGAAAAGCTAAAAATGGATTAATACATTTAATAAATTCAGGTTCATCTTCTTTAGATGGAACGGGAGATCAAATAGATAAAGATGGAAATAGAGTGATGAAACCATTTTGGGAAGTAACAGAAGAAGAAGTAAATAAATGTTTAGATTCTACAAAATGGTGTGAAGCAGATTTAGGATATTTTAGAGGTGGAGGATATTCATCACAATTTTTAACTAAAGGTGAAATGCCTATAACAATGACAAGAATAAATTTAATAAAAGGATTAGGTCCTGTTTTACAAATAGCAGAAGGATATGCTGTTGACATACAAAAAGATGTTCATGATATTTTGGATAGAAGAACAAACTTTACATGGCCAACAACTTGGTTTGCTCCTAATTTAACTGGTGAGGGAGCATTTACAGATGTTCATACTGTTATGGATACATGGGGAGCAAATCATGGAGCAATTTCATATGGGCATGTTGGAGATAAATTTATAACGTTGGCATCTATGTTAAGAATACCTATTGCTATGCATAATGTATCTGATGAAAAAATATTTAGACCAAAAGTTTGGTCGTCATTTGGTACAATAGATAAAGAGGGAGCAGACTACAGAGCTTGTAAAAACTTTGGACCTATTTATGGAAAACTTAAAGGATAAGGAGATTAGATTAAAAATATGATAATATGAAAAAATATGAAACTAATTTTACCTAGGTGAAATTAGTTTCATATTTTTATTTGTGCGCTCTTTACAAAGTCCAGTTTATAGGGTAATAAAGTGGGGACTAAAATTTTGAGGGGGTTTACAAAAATGAATACAGTAAAGATGATGCTATTATTAAGTTCAGTATTAACAACATTATGCTATTCGGATAATTTAGATGGGTCTAATCATGCAAAAGGTCACGAAGGCATAAATCCAGGGAGTTATTCTAAAAAAAATCCATTTTGGACAAATAATCCAGAAATATTTGGAGATAACAGAGAGAAAGCACACGTAACTAAAATATCTTTCAATACTGTTGAAGAAGCACTAAGTAATCCAAATTATGCTGACTTTAAAAATTCTAAAAACTTTAAAAGTTTAAATGGAGATTGGAAGTTTAAATTGGTAGATCATCCAGATCAAGATTTAAAAGATTTTTATAAAACTGCCTATAATACGGAAGATTGGAAAACTATACCTGTTCCATCAAGTTGGCAATTACATGGATATGATCAAATTAGATATAACGATACAGCGTATCCTTGGGAATATCAAAAGACACCTATAAATCATCCGGATACTCCTAAAGATTATAATCCAATTGGTTATTATAAAAGAGAGTTTAATATAGATAAAAATTGGGATGGAAGAGAGGTTTATATCTCTTTTCAAGGTGTTGAATCAGCATATTATTTATATGTAAATGGAGAATATGTAGGATATAGTGAAGATTCTTTTACAGGTCATGATTTTGATATAACAAAGTTTTTAAAAGAGGGAAGCAATGAGATTGCAGTTAAAGTATATAGATGGAGTGATGGAAGTTGGTTAGAATCTCAAGATATGATTAAATTAAGTGGTATTTTTAGAGATGTTTTCTTATATTCAACTCCAAAAACATATATAAGAGATTATACAGTTGTAACAGACTTAGATAAAAATTATGAAAATGCAGATTTAAATGTAAAGGTAGATGTATCTACAAAATCAGGTTTTGTTCCTGGGAAATACACGGTTATTGGAAAAGTTTATGATGATAAGAAAAAAGAAGTTAAAAACTTTGAAAAAATTGTTGAAGTTACAGGAGATGAATTAAAGCAAATTATAAATTTTAACGAAAAATTTATAAATCCTAAAAAATGGAGTTCAGAAGAACCAAATTTATATACTTTAGTTTTAGCTTTAAAAAATCCTAAAGGTGAAATAATTGAAACTGTAAGTAATAGAATAGGATTTAGAAAAGTTGAAATAAAAGATAATAAAATAATGGTAAATGGAAAGAAACTGATGTTAAGAGGTGTTAATAGACATGAGTTTACAGGAGATAAGGGTAGAGTTGTAAGTGAAGATGTAATGCGTAAAGATATTGAGCTTATGAAACAAAATAATATAAATACAGTGAGATCTTCACATTATCCAAATGATCCAAAGTGGTATGATTTGTGTGATGAGTATGGACTTTACGTTATGGATGAAGCTAATTTGGAAACCCATGGAAGACTTGATGAAATTCCTCAAGATAGAGTTGAGTGGACACCAGCAGTTATAGATAGACAAGAAGCTATGGTTGAGCGTAGCAAAAATGAACCGTCTATAATTATGTGGTCAATAGGAAATGAATCGTCGACAGGGAAGAACTTTGAATTAGCTGCAAAATATTTAAAAGAAAAAGATCCAACAAGACTTACTCACTATGAACCACAAAGAGATATAACTGATACATATAGTAGGATGTATAGATCAATAGAAGAGATGAAGGCATACTTAGTTTATGAAGATAATACAAAACCATATTTACAATGTGAATTTGCTCATGGAATGGGAAATAGTATTGGAAATCTTCAAGATTATTGGGATGTTATGGAAAGTAATGAGATATTCCATGGCGGATATATTTGGGACTGGGTAGATCAAGCTATAGAAACAGTTGATCCTAAAACAGGAGAAAAATATTTTGCATATGGTGGAGATTGGGGCGATGAAGAATTTACAGATAAAAACTTCTCAGCTAATGGATTAATATTTGCTGATAGAACAGTTCAACCAGAACTTATAGAAGTAAAAAAAGTATTCCAAAATATAGGTATAAAAAATTCTGATTTATCCAAAGGAAAAATATCGTTAGAAAATAAATATATGTTCACTAACTTAAAAGATTATAATGGAAATTGGGAAGTTATTGAGAATGGAGAAGTTATAAAAAGTGGAAAATTTGAAGTAGATTTATTACCTGGAGCTAAAAAATATATAGATATCCCATTAAAAGATATAAAGTTAGATTCTAAAAAAGAGTATTTCATAAATATAAATTTTGCATTAAAAAATGATAAAAGTTGGGCACCAAAAGGTTATGTTGTTGCAAGCGAGCAATTTCAGGTAAAAGATAAAAATATAAGTAAGAAAATAGAGTTAAAGGATGTTAAAGAATTAAAGTATAAAGAAAATAATAGTACTTTAGATATTTCAGGGGAAAATTTTAAAGCAGAGATTGATTTAAAAAAAGGTGGAATAAAATCTTTTGAAAGTAATGGAAAAAATATTGTAGAAGCTCCACTTGAATTTAATTTCTGGAGAGCTCCAAATGATAATGATAGAGGAAATGGAGCGATGAAAAGACTGGATACTTGGAGATATGCTGGTAAAAATAGTAAGGTTGTAAACTATAAAGTTGAGAATATAGAGAATAAAGTTATTAAAGTAGATTTAGAAATAGATATTCCTACAAAAGAAACATCAAAACTTTATGTAACGTATCTTATTGATGGAAATGGAGAAATTTTAGTAGATTCGTCACTGTATTCTCCAAAAACTTTACCAGAAATACCTGAATTTAGTATGATAACAGAATTAAATTCTAAAAACAATAGAGTTAAGTGGTATGGAAGAGGACCAGAAGAGAATTATATTGATAGAAAGACAGGATATGATGTTGGAATTTATGAAGAAAATGTAGAAAATTTCTTTATTCCATATATAAATCCATCTGAGACAGGAAATAGAAGTGATGTTAGATGGGTTGAAATTGTTAATGAGAATGGAGAGGGATTATTAGTTACATCTGTTCCAGAGAGAGAAACTTTAGAGTTTAATACACTTTATTATACTCCAGAGGAGCTTTCAAGTGGAAAAAGACATCCTTTTGAATTAGATAAAAATAAGAATGTAGTTTTAAGAATAATTGGAAAACAGATGGGAGTTGGTGGTGATAATTCGTGGGGAGCTAGACCACATGATCAATATCAATTAAAATCTGGAGAAGTACAAAGATATACATTTAAAATAGTAGGAAAAAATAAAAATGTAGATTCATTCGAAAAAAGAGATAATAATTTAGCTGTAGATTCTAAGAATTATTTTGAAGCAAGAAGATCTATTGAGCAAGTTGCAGATAATGTAGTATATTTATCTGATTTAGGAGTAAAAAATTCAAATAAAATGACAGCTAAAGATAAAACTATCGCTGAAAATCCATTGACTCTAAGACTTGAGAATGGAGAGGTTATAAAATTTGATAAAGGTATAAATGGAGTATCAGATAATGATATAATTGTTAATATTGAAGGGAAAGGATTTAAAAAGTTCCAAAGTTATGTAGGATTAGACAGAGAAGTTTTAGGTTATAGAGGAACAGCTGAGTTTAAAGTTTTTGCTGATGGAAAAGAAGTTTTTAATAGTGGCGTTATGAAAAGTTCTGATAGAGCTAAATTCATTGATGTTGATTTAAATGGAGTTAAAGAACTAAAATTACAAATATTAAATTCAGACGGTGTAACAAAATATGATCATGGGACATATGGAGATGCAAAATTTATAAAATAAAAGGTTAAAGTAATTAGTTAGAAAAAGAGTTATGAAGAAATTTCATAACTTTTTTTTTTAGAAAAAATATAAAAAATTATCCAATAAAAAAAAACTATATAGTTATAAAATGATTGATGTTTGAACATAAAAGTGCTATAATTTGGTAATATGTAAAAAATGAAATTAGGAGCGTACAAATATGAATGACTGTGTAATTCTAAAGGGAAAAAAGGACAGGTTAGTTGTGCAATTAGATAGTAACATCGATTTTAGCTCTTTAAAAGATAAATTTTCTGAAAAGATTAAACAGGCGGAAGCATTCATAGGAGATGCGAAAATAGCCATTGAATTTACTAATAGAAAACTAACAGAAATAGAGGAAAATATTTTAATCGGAGTAATAAATAGAGAGACGAATATAAAGATAGCTTTCATTTTTTCTGAAAAGTCTACTTTCTCACAATTACCAGGAGGGCAACTTCCATTTAATAATATAAAAGATGTAACAGATGAAGGGTGCACAAAGTTTCATAAAGGAACTTTACGTTCTGGACATAATTTAGAGTTTGATGGAAATGTAGTTGTGTTAGGAGATGTAAACCCAGGTGCAGTTATTAAATCTAAAGGAAATGTAGTGGTATTAGGATATTTAAATGGAACTGTTTATGCTGGAGAAAATGATGGATCAGAAGCATTTGTAGGAGCATTTTCTTTAAATCCTATTCAAATTAAAATAGGCCAAGTTATAGCAAAAAATCCTAGTACAAATGTATTAGATGTTAACAAAGTAAAAAAAACCTTAGATTTTGAAGTAGCTTATTTAAAAGATGGGAATATTTTTATTGAAAAATTCAATAAAGCAACTTTAGAGCATATGATAAAAATATAAAGGGAAAATAGGAGGAATTATGGGAAAAGTTATAGTAATTACTTCAGGAAAAGGTGGAGTAGGGAAAACGACAAGTAGTGCGAACTTAGGTGCAGCACTAGCTATGCAAAATCAAAAGACGCTATTAATTGATACAGATATAGGTTTAAGAAATTTAGATGTTGTTATGGGATTAGAAAATAGAATAGTTTATGATTTAATAGATGTGATAGAAGGAGTTTGTAAACCTAAGCAAGCTATAATAAAAGATAAAAGAAATGATAACTTGCATTTATTGCCAGCAGCTCAATCAAGAGATAAGAATGCTGTAACTCCAGAGCAAATGAGAGAATTAATTGAAATATTAAAAGCTGAATATGATTTTGTATTAGTTGATTGTCCAGCAGGAATAGAGCAAGGATTTAAAAATGCTATCGCAGCCGCAGAAGAAGCTTACGTTGTAACAACACCAGAAATTTCTGCAGTTAGAGATGCAGATCGTATTATTGGATTGTTAGAAGCAAATGAAATTAGAAATCCAAAACTAATAGTTAATCGTTTAAGAGTAGAAATGGTTAAAGATGGAAATATGTTAAGTGTTGATGATGTAACAGATATTTTAGGAATTAAACCTATAGGAATAGTTCCAGATGATGAAAATATAGTTATATCTACAAATAAAGGTGAACCTTTAGTATATAGAGGAGAATCTTTAGCAGCTAGAGCATATGTAAATATAGCTTCAAGAACACTTGGACAAAATGTTGAATTTTTAGATTTAGATCCTAAAGTTGGTTTTTTTGATAAGATAAAAGAGATATTTAAAAAATAAGGGGAGGCGAAATATGGGATTTTTTAGTTTTTTGAATAAAGAAAAATCTAGTTCAGTAGCTAAAGACCGTTTGAAGTTAGTACTGATACATGATAGAGCTATGCTTTCTCCCAAAATGCTTGAAACTTTAAAAGATGAGATAATTGCAGTAATATCTAAGTATGTAGATATAGATAGGGATTCTTTAAATATTGAAGTTTCTCAAGAAGCGGAAACGGGAAGAGAAACAGCACTGATAGCGAATATACCTATAAAAATAAAAAAATAGTACTACGGTGCTATTTTTTTTTGATAGGTTAGGGGAGAAAAATTAAATAATACAGGGGGATAAAAATGAAAAAAGAAAACTTTAGTAAATTATTATTGCTTTTAGTTGCCATGATTTGGGGAAGTGGATTTCCAGCTACGAAAATAATTTTAGATAGTGGCATAAAGCCATTTGAGTTTTTAGGTATAAGATTTTTTATAACGGCAGTAGTTATGTTTTGTATTATGAGAGTAAAAAAAATAAAAATTGAAAAAACAGAAAAAAATTTAGGTTTAATAGCTGGTTTAATTTTATTTTCAGCTTTTGCTTTTCAAACGGTTGGATTGGTTTACACAACTTCATCTAAAAATGCCTTTATAACTGGGGCAAATGTTATTTTTGTACCATATATTGTATGGATCATTACAAAAGAGAAGCCAAAATTAATTTATATACTATCATCTATTCTGTGTTTTATAGGGATAGGATTTCTTTCTTTTGAAAAAAATTTAACGATTAATTTTGGAGATTTTTTAACATTTATATGTGCGATATGCTTTGCACTTCAAATCGTAGTTATAGGAAGTCGGATAAAAAATAAAAATCCCTTTACGATTAATGGTTTTCAAATGTTTTCAGCAGGAATTATTGGTATCTTGCTGAATATAATATTTGAAGGAGCAACAATCTTTACTAGAACATATGAATTAAAACAGATTTTGGCCTTAGTATATATAATTCTTTTTAATACTTTCATCTGTTATTCAATTCAAACGTATGCTCAAAAAGAGATTAATCCTAGTCAAGTTTCTTTAATTTTAACAACAGAGATAATATTTGGAGCACTATTCTCTGTTTTACTATTGGGAGATAAGATGACTTTTCAAGTTATAATAGGTGGATTACTGATTTTTACATCTATACTATTAACAGAAGTCAAAAAACGATAAAAGTTAATTAGGAGGAAAACATGAGCCATATTGTAGGTAAGTCAGCATATAAAAGTTTAGAGGAGAGACTGAATAGATTTCCTCAAGGAGCACCACCATCTAAAGTCTTATATGATATACTAGCGATACTATTTTCAGAAAAAGAGGCAGAGTTAGTAGCACAACTTCCAATAAAACCCTTTACAGTAAAAAAAGCAGCGTCAATTTGGAAGATATCAGAAAAAGATGCTAAAAATATTTTGGATACATTAGCATCAAGAGCGATTTTATTAGATACTATACATAAAGGGGTTCAAACTTATATATTACCACCACCAATGGCTGGATTTATAGAGTTCTCTATGATGAGAACTAGAGGAGATATTGATCAAAAACTTTTAGGTGAACTTTTATACCAGTATATGAATGTAGAAGAGGATTTTATAAAAGATCTTTTTTATAGTTCTGAGACAAAATTAGGAAGAGTTTTTATAAATGAAGATGCCCTAGAAAAAACTAGAGAAGCGCAAAAAACTATGTCTTCAAATACTTTAGACAATTTAGTTCAAGTTTTAGATTATGAAAAAGCTTCCCATATAATAGAAACATCAGATCATATGGGGATTAGTATGTGCTATTGCAGACACAAGATGCAACATGTGGGAAAAGCTTGTGATGCACCAATGGATATTTGTATGACTTTTGGAAATGTAGCAAACTCTTTAATAAATAACGGGTACGCAAGAAGAGTTGATAAAATAGAAGGAATGGACTTACTTCAGCAAGCATATGATAGTAATTTAGTTCAATGTGGTGAAAATGTTAGAGAAGGAGTAACATTTATTTGTAATTGTTGTGGATGTTGCTGCGAAGCTTTAGTAGCGGCTAAAAAATTTGGGATGATGCATCCTGTAGAAACAACAAATTTTATTCCTAAAATAAATCATGATACATGTGTAAGCTGTGGAAAGTGTTTAAAAGTTTGCCCAGTTAATGCAATAAAGAAAGTAGAAAGTGAATATGTAGTTCAAGAAGAGCTGTGTTTAGGATGTGGTGTATGTGGAAGAGCTTGTCCTAAAAGTAGTATATTATTAATGCCTCGTGAAACAAGAGTAATAACTCCGATAAACTCTGTTCATAGATCAGTTTTGATGGCTATAGAAAAAGGAATGCTTCAAGAGTTAATTTTTGATAATAAAGCTTTGTTTAGTCATAGAGCTATGGCAGCTATACTTGGAGCAATTTTAAAACTATCTCCTGTTCATAAGATTATGGCGAGCAAACAGATGAAGTCAGTTTATTTAGAGAAGTTATTAAAAAACTATTAATTTTAAGGATGGAGAGATTTATGAAAAAAATCATAGTTTTCCTATTTATTTCATTTGTATCTTTTATAAAAGGTGATGAAATTAGTAAAAATAAAATGAGAGAGCTTATTGAACAAATAAAAATCCAATCCAAAGAAAAAATATTAGTGCCACAAAATGGAACTAATATTTTTTTTAATGGAGATAAATTGGATAAGATTTTTATAAAAAATGTAGAAGGCGTTTCACAAGAATCACTATTTTATGGAGTGGGAGGTATAAATGAAGAGACTCCTGAAGATGAAAAAAATTATCTTTTAAAGAATTTAATCGAAATAGAAAAAGAGGGAAAAGTTGTACTCTCAGTAAATTATGCCAATGCTAAAAATCTTAGAAATAAAATTTTAAAAGATACACGAAAATATAATTTTATAGGAGAGGCAGTTCCATCGTATAGTGCTAATAGTATTTTTCAACCTCTTCAAAAAAATAGTTTAAAAAATGTAACTAACTTAAAGGAAGTTAAAAATTTTTTATATCTTTTAAATCCTGAAAAATTTAAAAATATAGATGATTATTATAGAGTTTTAAAGAATACAGATTTTGATTTATTAATTATAGAACCTAGTTTAAATGGTAAATTTTTGACAAAAGAACAAATTGATTCTTTAAAAATAAGAAAAAATGGAACCCGAAGATTGATAATTGCTTACTTTAGTATAGGAGAGGCAGAAAATTATAGAGATTATTGGCAGACGTCTTGGAATAAAAAACTACCTGAGTGGATAGTTAAAGAGAATGAAAATTGGAAGGGTAATTTTATAATAAAATATTGGAGTCCACAATGGAAAAAAATTATCAAAAATTATCAAAAGAAATTAGATGACATAGGAGTAGATGGTTATTACTTAGACACTATAGACACTTATGAACAGTTTTAGAGGTGGTATTTTATGAAAAAAAAATTTATTTTAAGTATAGTTGAAAGTATTTTATATTGTTTAGGGGTATACTTAATATTTTTTTACTTTTCAGATTTTAAAAGTGATTTTTTAAATATGAATATGCAGCCATTAGCAATTATTATAGGAATAATGGCATTAAAATATGGGGTTTATATTAGTCTACAAACAGTTATAATAGCTTCATTATTTTATATGCTTGCATATTATCAGCTAGGAAATGATATAGTAGTCTTTTTTTTAGATTTTAATTATTATAAATTTGTATTAATTTTCTTTTTTATTGCTTTATCTCTTGGAAGATTTTCAGATAATCTTAGAAAAAAAATAGATGAATTAAAGGATGAAAATAAAATATTAGAAGAGAAAAATAAAAATCAAAGAGAGAAAAATTTAGAGTTAGTAAATATAAATGAAAGATTAAAAAGTAGAATAGTAGGAAGTAAAGAGAGCATTTTAACTTTGCATCAAATAACATCTTCAATATTAACTAAAAATGTGGAAAAAATATTTACTCAGATTTTAGAAATATTAACAGATTTTTTAGGAAGTGATGTAGTTTCAATTTATATTTATAATAAAGAAAGAAATACCTTTAGAGCAAGAGTAAAAATTGGAAATAGTATAATTCCAAATTTTATAGTTGTAGAAGAAGGTGATATTTATTCTAAAGTTTTAAAAAATAAAGAAACTATTGAAGGAAATAGAGATTTAAATATAAAAAATCCTGTCTATGTAGCTCCAATTTTAAAAGGAGAAGAGGTTGTTGGAATTATAAATATAGAAAGATTAAAATATGGAAATCAAGAGAAATATTTATTAGAACTTTTTAAGGTAATCAGTCAATGGATAAATAACGCTTTAGTAAATGCTTTTGATAAGGCAGAGATTGAAACATTAAAAAATTCATACGAGAATACAAGAATATATAATTTACAATATTTTTCATATATATTAGAAGAGGATAAAAAAAGAAAAAAATTATTTGGATCTGAATATATAGCCTTAGAGGGTGAAAATCCAGGAATTACTCCAAAAGAGTTGAATGAAAAATTGAAAGGAAAAGTGAGAGATATAGATGTTGTTGGAATGAGTAATGAAGCTATAAAATTCCTTTTTGTAAATGCTAATAAAGAGAGTAAGGAAGTTCTAATGAAAAGAGTATCTGAAATTATTCCAGGAGTTGAAATAGATGAAATCTAAATATATATTAGGTTTAGTATTAATAACAGTATTCTTTTTTCAAGAGTTAAGGATAAAAAATTTAGAAGATTTATTTAATTTAAAGCAAATTTATAATTTTAATCTTCCTGATCCAATATCTGGAAATTTAAAAATAGAAAAACCTGAAAAATATCTTATTTTATATGGAGATGGAAGTGAAGGAAGTCAAGATATAAAGAATGGTTTAGAAGAAATTTTTAATTTTTCAAAAGTTAAGTATGATTCTATTTCAATTTCTACAGATGAAGTATTAGATTTTTCGGAATATAGTTTAATAATTTTAGCAGTAGAAAACTATAGTGGATTATTAAAAGAAAATTTTTTAGGAATAAAAAATAAAATTGAAAAGGGTGGAAATTTATTTATAACTCAAAGATCATATAGAAGTCCATTTAATCAAATGGCTGGTATAGAAAAAATAGGAGAATTTATTGAAACTAAAAGTTTCAATCTAAAAAAGGATATATTTCCAGGATTAAAAGAGTTGAAACCAGGAAGTATTATTTTTGGTAGTTCTGGACTAAAGATGGATCTAAAAAAAGATATAGATGTAATAGCAACAACAGATACTAATGAACCACTAATGTGGATTAGAAAATATGGAGAGGGGAAAATATTTTTTAGTAATACTACACTATTTCAAGGTAAAATTTTCAGAGGAATAATGAAACAACTTATAGCTTATGTGGAGGATGTTACATTTTTTCCGATTTTAAATTCTAAAATACTTCAAATTGATGATTTTCCCTCACCAATTCCAGTAGTTCAAAATGAAATTATAAAAAAAGAATATGGAATGAATACTTCAGAATTTTTTAATCTTATTTGGTGGCAAGATATGATGGGAATTGCAGAAAGACAAAGGTTAAAAATGACAGGATTTATTATAATAGAATATAATGATTTAACTATTAAAGATAAAATAGTTAAAGTTGGTAAAAAGACATTCGACGATCTTAGTAAAAGAGGAAGAGAGTTAAAGTCAGTAGGTGGAGAATTAGGATTACATGGATATAATCACTATTCTTTAGGTTTGAAAAAAGAGATTGATTATGAGGACTATGGGTATACTCCTTGGGAAAGTATTGATGCAATGAAAAAAGGATTAATAGTAGCAAAAGATGAGATAAAAAATATTTATGGAGAAAATTTTAATATCTATAGTTATGTTGCACCAAGTAACTTATTACCTGTAAGTGGAAAAAAAGCAATAGTTGAAACATTTACTAAATTAAAAGCATTTTGTGGAATTTTTTATGGAGAACATGAACCTGGATTACTTTTACAAGAAGTAGGAAGAGATCCAGATTTTAAGGATATATATTCTCTTCCTAGAATGTCTTCAGGTTTTTTTTATACAGATACAATTATTTGGCAAATATATAATGCTATTGGAGCGTATGGGTATCTTTCTCATTTTATACATCCAGATGATATTATGGATAAAGAAAGAGGAAATGGAAAATCTTGGGAAGAGTTAAAGGCAGAGTTTGAAAAGATATTTTCAACTGTAAATAGTAATTATCCAGTTTTAAAATCACAAATTCAAAGTGAAATGACATATGATTATAGTATTATAGAAAATATCGAAGTAGAATATGAAAGAAAAGATAATATGGTATTGGTAAATATAAAAAATTATAGAGGAAAATTTGATTCACATTTTAAAGTAAAGAATAAAAAAATAGTTAAAGTCTTAGGTGGAGATTTTAAATTTATAAGTACTAGTGAAAATGAATCTTTTTATATTGTGACAGTAAAAGAGCCGGAAGTTAAAATAATATTGGAGGACTTATAATGAAAATAAAATATATATTATTTATAAGTGTATTTCTTATATTAGATAGTCTAATATTTTATAATTTTAAAAATGAAGTTTTAAGTTTTAGATCATACTTTTGGATTTGCCACTTCTCATTATCTTTAATTTTTATATATTTAAATAAATTAATTTCAGGAGAAAAGCAATTTGACATCTTAATTTTAATTTTTCCTGTAATTGGTTATTGTATGATTTTAATAAATCAATTTTTATTTTTTAGAGACTACTTTAAAAGCGAGATTGAAATAAATGAAGATTTAGAAAAATATATTTTAAATGAAGAGAAAGAGATAATAGTAAATAGTTCTATTGATCTCAATTTAATAGGAGCTTATGATATTTTAGCTGTTGGAACTCCAGTAGAAAAGAAAAATTTTTTAATTGGATTTGAAACGCAAAATTTAAAATTTAAGATTGAAGTTCTAAAAAAAGCTTTATGGGATGAAGATATCGAAGTTATTCACTATGCTGCAACAGAGATAAATAAAATTGATGAAAATTTTCAAAAATTAATAAAAGAAAAAACTAATCTAAAGAATTTAAATGAAATTTGTGAAGTATATTACGATTACTGTACGTCCGGACTTTTAATTGGAGAAATTTTAGAATTTTATCAAAAAAAGTATATATATTATGTAAAATCTAAAAAGGAGATAGAGTCTAGAGATAAATATAATCTTTTAAATATATATAAAGATATGAAAAATTATATGGAATGCGATAAACTTATTGAAGATATTATAAAAAATGAGAGCTTGGATCAAACTACAGTAGAGTTTATAGAAAAATATTATTATGATTTAAATAATAATGAAATGTTGAAAGAGGTTAGAAGATGGCAAAAATCTGTTTGATATGTGAAGGGTCTTATCCATATGTTGTAGGTGGAGTTTCCTCATGGATTCAAGAATTAGTAAAATCTAATGAGGAACATACATTTTCCATTGTATGTATAATACCAAATTTGGATTTTGCAAAAATAAAATATGAAATACCTAAAAATATAATAGAAATTAAAAATATAGTTTTAGATAAAAACTATGAAATTTCACCATTTAAAGTTTTAAAAAATAGATTTGATTTCAAAAAATTAGAGGGAGATATAGAGAAAATTTTAAATTTTAACAATACTAACTCTGAAGAAGTCATAAAAATTATAGAAAAAATATCAGATAAAAAATATGGTAATCCATTAGAGATAATAATTAATAAAAGTTTTTGGAATAGTTTATTAAAATATTATAATGAGAATTATAGTAAAATAGGTTTTAATACTTTTTATTGGACATATAGAAATATATTTTTGAATATGATTTCTCTATCTCAAGAAACTTTACCTAAAGCAGATATATACCATCCTGTGGCAACGGGGTACTCTGGGTATATATCAGTAGTTGCAAAGCTTAAAAATGGAGGCTCGTTACTTTTAACAGAACACGGAATTTATCCTCGTGAAAGAGAAGAGGAAGTTATTGGAGCTAAATGGATAGAGAAAGATTTTAAAAAAATTTGGATAGATTTTTTTTATTTTTTATCGAGATTAACTTATGATAGATGTGACAAAATAATATCTTTATTTGAATATAATAGAAAACTACAAATTGAAAATGGGGCAAATTTTAAAAAATGTGAAGTGATTCCAAATGGTATTGATATTGAGGCTTATGAAAAAGTTATTAGAGAAAAAAGAGAAGGATTTAATATAGGTTCAGTTTTAAGAGTTGTACCAATAAAAGACGTGAAAATGATGCTAAAAGGATTTAAAATGGCATTACCTAAACTTAGAAATACAAAACTTTTTTTAATAGGACCAATAGAAGAAAATGAAGAATATTATAATGAATGTTTAGAATTGGTTGAAAATTTGGATTTAAAAAATTATGTTATTTTTACTGGTAGAGCAGATGTAAAAGAATATTATAAATTTTTAGATTTTTTAATGCTTACATCAATTTCAGAAGGACAACCTCTTAGTATCTTAGAAGGATTAGCTTGTGGAATACCATTTATAGCTACAGATGTAGGGAATTGTAGAGAAATTTTAAAAGAAAAGCCTGAGGGTGAGGCTGGAATAATTGTTCCACCAACTTCATACTCAGATTTAGGGGATTCTATAGTTTCACTTTTTCAAAATAGAGAAAAAATAAAAGAGATGGGTAAAAATGGAAAAGAGATAGTAAAAAAATACTATTCAAAGAAACAGTTTATAGATTCGTACAAAAGATTATATAAAGAGTTAGGAGAGTAGTAATATGGCAGGAATAGGATTTGAATTAAAAAATCTATTTTCAGACGATAATAATACCTTTCAAGATATAAAGGCTATGGCCTATTCGGCTCTTATCGGAGTAGGCCCATGGTTAATAACCGTTATAACTTTAAATATTCTTATGTTTATTGGGAAACAGTATATTTTATCAAGAGGAGAGAGAAATCTTTTTATGACAGGAATAGTATATTCTTTCATTTTTTCTCAACTTTTAACAGGAGCAGTTCAATATCTTATAACAAGGTTTATATCAGATTGTATATATTCAAATGAACAAAAAAAATTAAAAGCAACGTATATAGGAACAATAAAGTTTATATTAATAATAGCCTTTTTTATAGGAATTTTATATTTTAAAGGTCAAGATTTATCTTGGTTTTATATATTTACGCTTACATCTTTATTTTGTTTTTTATCTGGAATTTGGGTAAGTATGAACTATATATCAGCAGTAAAAAATTATAGTTACTCAATATTGGCTTATATAATAGGGAATATTACAGCAATAGCATTAGGTGGATATATTTTAAAGTATTCAGACAATGAATTTTTTAAAAATAATTTAGCTTATTCGATTATATTATCTTATACAATTGGGATAGGAATAACATTTTTTATGCTATTTTCATATTTAACATATATATTTGAAGATTCAGATGAAAGCGAATTTGAATTTTTAAGAGCATTTAAGCGATATACATCTTTAAGTTTTATTGGAATATTTTTTAATTTTGGAATGTGGTCACACATATTTGTAAATTGGATATATGGTGATTCATATAGAGTAGGAGGAGTATTTTTAAGTTCACCCTTATATGAAGTAGCAGTATTCTATGCTTTCTTTTTAACAATTCCAACGATGATTTATTTTTTAGTATTTATGGAGACTAAATTTTTTCCGATTTATAAGAAGTACTACGCTCTTTTAACATTAAATGGAAATTTAGTTGATATAAATATTGAAAAGAAAAAAATGATTGATGTATTAAAAGAGGAAATCTATTATATAATGGAGTTGCAATTTTTTGTTTCCTTTTCAGTAGCTCTTTTATCTAAAATCATATTTTTGAAATATGGAATGGATTTATATCTACTGGATTTATTTAGAGTTATGATTTTTGGAGCCTATTGTACCGTTTTTATATCTGTGTATATAACGATATTTTTATATTTTGATTCTAGAAAAGAAGCTTTATTGGTCTCAATGGTATTTTTCTTTTTAAGCACTTCTTTTTCAATACTAACATCATTAATGGGAAAAGAATATACGGGACTTGGTTTTTTTATAGCAGCATTTTTATCTCTTATTTTATCAGAAATAATGCTAGATAAAATAGCGCAAGAATTAAATTATATTACTTTTTATAAACAGAATTTTACCTTTAATATTGAAGCACCTTTTATTGAAAAATTAGAGAAAATATTAAATCGTAAGCTGTTATTTCCAGTGATTATAGTTATACTTCTATTTTTAAGTGGTTGTACAAATACTCATACAAAAGATGGATTTAATAAAAAAACTAAAAGAAACTGGAATACAATGAGTTATTATAATAAGGCTGGTTATAATTATGAAGGTTATAATCAAGAAGGAATAAATTCAAGAGGTTTTACAAAAGAGGGATGGAATGTGTACACAGATTCACCATATGATTATTTTAATTTTGATTTTGGTGGAATCAACAGTGATACTGGAAAAAATGTTGATGAAAGAGGATTTGATTATACGGGATATAATAGAATAACTAAAACCGACTATGACAAAAAAGGTTTTGATTTTCAAGGAATAAATAGAGAAACAATGACAGAGTACGATAAAAATGGGTGGACATGGTATGGTCTAAATAAAGAAACCAATAATTATTATAATAAAGCCGGTTATAATTATGAAGGTTATAATCAAGAAGGCTATAATAAGAATGGCTATGATCAAGCTGGAAATAAAAAACCAAAAGATGATTTAGAAAATAATAGTGAAGTAATTACTTCATATGATACTAATTATGATAAAGAGGGCTATGATAAAAATGGTTATGATGAAAATGGAGTAGATAGAGAAGGCTTTAATAGAAAGGGAGTGTATGTGGGAGATGAATATTAAGAATGTTATATGTACATTTCTACTACTTCATGTAAGTTCTTTTAGTGTTGGACGGGAAATACTAAATTTTTATTTAGAAGAATCAGAGAATAACCTATATCAGAATTATGGAGAGTTAGAAAATAAAGATGGAAAAGAATATTATAAATGGAAAATTGGAACTGGAACATCAAAATTAAGAGAAAATTGGACTTTTGATTACGATATTGAAAAAAAGTATGATAAAAACTCTAATACAGATGGTTGGGAAAATACATTTTCTTTATATAAAAAATTAAAAGAAAAAGAAGCTTTTGGAAAAAGTTGGTCTAGAGATATAGGACCATACATTAAATATAATGTAAGTGATATAGCTGGAGACTTTGGAGAAAATTTTAAGGAAAATAAATATTCAATCAGATATAGAGTTCGAACAAATTCAGATATTGGTTTGGGTGGATCTTATTGGGGATTTGATTCTTTTCTTTCATCTATTGACACAAACTCTCGAGACGGATATTCTTTAGAGGGAAATTTAACAGGAAGTATAAATTTAGGTTATGGATTCCAGAATTTTTTCACAATTTATAATGAATATTTAGATTACGGAAATAATAAAGGAACATATTTATTTAGAATCGAAAATAATTTTAGATGGACATATGATTTAAACGAAAACTTCGCATTTTCATTGGATTCAGAAATTGATTCGTATAATTATTATAGAAACACAGATCAAGATAAATCCTTTAAATTCAATATAGGTCCATACTTGCTCTATAGTCAAGATTTAACAGAGAAGTTACGAATTTTTGCGAAAATTGGAGTAACTGGATATAATTTTGAAGAAGTAAAAACAAAATTTTCAAGTGTTTCAGAATCTGGACTATATATGAAAATTAGATGTGGTTTTGAATATATATTTTAAAAAAAATAGTTAAAAACATTGATAAAAAAGTCATTATGTGCTAAAATTTTCTTTGAATATTTGTTCAAAGAAAATTAAAAGGGGTAATAATGAAAGTAAACAGGTGTAAATTAGCAATTTTTTTAGCAAGTTTAATGTTAATGGCTTGCGGTGAGAAGGAAAAATCTATTATAGGTAAAGGAAATGGATTTTCTGGAGAGATTAAAGTAAATGTAATTACAAAAGGAGATAAGATTGAAAATCTTGAACTAGTTTCAGATAATGAAACTTCACATATAATGTCAAGATCATTTCCAATTTTAAAAGATAGAATCTTGAAAGCTCAATCTCCAATAGTTGATAGTGTATCAGGAGCAACATACACATCTTTAGGAGTTAAAAGAGCAGTAGCCGCAGCATTAAAAGAGGGTGGAAAAGATTTCGGTAGAATAACTGTAAAAACGGCAGGGCCAGAGCAACCAGTGGCATATTTAGAGCCAGTGTCTACAGATTTAGTTATAGTTGGTGGAGGACCAGCAGGTCTTGCAGCAGCAATATCTGCAAAAGAAGCTGGATTAAATAATATAATATTAATTGAAAAATTAGATATATTAAGTGGTAATGGAAAGTATGATATGAATTTCTATGATCTTATTAATTCAGAAGCAGAAAAAAAAGCAGGTGTGGAAGATTCTGTTGAGAAATTAATTGCTGATAATACAAACTGGATGGATACTCCAGAAAGAACTAGAGCTCAAGCAGAAGGAGCTTCAAAATTAGATTCTTGGTTAAGAGAAATGGGAGTAAAATTAAATCATTATTACGGAAAAAGAGGGCATATGGCTGAAAAGGATGCTTATGCTGGAGAAGAAGTACAAGATGGAATGGAAGCAAAAGCTAAGAGTTTAGGTATAGATATAAGAACGGGAACAAAAGGGACAGATTTAATAGTAGAAGATGGAACTATTAAAGGAGTTAAAGTTCAAAATGGAAATAACTTTTATGATATAAAAGCAAAAGCTATTGTAATGGCAACAGGAGGATTTTCGGCAAACAAAGAGTTACTAGCTAAGTACTCTCCAGGAACTGAAAAGTTACAAACTTCAAATCAACTTGGAGCAACAGGAGATTTTATTCCTGTATTTGAAGAGAATAATATGCAACTAGCCAATTTAGATGAACTAAATTTATTCCCATTTATAGTTAGAACTACTAGAGATCTAACAGGTGGTGGAGATGGCTTCATGTTAGTAAACGCAAATGGAGAAAGATTCTTAAACGAGAATATCTCTAAAAATGATAGATTTAAAGCTGCTCAAACAATATTAGCACAACCAGAAGGAAAAGCCTTTTATATATATGATCAAGCTTTATATGAAGCTAGCTATCGTTTACAAAAACATACAGCAAAGGGATATCATGTAAAAGCTGATACTTTAGAAGAGTTAGCACAAAAATTAGGTGTACCAGCAGATAAATTGATAGCTACAAGAGATCACTTTAATAAAGCAATACGTGGGGAAGAGCAAGATCCATTTAGAGCGAAACCATTTAAAAGAGAGTTTAGAACAGAAGGGCCATTCTATGGTGTTCAAGTTGAATCAGCTGTTCATATGACTAGAGGTGGAGTAGTAGCAAATGAAAAAACTGAAGTTTTAGATGTAGAAGGTAATGTAGTTCCAGGAGTATTTGCTGCTGGAGAAGTAACAAATAGTAGCGCTGCATATAGTGCTGCAGTTATATTTGGACGTATTGCAGGAGAAAATGCAGTTAAATTTATAAATCAACAATAAAAAAAAGGGTTGCATAAACCCTTTTTTTATATATCTATGACTTTTCCATTTTCAAAAGAAATAATACGATCACACATATACTTTACAACATTTAAATCATGAGATATAAAAATATATGTTAGATTTAATTTTTGTTGTAGCTCAACTAAAAGATTTAGAATTTGAGCTTGAACAGAGATGTCTAAAGCGGAAACAGATTCATCTAAAACAATAATTTTAGGATTTATAAGTAAGGCAGCTAAAATTAGAACCCGTTGTTTCTGTCCTCCACTTAATTGGTTAGGATATTTATCTAAATAATCTTTTGATAAACCAACTAATTCTAACATAGAAAGTATTTTTTTTAGTCGTTCATTTTTAGGGTAATTTAATACAGCTAGTGGTTCTTCTAAATGCCACTTAATATTTTTTCTAGGATTTAGAGAAAGATATGGATCTTGTAGAACCATTTGAACATCTTTACGAAATTCTAAAATTTCATTCTTGTTATAATCAAATATATTTTTATTTTTATATATAATCTCTCCAGAATTAGGGGATAAAAGTAAAAGCAGAATTTTACCAAAGGTACTTTTTCCACATCCACTGGGACCTACAATTCCAAGTGTTTCTCCTTCAAAAATGTCAAAATTAACATTATCCAAAATCATAGAGTTTTTAAACTTTTTATTTAAATTTTTTATTTTAAAAATTATTTTATTTTTCATAATTTTTTTTCCTTTATAGGATTTATGCACCTAATTCCTTTATTATTTTTTTCATCTAAAATGTAGTCAATTCTATTTTTTTTACAATTTTCTGTAACTTCAGGACATCTAGGAGAAAAAAAGCATCCTTCAATATTATCATTTATATTTGGAATTCCACCTTTCATCACTTTAATCGGTTCTCCTTTTCTGAAGTTTTCGGGAAGAGAATCTAAAAGCCCTTTGGTATAGTGATGGCGTGGATTTAAAAAGATATCATGTGTACTACCACTTTCTACGATTTGTCCAAAATACATAATTAAAGCATTATCAGTAAAATTTTTAATAATATCTAAATCATGAGAAATTAAAATAATAGAAGTTTGGTATTTTTTTTGAATATCTTTTAAAAGTTTTAAAATTTGTTCTTGAGTATTTTTATCTAAGGCAGTTGTTGGTTCATCAGCAATAATAATCTTTGGATTATTAGCGATAGCCATAGCAATACCAATTCTTTGACCTTGTCCACCACTAAGTTCATGGGGATATTTGTGATATATTTCTATAAAGTTATCTTTAAATCCTACATCTGATAAAACTTCAAAAGTCCTATTAAGCCTTTGATTTTTATCTAAATTTTGATGTTTTTTAATTACCTCTGAAATTTGTTTTCCAACTTTCATTAAAGGATTTAATGAACTAATTGGATTTTGAAATACAATAGAAAAACTATTACCTCTAATTTCTTCTAACTCTTTTTCTGAAACATTGCAAAGATTTTTATTTAAAAAGCAAATAGAGCCTTTTGAAATTTTTAAATCATCAGACAATAGATTTAAAAGACTCATAGCAGTAACAGTTTTACCACTACCACTTTCACCAACGATTCCTAAGACTTCACTTTTTTTTAAAGAAAATGAGATTTCATCCACAACAACTCTATTAACTTTAGAAATTTCTTCTATAGAAAGATTTTTAACATTTAAAATAACCATATTTATATATACTCCTATTTCTTTATATACTCTTTGATACCTTCACCAAGTAAATTAAAACCAATAGCAACTAAGCTTATTAAAACTCCGGGAACAAAAGCATAGAATGGATTTGTTGTAATATATTCTTGTGCTCTATAAATAATCTCTCCCCAAGTAGGTTCAGGAGGATTAGCTCCCATTCCTAAATAACTTAAGCTAGCTTCTGTTAAAATTGCAGTTGAGAAAGATAATGCACCAACAACAATTATAGTGGAAAGAATATTTGGAAAAATATGAGAAAAAATAATTTGAATTTCTTTAACACCAATTATTTTAGCCCAAGTTATATATGGTAGATTTTTAATTTCCATAACTTTACTTCTACTAATTCTAAAAAAAGTTGGGATATTTAAAATACCAATTGAAATTGCAGTATTTTTGAGATCTTTTCCAAATATAGTAATAAAAACTAATAAAAATAAAATAGATGGAATAGATACAAACGCATCAACTATTTTTGAAAGAATTTCATCAATCCAATTTGAAAAATAGCCAGAGATAGTACCTAAAAAACTTCCGATAATACCACCGATAAGAACAGAAATAAAACCAACATAAAAAGCTCCTTGAGAAGCAATCATTACTCTTGACAAAATATCTCTTCCCAATTGATCAGTTCCTAATATGTGAGTAAAAGATGGTGGTTTTAATCTATTTAATTCATCAATTAAATAAGGATTATAAGGTGTCCAAAATATACTTAAAATCATAAAAAAGAAAAGAACACCAATGATAGATAAACCAACTTTTAGATTTGTATTTTTAGATACATTCATCTTTTTTCTCCTCCTTTTCTAATTCTTGGATCAATAATAGAATAAATGATATCTATAATAAAATTTATTAAAATAACAGAAAAACTTATATATAGAACTATTCCTTGAACAAGAGGATAATCTTTTCGATTGATTCCTTCCATTAAAAGAGTTCCTAATCCAGGTAGAGCAAAAACATTTTCAATAACAATAGTTCCTGTAATAAGATAAATAGTAATCATTCCAATTACAGTAACAACACTGATTAAGGAGTTTCTAAATATATGATTTTTATAAATTTCATTTTGATTCAATCCCTTGCTCTTTGCAACTCGAACATAATCTTTTGAGCTTTCTTCAATCATACTATTACACAAATAATGACTTACTAAAGGAACTTTACTTATACTAAGAGTAAGTATTGGAAGAATAAGTGATTTCATAGATTTAATAGGATATCTATCCCAATTAATACTTCCTAACGTCGGTAAAAGTTTTAGTTTTAATGAAAAAATATACATTAAAACTATAGCAGTCCAAAAGGCGGGTATTGAAAAACCAATTTGAGAAAAAACTTTTAAAAATTTAAAAGTTTTAAGCTTATGATTTTTAGCTAAAATAGTTCCTAAAGGTATAGATGTGATTAATACAACTATTAAAGTAGAAACTGTAATTATAAAAGTAGTTAAAAATCTTGATTTTATTAATTCAACAACCGTATAACTAGAGTAAGAAAAAGAATGTCCTAAGTCTCCTTTTAGGAGTTGGAAACACCATTTAAAAAATCTTATATAAAGAGGAGCGTTTAGACCGAGCTCCTCTCTTAAACGAGCTTCTAATATAGGATCACTTTCAATTCCTAATCTAATTAAAACAGGGTCACCAGGTAAAAATTCAAAAAGTAAAAAAATAATTAAAGATACTATAAAAATAGTAGTAATAGCTGAAAAAATTTTTTTTAAATATATCAAAATTTTCACCTACTTACTATTCTTTTTTAATTTTATAGTTGAAACATCGATAAAAGCAAAAGGATATGTTTTATATCCAGTATATTTAGATGAAAGAGCTATAGCTACTCCTTGATCCATTAAATAAATAGATGCAATATCCTCATTTAATAAGGTTTGAATTTCTTTATAAATATCAATTCGTCTACTAGTATCATAAGTTTCAGTAGCCTCTTTTAAAAGAAGATCAACTTTTTGATTTGAATAATTCCCCATGTTTGAAGAGTAATTTGTTTCGTATCTTTGAAGAATTCTTTGAGGGTCAGGATATCCAGCAACTCTTAAAAGTGCAGCTTCATATCTATGAGCTTTATAAACTTCTGGAAGATATTGTCCCCATGGAATTGGGTTAATACTTACATTAACACCAATTTTGGCTAAATCCTCTTTAATAAAAAGAGCAAGGTCATTTTCAAAAGTATTTTCTGAAATAGTTGTTAAAGTAAAACTTAAATTGGAATAACCAGCTTCTTTTAAAAGTTCTTTAGCTTTTTCAGGATTATAAGGGTAATTTTTTTCTAAACCATTCTTATAAAATTCCTTTAAATAAGGAGACATATGTGTATATAATTTTTCTGCTTTAGGTAAAGCTAAATTTTCAATAATTCGATCCATGTCAATAGCTTCCCAAATAGCTTGTCTAACTTTTTTATTTTGAAAAGCTTTAAAAGAGTTATTTAAATATAAAATGTTAACATCATTTCCTAAAGAAGATATGACCTCTATATTTTTATCTTTTGTTACTTCTTTTAAAGATTCTAAATTTAAAGGAAGAAAGTCAATTTCACCGTTTTTAAACGAAAGAAGTCTACTTGCCCCTTCTTTATAAATTTTGAATTCTACTTCTTCTATTTCAGGCACACCTAAATAATAGTTTTCAAAGGCTTCTAATACAATTTTTTGCCCAGGAATATATTCAACAAATTTATAAGGCCCTGCACCAATAGGATTTTTCTCAAGTTCATTTTCAGATATTCCTTTTGGAATAATAGAAACATCGGTAATGTTATATATATCAGAACTACTATGTTCACTATCTTTTATATTTATTTCGATAGTATTCTCATCTAAAACATTGATACTTTCTAATTTTTTATTCCATTCACCAACAATAACTTTACCTGTATTAATTCCAGAAACTCTTTCAAAAGAGTATTTAACATCTTCAGGAGTAATTTTTTTATTATTATGGAAGAAAATATCATCTCTTAGTTTAAAAATATAAGTTCTTCCATTATTTTTTATTTCATAAGATTTAGCTAAAGCAGGAACAAGAGTTTTAGAGTCGGGATCAAATTTAATTAATCCTGTGTTCATATTTCTAATAACCTCTTTAGTAGCTGCAGAAACATCAGTATCAGGAGCGATAGAGTTAAAACCTACTTTAATAGGAATTATTATTTTTGTTTTGTCTTCAACTTTTTCCTCCTTACATCCACTTAAAGAAAGTAGTGATATTGCTATTAAAGCAGCCATAATTTTCTTTTTCATAATGCCTCCAAAAATTTAATCTAAACTGTATTAAGTTTAACACAGTTTTACAAGAAATTCTACTTGTAGTATAGAAATAAAAAAATAAAGAATTTTTATATTTTATAAAATATGATAAAATATAGAGCAAAGATAAAAATTAAGAGGTGTAAGATGTTTAAAGATACATTATTAGACAATCTGACAATAGGAATACTAGTTTTAGATAATGATTTAAAGACTATATATTTAAACAAAAAAATGAAAAATATTTTAAAAGAGCAAAATATTGATAAAAAATACTTTAATTTTTCAATAAAAAATTTTAATACTATTGAAAATTATAAAATAAAAACTTATGAAATTAAAAAAAATAAGAAAAAATTTATTCAAATGGAATTTCATGAAACGATAGAAAGGTCTGAGTATAAGTTAGTTACTATGTTGGATACAGTTCAAGATTTTATATTTTATTTAGATTCAAAAGGAAGAATAGAATATTTTAATGAAGCTTATGCAAATTATCTTGGAAAATCATATTTAGAAATAATTGGTAAAAAAGAGAGTGAATTTTTTCCAAAAGAGATGGCAGAAAAATGTGAGGCAAACAATAGAAAAGCTTTAGATAATGGAAATTTTTATGAAGAAGAAAATTTTGAAGGAAGATGGTATCAAACATTCAAATCTAGAGTAGATTTAGGAAATAATAGTTATGGAATCTTAGGAATGGTTAAAGAGATTACAGCTTCTAAAAAGAAAACACTTGATTTAAAAGAGAAAGTATACAAGGATATTTTAACAGGAATATATAATAGAAATTTTTATGAAGAGAAGATGAATAAACTTTTAGAAAATAAAAAAACGAAGATTTTTTCTATGATGCTTTTAGATATTGATAAATTTAAAAAGATAAATGATGATAAAGGACATGATGTTGGTGATTTAGTCTTAAAAAAAATTGCAGAAATTTTAAAAAGAAACGTAAGAAAAAGTAATGACTTTGTAATAAGAATCGGCGGCGATGAGTTAGCGGTAATAATAGATGGAAATTTAAAAGAGCTAGAAAAAATTTTAAAAAGAGTGGAAAAAGACATTTTAAAAGAAAATTTATTAGGTGATTTAAAATTTAATATTAGCGTTGGTTTAGCGGAAAGAGAGCAAGAGGAAAATTTAAATAATTTATATAAAAAAGCAGATATAGAGCTTTATAAAATGAAATATAAAAAGCAAGGAGCTACTAATGAGTCGAATAAAGTTATTTAGAATTATTTCTATAGCAATAATGATTTTAATCTTTTGGTTTTCACATCAAAATGGTGAAGAATCATTGAAACAATCAAATTTTATACTTCAATATTTAAAAGAATTTTTAGATATATTTAATTTAGGTATTAGAAAATTAGCACACTTTACAATATATTTAATATTAGGGAGTAGTTATTTTTTAAGTTTTAAAAGTTTAGATAAAAAATCAGTTATAATAAGCATAACCTTAACTTTTTTATATGCTTGTACAGACGAATTTCACCAGGGATTTGTACCTGGAAGAGGACCAGCTTTAAAAGATGTTTTTATAGATACTTTGGGAGGATGTTTAGGAATAGTATTGATATTTTTATTTTTTAACTCCAATAAAAAACCTATAATCAAATAGAATAAGAAAAATAATAGTCTGAGAATAAATCTCAGACTATTATAATATTATAAAGACATCGTTAATATTTCTAAAACATCTTTATAATTTAATTTTTTCATAGTTCCTATTGGTCCTAGTCTTGTTGCTCCAGTTGCCATTTCTTCAAATCTTGAACTATCAATTCCAATATCTGTTAAAGTAGAAGGAATCTCCAGAGAATCAAAAAATTCTCTTGTTTTTGTAATTACTTTTTTAGCAACTTCAAAATCATCTTCTCCAAAAATTCCCCAAACATTATTTGCATAATCTACAAATCTGTGGACATTTTCTTTATCAAGAACATACTCCATCCAATAAGGAGTTAAGATTCCTAATCCAACACCGTGAGTAATATCATACTTTGCGCTCAATTCATGTTCTATTTGATGAGTTGCCCAATCGGTAGATTCTTTTCCAGCAGATGTTAAACCATTTAAAGATAAAGAGCTTGCCCACATAATGTTAGCTCTTGCTTCATAATTAGTAGGATTATCATAAGCGATTGGAGCATAATGAATAACTGTTTTTAAAAGTCCTTCCATCATACGAGCTTGTAAATATCCATTTTTATCTGGAGAAAAATACTGTTCAAAAATATGACTCATTATATCAACAGCGCCTGCAGCAGTTTGGTATTTATTAACAGAAAAAGTATATGTTGGATCAAGTATAGAAAATACAGGTCTTAAAATGTAGCTATTAAATCCTAATTTTAAATTTTCTTTTACATTAGATAAAACACTATTTCCATTCATTTCACTTCCAGTTGCAGCAAGAGTTAAAATAGAAGCTACAGGTAATGCTTCAGTTAATAGGTCAAATTTTTTATCTACACAAAGATCTTTCCAAATATCTCCATGATATTTAGTTTGAGCAGCTATTCCTTTTGCACAATCGATAGTACTTCCACCACCAACAGCTAAAATTAATTCTAAATTATGTTTTCTACAAAGATCAGCACCCTCTCTAACGGTTTCAATTCTAGGGTTAGGATCAACTCCAGAAAGTTCAATAACTTCAATGTTTTCTTTAGTTAAAAATTTTATAACTTCATCATATAATCCATTTTTTTTAATACTATTTTTTCCATAAAGAAGTAAAATTTTACTTGCATGTTTTTTTACTTCTTTTCCTACATTTGATACTTGTCCTTCTCCGAATAGAACTCTCGTTGGAACATCGTAAATAAAATTTTTCATAATAAAAACCTCCTATAAAATTTTAATAAAATTTCTATCCTTAACTATGGTACCCTTATTAATATAAAATTTAATTATTCTAGTTAAGTTTCGATAGCTTATATTAAGCCTACCAGAAAGTTCATCTAGAGATTTAAAAGTTATTTCTCCACCATTATCCTCAAGATATTTTATAAAAATATCTTTTGCTTTTAAAGTACTTTTATAAAATATAGCTCTATTTGTATTTAAAAGTTTTTTATTTCCTTCAATAGCTAAAAATCTCCAAAAGTTAATATTGTCTTCGAGATAGTCTTTTGCTAATTGAAAAGGTAAAAGTATGACAATAACATCACTTTTAGCTACTACATCAAACAGAACTTCCTCTTTGTTAATATATTCAATATCCCCAAAAATTTCTAAAGGTCTAAGTATATTTAAGCATATTTGATTTCCATTATCAAGAATACAGGAAACTTCAACAGTTCCTTCTACTATAAAATAAATACTATTAGTTCCTTTGTGAGCTTCTAAAATGTATTCTCCTTTTTTATAGTGCTTTATTAGTAATTTTTCATGAACTTCTTTAATTAAAATATCGTCTAAATTATAAGAGGTTATATATTGTTCTATTTTTTTCATAAATTCTCCTTAATGGGCCAATTGTCCTATCTATTATATAAGAATTTATATATCATAAAAATAGAAAAAATGCTAGAAAAATATATAAAATATGAAAATAAAACGAGGTGGAGTATGAGAGCGGTAGATATTATTCAAAAAAAGAGAGACAATATTGAGTTAACATCTGAAGAGATGAGCTTCTTATTAGGAGAGTATTTACAAAATAAAGTTCCTGATTATCAAATGTCTTCGTTTCTAATGGCAGTTTATTTTAATGGAATGACAAAAGATGAATTAAAAGTATTTACAGAACTTATGATGAATAGTGGGGAAGTTATAAAGTTTGATGGAATAGAAAAGTTTTTAATTGATAAACATTCAACAGGAGGAGTAGGAGATAAAACTACTATCGCTTTAGCGGGATTATTTGCAGCTTTTAATATAGGAACTGCAAAGCTTTCTGGAAGAGGTCTTGGACATACTGGAGGAACAATAGATAAATTTGAAGCTATTCCTGGTTTTGTTTTTCCAGAAACAAGAGATGAATTGGTAAAAATGGTAAATAAAGTTGGAACAGGTATTATGGGTTATTCAGATACAATAGTTCCTTTAGATAAAAAATTATATTCTCTTAGAGATGTAACTGCAACAGTATCAAGTATACCTTTAATAGCAAGTTCTATTATGAGTAAAAAGTTAGCAGTTTATGCTGATGGAATCATTTTAGATGTTAAAGTTGGTTCTGGTGCATTTATGAAAAACTTAAAAACAGCCGAAGAGTTAGCAAAAACTATGATTGATATTGGAGATTCTTTTGATAGAAAAGTGGTAACTTTACTAACAGATATGGATCAACCACTTGGATATGCTGTTGGAAATGCCAATGAAATAATAGAAGCGATTGAAACTTTAAAAGGAAGAGGTCCAAAGGATTTTACTGAGCTTGTAGAAACAATAGTTGCAACTGCTCTTCAAATTAAAGGGGATGTAAATTCTTTGGAAGAGGGTAAAGAAAAAGTAGCAGAAGTTATAAAAAATGGAGCTGCAATTCAACACTTAAAAGATTTCATAGAAGCAGCGGGAGGAAATCCAAAATTAGTTGATGATTATACATTACTTCCAAAGTTTAAATCAGAATATGAATTTAAATCTAAAAAATCAGGATGGATTTCTAAGATTGAAGCAGAAGAGATTGGAAAGGCTGCAATGGTTTTAGGAGCTGGAAGAGCAACTAAAGATGATATAATTGATCATTCTGTTGGAGTTCTATTAACTAAAAAAGTTGGAGACTATGTTGAAGCAGGAGAAGTTTTAGCTTTTGTTCAACACAATGATAAAAATTTAGAGTCATCTATTAGATTTTTAGAAGGTGCTTATACAATAGTGGATGAAAAAGTGGAAAAAAATAAAGTAATTCTAGAAATTTTATCTAATATTGGGTTATAATAAATACAAAGAATATTTTAGGAGGAAAAATGAATTTAAGTAAATATATTGATCACACAGTATTAAAAGCTACAACAGAACCAAAGGATATTATAAAATTATGTGCAGAAGCTAAAGAGCATAAATTCTTTTCAGTTTGTGTAAATGGATGTTATGTTGAATTAGCAGCAAAAGAACTTGCAGGAACAGATGTTAAAGTTTGTGCTGTAATTGGGTTCCCTTTAGGAGCTATGTCAACAAAGTCAAAAGTTTTTGAAGCAAAAACTTGTATAGAAGATGGAGCATCTGAAATTGATATGGTTATCAATATTGGAATGTTAAAAGCTGGTGAGACAGAGTATGTTAAAAATGAAATAGCTGCTATTAAGGAAGCTATTGGAACAAATGTATTAAAGGTAATAATAGAGAATTGTTATTTAACTGATAATGAGAAAAAAATAGCGACTCAGTTATGTTTAGATGCAAAGGCTGACTTTGTAAAAACATCAACAGGTTTTGGAACAGGTGGAGCTACTTTTGAAGATATAATGTTGATGAAAGAGATTGTTGGAGATAAAGCTGAATTAAAAGCTGCTGGAGGAGTAAGAGATTTAGCAACTGCAGAGAAGTATATATCTTTAGGTGTAACAAGATTAGGAACAAGTTCAGGTGTTGAATTAGTGACAACTGGAACTGCTGATCCAAATAAATACTAATTATGAATCAAGATTACTTAAGTAGTTCATTAACAAAGGAGTGCTTAGATAATTTATTAAGAGTTTCTCAATGCCAAGAGTTTAAGCAGGGAGAAACTCTTTTTTTAGAGCACTCATTTTGTGAAAATATATATTTCATTATTAGTGGAAATGTTACAGTATATAAAGATAATTCAGATGGAAAAAGAAAAATAATCTATTTGCTGGGAAAAGATTCATTTTTAAATGATACTATGGTATATGATGAATCACAAAAGACAAGTGTTAGTTGTGATGCTTTTACTGATGTTAAAGTGATGATTATTCCAATAAAAGAGCTTAAAAGATTAATTTTAAAGTATCCAGATTTAGCTATCTTAATGATAAAATCTCTTTCAAAAAAAACAAAACGATTATATAGACAATTAAAAAATACAACAACTATCTCTATGGATAAAAGAATTGCTGCAAAATTATGGAAGTTAGCAAAAGATTTTGGATATGAACACAAGGAATTTCATGGTTTTACAGTAAAAGTAAATAACACCTATTTGGCAGATATGTTAGGAACTAATAGGGAAACAGTTTCAAGAGGTATAAAAAAACTTAAAGAGTTAGGCCTTGTAAAAGTTGAAAATGGACAAATTTTTATTTTAAAAAAAGAAATCAGAGATTTTTATAGACGTTAAAATAAAAAATAGGAATACTCCTATATTTGTGGTATAATTATGAGTAAAATTAAAAAAAAATAGGAGGAACAAATGACAAATAATGACGTTCTAAGAAGAGTTAGATATGCTTTAAGAATAAATGATAAAGCTATGATGGAAGTTTTCAAATTAGGAGGAATGAATATCTCTTTAGAAGAGTTAACAGCTCTTTTAAGTAAGCCAGAAGATGAAAACTTTAAAACTTGTAACAATAAAACTTTAGATGTATTTTTAAGTGGACTTATAACTTATAAAAGAGGACCGCAAAAAAATGCTCCAGAAAAAACTGAGGAAGTACCAAATAATAAAAATATAAATAACTACATCCTAAGAAAATTAAAGATTGCTTTAGCTTTTAGAAGTGAGGATATGATAGATGCATTTAAGACTGGTGGAATTAACATGTCTGAATCAGAATTAAGTGCAATTTTCAGAAGACCAGATCATAAAAATTACAGAGAAGCTGGAGATAAATATGTTAGAGTATTTATTAAGGGAATCACTGAACTTTTCAGAGGAGAAAAATAATAAGATTACAAATTGATCTTAAAAAAATTTATTTTTTGTCAATATAGAAATGTGTGACTAGAGTCACACATTTTTTTCTATATAAAGTAATAGAATGAGATACTAGTATAAAAACAGTTGTATAAGAGGTGAAGAGATGAAAAAATTATTAACAAATGATGAATTTAATACAGCATTATTAAATTTATCAAAAGAGTATGATATCTATGCTCCAGTTACACTTCCTTTTAAAGGAACGTTCTCTGATACTGATTTAGTTAAATATGAGAAGATAACTAAATTAGAAGAGATCAATCTAAAAGATAAAAGTTACTATTCAGCTAAAGAGATTCTACTACCTATAAGACAAACAATATTTTACTTTAATGAAAATGAGTTTAAAAAGCCAGAAGGAAGAACAAAAAAAGCTTTAGTTTTATTAAGAAGTTGCGATCTTCATGCTATTGAAAGAGTAGATAATATATATTTAAATAACAAATTTGCAGATGAGTATTATGCAGATGCAAAAAAAATGGTTAAATTTGCAGTTATTGGCTGCCCAGGAAAAGGATGGGAGAGCTGTTTCTGCGCTTCAATGGGAACAAATACAACAGAGAATTATAACTTAGGTCTTACATTTAAAGATGGTGCAGTTTATACTCATATAAAAGATGAAGAGTTAAACGAGTTCTTTAATGACGGAAAAGATGAAGAGTTTCAAATGGAGTTTGTAACAGAAAATGTTGAAAAAGTTACAGTTCCTGAAAATATAGAGTTAGAAGATATTATAAATGATGAGATGTGGAGAGATTACGATAGATGTATTAAGTGTGGAAGATGTAATTTTGTTTGTCCTACTTGCACTTGTTTTACAACTCAGGATATTTTTAATAGAGATAACTCTAAAACTGGAGAGAGAAGAAGAGTTTGGGCTTCTTGCCACGTAGATGGGTTTTCAACTATGGCTGGTGGACATGAGTTTAGACAAAAATCTGGAGACAGAATGAGATTTAAAGTTATGCATAAAATATCTGATTATAAAAAAAGATTTGGAACACATATGTGTATTGGATGTGGAAGATGTGACGATGCTTGTCCAGAGTATATCTCTTATATAAACTGTATAAATAAACTATCTAAAAAGTTAGGTGATAATAATGAGTAATATATATATGCCTGAAAGAGGAGAAATTTTATCAATAGTTCAAGAGAGTCCAATTGAGTGGTTATTTAAAGTTAAAACAACTATAAAACCAGCTCCAGGACAATTTATACAACTATCTATTCCTATGGTAGGAGAAGCACCGATATCTGTTGCTAATTATAATCACGATGAGGAATGGATTGAGTTTCTAATAAGAAAAGTTGGAAAAGTTACTGATGCAATATTCAATCTTCAACCAGGAGATTCAATATTTTTAAGAGGAGCTTATGGAAATTGTTTCCCTATGGAGACATACTCTGGAAAAAGAGTTATTGTAGTTGCTGGTGGAAGTGGAACTGCTCCCGTAAGACCATTAATAAAGCATTTTATAGATGATGAGAATACAAATATTGAGCTAATTTTTGGATTTAAAGATCAAGAATCTATTCTATTTAAAAAAGAGATAGATGAGTGGAGAAAAAAAGCTCCAATGATTTTAACTGTAGATAAAGGTTGTGGAATTGATGGAGAATGTGTAGGACTTGTAACTGAGTATATTCCTCATCTAAAAATGTATGAAAATTTTGATAATTTAGAAGTTGTTATAGTAGGGCCTCCTATGATGATGAAATACTCTGCATTAGAGTTTTTAAAGTTAGGAATTCCAGAGGACAAAATTTGGGTTTCTTTTGAAAGAAATATGTCTTGTGCTGTAGGAAAGTGTGGACATTGTAAAATTGATGAAACATATGTTTGTTTAGAAGGACCTATATTTAATTATGTAAAAGCTAAAACGCTTTTAGATTAGGAGGAGACCATGGCTTTAGAGTTAAGTAGAAAAAGTTTTACAAAAAATGCGTATAGAATAACAAAAGATAGAAAAAAAACAGCTTTAAGAGTTAGAGTTCCTGGTGGAGAGATAACGGCAGAACTACTTTTAAAAGTTTCTGAAATAGCTTCAAAATATGGAAACGGAAAAGTTCATATAACAACTCGTCAAGGATTTGAAATTAAAGGTATTGATATTACAAAAATTGATGAAGTAAATAAAGAGATTCAAGTTTTAATTGATGGTTTTGATATTAATCAACCAAATGGAGAGGGAAATGGATATCCAGCAGCTGGAACAAGAAATATAACAGCTTGTATTGGAAATAGTGTTTGTCCTAAAGCTCAATATAATACGACAAACTTTGCTAAAAAAATAGAAAAAGAAGTTTTCCCTAATGACTTCCATTTTAAAATTGCTTTAACAGGATGTCCCAATGATTGTATCAAAGCAAGAATGCATGACTTTGGTATTATTGGAATGACTATGCCTTTATACGAAAAAGAGAGATGTGTTTCATGCGGAGCATGTGTAAAAAAATGTAAAGGATTATCGACAGGTGCTTTAAGAGCAGAAAACTATACAGTTATAAGAGAACATAGTAAATGTATAGGGTGTGGAGAGTGTGTTTTAAACTGTCCAACATCATCTTGGGTTAGAGATGAGAAAAAGTATTATAGACTTGCCATTATGGGTAGAACAGGAAAGAAAAATCCAAGACTTGCTGAAGATTGGATTTTATGGGCTGATGAAGAGAGCATAATAAAAATTATTAAAAATACATATAGATATGTAGATACATATATTAACAGAGCACTTCCAAAAGAACACATCGGATATATTGTTGATAGAACAGGATTCAATGAGTTTAAAAAGTTTGCATTAGAAGGTGTTAACTTAGAAGAGGTAGCAATTGAAAGAAATATGGTTAACTGGAACGGAATTATCTACTCTGGTGCTGAAAATGATATTGGTAAATAATTAAACTGAATAAAACTGTAGAAGGAGTAAAATCAATCTACAGTTTTTTTATTGACTTAGAGTTTACTCTAAGTGATATAATATTTTACAGTTTAAAAATTAGCTCACTAAAATGGAGGAACGATGATTTGGATTTTACAAAGATTGCTATTATTAATACTTCCTATATTAGGAGTAGCGTATATTTTTTATAAAATATATGGAAGCTTATGGTATTTTCTTTTTATACCAATTTTTACTTTTTTACCTTTTGTTCTTTTTTATTTTTATCGAAATAAAAGGAGTGTATCTTTAGAAATTTTTTTAGGACATTATCTATTTTATCTTAACTATATAATATTTGGAGCTTTAATTCTTTTATCAATTGCCCTTGTTTTTAAGATGTTTTCAATTGATATATTAAAAGAGGTTAGTTACAGAAAGACGAGTTTTCATGTTTTTATGATTTTTAGTTTAGGTATTCTGTCAATTTTAGGATATAAAAACTTTAAAAATATTGCTGTAGAAAATTATGAAACACCAAAAGAGATAATTAAAAATGAAAAAAACTTAAAATTTGCTTTTATAAGTGATGTTCATTTAAATGGGAAATTTGATGGGAGTAAATTAAAAACAGCTTTTGAAAAAATGAAAAATGAGGATGTTGAATTAGTTCTTATAGGTGGAGATTTTTTAGATAATTCATATAAGAGTGTAACAGATGATATTAAAAGTATAATTGATGAAACGAACTTTAAACATGGAATTTATTTAGTTTTAGGAAATCATGAATACTATGGTGGAATAGATGGAAATATTGAATATATAAAAAATCTTGGAATAAATATTTTAAGAGATGAAATAGTAGAGATTGAAGGAATAACAATTGTAGGAAGAGATGATAGATATAATAAAAAGAGAAAATCGTTAGATGAACTTTTAAAAAATATCGATAAAAAAAGTTCTGTTATAGTTATTGATCATAATCCTCAATCTTTAAAAGAGTTAGGAAATGAAAAAGTAGATTTATATTTGTCAGGTCATACACATAAAGGGCAACTATTTCCTTTTAATTTAGTAGTAGATTATATGTATGAAAACTCTGGTGGGTACAGAAAAATAGGAGAGACACATACATATGTAAGTTCAGGATTGGGAACTTGGATGATTCCATATAGAATTGGAAGTAGTAGTCAGATAATGATTTTTAAATAAAATTAATAAAAGAGATAACTTTATTATGTAATGGAGTTATCTCTTTATATATTGTTTGAAAAATTATTTTTTTATATAGTTATTTACAATAGAAAGGATATCGTTACCGTATTTTTCAAATTTAGCTTCACCAATTCCATTTATTTTTAGAAGGTCATCTTTTTCTTTAGGTTTATAATTACAAATATCAATAATAGTTTTATCAGAAAAAATTATATAAGATGGAACATGATTATCATGAGCAGTTTTACTTCTATATTCTGATAGAAGATTAAATAGCTGTTCTCCACCAGGAATAAGAGGTAAAGAAGTTTTTTTATCGTTGAATTTTTCTTTTTTCATAACAGAATCATTATCATTACTTAAAACTTTCATAGATAAAGTTTCTTTAGATTTTATAAAAATATAAGCACTCTCTTTTAATTTTAAAAGTGGGTATTTACCCTCAGTACTTTCAATAAAATCACTTCCTATAAGGTAATCCATAACTGTTTTTATATAGTTAGAGGATTTGTCTTTTAAGCACCCATATGTAGACTGTTCATTTAAACGATTTTCTCTAATTCTTGCGTTGTTAGAACCTTTTAAAATATCTAAAATTAGCTTTGCGCCATATTTATTATTCAATCTTCCAACACATGAAATGATTTTTTGAGCTTCAATAGTTATATCAATAAGTTCACCTTTATTTTCACAATTTCCACACATTCCACAGTTCTCAGCCAAAGGTTTATTTTCAAAATAGTTTACAATGTATTCAATAAGACAGCCGTTAGTTCTAGTATAATTTTCCATAGCAGAAAGTTTACTGTATCTAACTTTAGCTATTTCTGGAGATAAATTTTCATTTTCAATGAATAATTTTTGAATAATAATATCTTTAGGATTATAAAGTAGAATACAACTTGAAATAAGACCATCTCTACCGGCTCTACCAGCTTCCTGATAATAACTTTCAATATCTTTTGGTAGGTTATTATGAATAACCCATCTTACATTGGATTTATCAATACCCATTCCAAAAGCATTGGTTGCGACAATTATTTTACATCTATCTAAAAGAAAATCCTCTTGATTACTCATTCTCTCATTATCAGAAAGACCAGCGTGATATTTAGCAACACTCTTTTCTTTAGAAAGAAATTCATAAATTTGTTCACACTCTTTTCTTGTAGAAGTATATATTATTCCACTTTCCTCAGGGTGTTCTTCAATAAATTTTTTTATAAATTTAAGGTTATCTACATTTTTGAAAACAGAAAACTTTAAATTATCTCTTTTAAATCCATTTTTAAATATAGTTGCTTCAATATTTAAACTTTCTAAAATATCTTCAGTAACTTCAGGAGTAGCTGTAGCTGTAAAAGCTGATATTACTGGATTACTATTTATATCTTGGATAAAATTTTTAATGTTTTTATAGCTAACTCTAAAGTCATGTCCCCACTGAGATATGCAATGAGCTTCGTCAATAGCGATTTGAGATATATTAATATTTTTTATTACTGATAAAAATCTAGAATTCTCTAATCTTTCAGGTGCAATATAAATTATTTTGTATTTATTAAAAAGAAGAGCATTATAAATAATCTCACATTGTGAATTTGAAAGACTACTATTTATAAATACAGAAGGGATACCATTTTCATTTAAAGCATCAACTTGATCTTTCATAAGTGATATTAAAGGAGAAATGACAATAGTAACTCCTTCAAAAATTAAGGCTGGTATTTGAAAACATATAGATTTTCCACCACCTGTTGGCATAATAGCTAGAGTATCATTTCTTTGTAAAATATTTTTAATGATATCATGTTGTCCCTTTCTAAACTCATCATATCCAAAGTATTTTTTTAGAATTAAATTTTCTTTTGCTGTTAATTTATTCATATATCCTCCTGGGATTTTATTTATTACAATATTATTATATTATATCACTAAAAATAAAAAAGGTACCTATTTTATTTTTGACAAAATAGATACCTTTTATTAATCTTTTGAAATTAATCTTTTTTAGATACGTAATAGTATGCTGCTCCTAATCCAACTCCTCCAAGCATATTTCCTAAAGTTACTGGAATTAAGTTAACAATCATTCCCATAAAGAATTGTGGTTCTTTAAACATTAATGCTGAGAAAAGAGTCATGTTTGCAATACTGTGTTCTAAACCAACAGTTATGAAAGCAAATAGACACCACCAAATCATAATCAATTTACCTGATTCAGATGTCATTTTTATAGAACACCAAACAGCTAAACAAACAAGTATATTACAAAGTATTCCTCTATAAAATAGATCCCAGAAAGGTGCTGTAGCCTTTAGTGTGGCTATAGTTCCCATAAATTTACCAACACTTTCAGCTCCAGGAACAAAGTGAACAGTTAAATTTGTTAGAGAGAATAAATATCCACATAAAATAGATCCAGCTAAGTTTCCAAAATAACATACAACCCAAAGTTTAATAGTATCAGCCCAAGTTGTTTTTTTAGATAGTGTAGATATTGTCATAACAAAGTTATTTCCAGTAAAAAGTTCACTACCACACATAATAACTAAACTCAGTGCTACTCCAAAGCAAGCTCCCATAAGTGTTCTAGCACCTAAAGGTCCAATAACTGGTGCTGCTAATCCACCAATAGAGAAAATTAATAAAATTCCTAATCCAACAAAAAATCCAGCAAAAGTTGATAAGACAAAGTATTTTCCAAAACTATTTTTTAAAAAATTAGATTTGCTAACCCCTGCATTTGCAACTTTTTCAACTGCCTCAAAAAACATATATTCCTCCTCAATTAAATGATATACTAGCATTTTATATTAAAAATAAAAAAACATAGTGTGATTTAAATCACACTATGTTAAATTGTGTAAAAAAAGATTTTTTGTGGATTAAAATGTAATCTAACTGTATTTTTTAAAAGAAAACATTACAATGTCTTAAGTCCACATTCCATAAAAGTTTGATGTTTCTCTTTGTGCACTGGCAGCCATGAATCGCATCAAATATAGTTTCTAAGTTATAATGTCTAATTACATAAGATTCTACACAGACATCAAGAGTCGTTTTTCTATCTCTTAAATTGCAAGGATATACTATAACAATCTCCTCTTTAAGCTTATTAAGTGTTTTTAAAGTATCTAAGGTAATATCATTAATATTTTCAAATCTATGTAAAACATTATTCTCTCTATCTAGAATAAGTCCCTCTCCAATATGGAATAGATTTTCTTTAACAATATTTCTGTAAGAGTTAGTTAATTTTTCATAAGCTATAATCATGGTATCAACCCCTTCTATTATCTTAATTACCATATGTATTACCTCATAGATACCATAAAGTCAAATGCTTTCCTTTAATTTGAATCATCATTCTAATGAATAGTTCCTAAAGAATAATCATGTATTGGGATTGGATACATTTCAAAGCCTTGTACTTTTTTATTAAGTGCACCATTTAAGTCTCTATAAAATAGCATAACTTCACTATTATTATTTACAATAATCTCTTGAACTTGCTGATAGATTATTTCTCTTTTATTTTTATCTAAAGTACTTCTAGCCTCTTCTAAAAGTTTATCAACTTTTTCATCACTAAAAAATGTACGATTTCCTGGAGCACCAAAAGCACTTGAGTGGTGAGTTGGATAAAGAGCATAGTCAGAATCTCCTGTAACACTTCCCCAAGATCCTATAAACATATCAAACTCTCCACTATTAGTTTTAACCCAATAAATACTAGGTTCTAAAACAGTTATTTGAACATTAACACCAATATCATTTAAATATCCAGCAATAATTTCAGCAGTTTGAATATCTATATTATTACTCATTGTAGCTAAAGTAAGAATCTTATCTTTTAAAGGTGCTAGAAGTTTTGAAGCTTCATTTTTATCATATCCTAAATTTTTTAGATTTGGATTGTGACCTTTTACTCCTTCAGCAACTGGAGAGTTAGCAATTTTTCCCTCTCCATTTAAAACTACTTCCAAGATAGCTTCTTTATCAATAGCTAAATTTAACCCTCTTCTTATATTAGAATCTTTAAAAGTATCTTTTTGTAAATTTAGCCCCATATATGTATATGAGTATGATGGCTTAGATATAAATTTTAAATTCCCATTATTATTAATAGTTTTTTCATCTTGAGGTGGTAGAGAAAAAGCTATATCAGCTTCTCCTGTTTCAAGGGCTATAGTTCTATTTGTTGCTAAAGGTATTGTTTTTATATTTATTTTTTCGTAAGTTGGCTTAGTATCAAAATAGTTTTCAAATCTTTCAAGTACTAATCCCTCTCCTGGAGACCAGCTTTCTAAAATATATTTACCGCTTCCCATAGGTTGTTCCACTAAAATATCTGGATTTTTTGTTAGATAATTTTTGCTCACAATGCTTAGCGCAGGATGAGTAAGTTGATCTATAATCGCTGAAAATGGTTTTTCTAAAATCATTTGAAAATTATATTTATCCTTTATAATAATCTCTTTGATAGGAGGTAATATTCCTGCAATTCTAGGAGATTTTTTCATTCTTTCAAAAGAGAACTTAACATCTTCAGAAGTTAAGTTCTCTCCATTTTGAAAAAAAACATTATCTTTTAAAGTAAAGTCAATAGTTTTATTATCTATAAATTTATAGCTTTTAGCTACTCCTAAAACAGTTTCCATATTTGAATTTTTTTCTAAAAGTCTAGAATATAATAAACGATTTATTCTTAAAGAAAATCCATCGTTTCCAAAATGAGGATCAAATGTTCTAGGATCTCCTTCTTGCACTATATTAATTGTTGCTGAAAAAAGAGCAACACTCATTGTAAAAATAAGAAATAAAAACAAACGAATCCTTTTCATAAAATACTCTCCTATAAGATAATTTTTTCGACCTTATCGATATTTGTTCCTAAAAACTCTTGAGCAACTTCTTTGAATTTTTGGCAATCACCACTAACAAAAAATTTTATAGATGTTTTTTCAGAAGATCCCCCTTCACCTATAATTGTTTTTAAAGACTTTGCAGTCTCTTTGGCAGGGTCTACAATACTTCCAATAAAATGTCTTTTTATATATTTTTCAATTAATGGATAATGGGTGCATCCTAAAATAAGAGTATCAACATTTTGAGGTAGATTACTTAAATAATCTTTAATTAACTGATTACTCTCTTCATTGTCAATCCATCCTCTTTCAATCATTCCAACAAAAAGTGGACATTTAACTTGATAAATATTTAAATTTTTATCAATTCTATTGAACTCTTTTAAATAGATATCCATTTTAATTGTAGCAGGAGTAGCAATAACTCCAATGTTTTTATTTTTAGTTACTCTTATTCCTTCTTTAACACCATTATTTACCACTCCAACAACTGGAATGTGATATCTTTCTTTCATTATGTGCATGGCTGCTCCAGTAGCTGTATTACAAGCTATAACTATAGCATCAACTTTTTTTTCATAAACTAAGAAGTCTGAGACCTTTAGACAGAGCGCACGAATCTCTTCAATCTCTCTATCCCCATAAGGAGCATGTAGACTATCTCCAAAATAGATGATATTATCATAGGGAAACTCTTTTATAACCTCTTTTAATACTGAAACTCCCCCTACTCCAGAATCAAATACTCCAATTGTTCTCATTAAAACCTCGCATTCATTTTTATATTAATTTTATTATACTACCTGATTCTCCAGGAACTGCTGGAGTAACTTCTAATCTTCTTGGAATTCTAATTTTTAAATCTTCAACGTGACTTATAATTCCTATTTTCATTGCATCTTTCCATCTGATCTCTTCTAGAATTTCAATAACTCTATCAAGAAGAGTAGCATCTAAAGTTCCAAATCCTTCATCTAAAAAGAAAAACTCAAGCTGTATTTTTCCTTTTAACTGTAGTTGGCTAGATAAGGCTAAAGCTAGCACAAGAGATACGATAAAAGTTTCTCCTCCTGAAAGTGTTGAACACTCTCTAGTAAAGTTACTATTAAAAGCATCTACAATATTAAAATCACAGTTATTATCAACTGTTAAAATATATCTACCTCTTGTAATTTTTTGTAATCTTTTAGATGCTTCATAAGCTATATAATCTAATTTTTTTCTAGCTAGAAATTTTACAAATTTTCTTCCTTCAAATTTTTTCTGAAGAGTGATGATATCATCTTGTTTTAAAATAAGTTTATCTATTTTTTCTAAAAGCTCTTTAGATTCTAAGGCTAGTTGTTCGAGCCTATTTAAATCACCTCTATGTTCTGTAATCTCTTTAAAAAGATTATTCTCTTTAATTGTTAGACCTTCAAGTTTTTCTTCCAACTCACTCCATCTATCTTTATTAAAAACTCTATTATCAATAGATTTCATTACCTCATCTTTTAAACTTTGATATCTTATACTATCTATTTCATATGATGATATTTTATCTTTTAATATATTTATTTTGCTATTTTCTAAGATGTGGTTTAAGATATCTTCAATAGATAAAAATCCATTTTTAGTAGCTTCTATTTTTAACCACTCTTTTTTATCATTATAACTATCTTTTAAATGATTATTCTTTTCTTCTAAACTAATTACTTCAAGAGAAAGAGTTTGAATCGCATTAAAATCTTTAAAAATATTATCTCTCACTCCTCTAAGAGATATATCTAAATTTTCTTTTTTATTAAATACCTCACGATACTCTTTATCCATATTTTCTAGTAAAGTTTTTCTGCTACTAATGAAATCTAAAGAATCACTTTCAAGTTTAAGAAGAGATATATTTTCTCTCTCCTCTAAAATTTCTTTTTCATATAAAGTTAATTTTTCTTTGAGTTTATTTAAGTCATTCTCTTTTTGAGTTATATTAGATGAAGAATTTTTTATATTTGATTTCAAAGTGGAAATTTTATTATTTAATTCTTTTTCATTTTCTAAAATCTCTTTTTCTTTAACCTTTAAATCATTTATATTGTTTTCTTTAATTTTTAATGCACTTTTTAGAATATCTATATTGTCTAACCTATTCAATTCAGATAACTTTTCCAAACGATAATTAAGCTTTGTATCTATCTCTAATATAGATTTTTCTAATCTTTCTTTATTTTTAGATAATTCATCTAAAATAGATGTATCTATATTTTGAATTTCTTTAGCTGGATTTGGATGGTCTTTTGATCCACAAACTGGACAAGACTCTCCATGAATGAGATTTTTAGATATTTCGAAAGCTTTACTTTCTAAATGTTGCTGGTTAATATTTTTAATTTGTATTAAACAATTTTCCAACTCTGCTGTAATCGAAATTTTTAAAGAATTGTCCTCTTTAATTTCAACTTCTAATTTATTTTTTTCCTTTAGTTTTTCTTCTAATAGCTTAATATCAGCATTTAATTTCTTTATTTCATCTTCAAGAGAAATTAATTTATCCTTATCTATTTTTTCAAGGTTTTGAAGATTATTATTTTCACTTTCTAAAGATAGATTATCAACTTTCAATTTTTCATATAAAGATTTTAAGTTAGAAGAGATTGAATTAGAATCTATTAAAGTTTCTTCTAAAAGCTTTTCTTTAAACTTTAATGATCTAATATATTGATCTCCTTTACGTAAATTATCAAGTTCAGTATAATCTACTTTTAAATTATTTAGTTCTAGTATTAATTTATCTAATTCAATCTGCTTTTCTCTCTCTTGTTCTTTAAGATTTTCAAGGGCTGAGTTTAGATTCTCTAAAGTACTTTTTGATTTTAAGAGATTATTCTGATTGTTAAAAATACTTTCTTTAAGATTTGTTATTTCATCAATAACGCTTTTGAAGGATTGTGCAACTTCATGCTTAGTTAAAATATTTTTACATAGATTAATATCTTCTTTGTCTAAATCTAATCTTTGAAGTTCATATGTATATGACTCTAGTTTTTCAAATAAAATTTTTAGTTCTTTTAATTCACTATATTCCTGAGATAGCTCTTTTTTACTCGATAAAAGATTATTGTACTCTTCCTCTTTAGTTGCTAAAGTGGCTTTAAGATTATTTATTGTTTCTAATGAACAATCTCCTTTTCCTTTAATTTGGTTTTCTAAAGATGTAATCTCTTCTTTTAATTTATTATTTCTAACTTTTATTTTTTCAGACATTTTAGTTCCATATCGTTCTAAATCGAAGATATTTTCTAACATAGTCATCTTATCAGCACCTTTTAATTTTAAAAACTCACTGAACTTACCTTGAGGTAAAACAACTGATCTTGTAAAATCATTTACACTTATACCGAAGAATTCATTTATTTTGCCTTCTACATTTTTAACAGTATCAGCTATAACATCTCCATTTAAAATTAAAATAGGATTGCTTTGTTCAAATTTCTCCTCACCTTTTCTAGAAAACTTTTTCTTATAACATCTAGTTATTTCAAAGATATCCTTTCCAAGTGCAAATTTAAAATAAACCTCTAAAATATCACTATCTTGATTTAAACATGGTCTTATATTTTTCCCTTTACTACCCATAGTTCTTGGTATTTCATCAAATATTGCAAAAATCATGGCATCTAGTATTGTAGATTTTCCACTTCCTGTTTCACCAAAAATACCGAAAAGTCCAAGAGTTGTTAGAGCATCAAAGTCAACTATCTGCTTTTTAGAAAAGCTTTGTAATCCAGTTATTTCTAATCTAATTGGTCTCATTGCTTTCTCCCTCCTCTAAAATTTCTAAGAAAAGTTTCGTTATGTTATCATTTGGAGGTAATCCCATTGTTTCTTCTTTATAAAACTCAATAAAAGCCTCTTCGAGAGTTTGTTCGTTATAATTTGTAACTTCAATTTCTTTTGATTTTACTTTTATAATTGGAACTATTTCTAAAATATTTTTATTAGATTTAATTTTTCTAATAACAGAATTTGTAAGAGGTTCTTCCAACTCTACATTTAAATAAATCCACTCGTTTTTATCAATAAGTTCTAGAGATTTATTAATAGCCTCATCTGCTCCAATTACGCTATATTCTCTTATAGGTTTATAATTTTCTAAAGGTATCTCCTTTACAGTAGTTGAATCTTTTAAAATATCAACTACAAAAATCTTTTTATCAAATCTATTTTCAGTTACTCTATACTCGATAGGAGAACCACAGTAATAAGCTTTTTTATTTGCAAAGCACATTGGTTTATGAACATGTCCTAAAGCTATGTAATCGACATCTGGTAAATCACTAGTAGCAATTGCACGTGACCCACCAAGTTCTAAAGCAACTTCTCCCTCACCCATAGCTCCAGCTACATAGATATGAGTCATTACTACACTAGGTATATTTTCATTATTGTAACTGACACCCTCTTCTAAAATCTCTTTGATTCTAGTATTGAACTTGATATCATCAAAAGTTTCGTTTAAAGTAGCTTCACTTGGAAAAGGAAGATTATATATATATATTTTTTTATTATTTTTTTCTATGAAAATTCCACCTGGAACAGAATTATAAATATTTAGAGTACCGTATTTTCCTATAGTGATTTCTTGGAATGCACTATCATAGATTATAACTCCATAATCTTTAGCTAAATGAGATACAGCAGTTAATCTTTGAGGATTATCATGATTACCGGGAATTATTATAATTCCTACTTCCCCATTTAAAGATAATTGTTTTATACTATCAAAAAATAGTTTCTCGGCCTCAGCTGATGGATTATAAGTGTCATATATGTCTCCAGCTAAAAGAATTAAATCAATTTTTTCCTCTTTTATAACTGACTCTAGAGCATTAATAAATAGTTTTTGTTCTAATATTCTTGATTGTCCTTCAAGCTTTTTGCCTAAATGCCAATCAGAAGTATGAAGTACTCTCATAAAAGCCCCTCCTAAATTATTTCTTCTTTAATACAGTGTATCACTGAATTTGGCAAAATTCAAATTTTAAGATAAAATAAAAAAGGCTGTCAAATAGACAACCTTTATATTTTAAAATTATTTTCCTGTCATTCTTTTTAAAGCGTTAGCTACAAACTCAACTTGAGTTCCAACGATAATCTGAACAGAAGTTTTACTTGGTTTTAATACTCCAGCTACCCCTAATTTCTTGATTTCTGCTTCATTAACTAATGAACTATCTTTAACATCAAGTCTTAATCTAGTTATACAGTTATCTACAGTCACTAAGTTATCAGTTCCACCTAAAAGTGGTAGCATTCTTTCAGCTAACTCATCATTTGTAGAAGCTTTTGATGGTGCATTTACTTCTTCTGAAGGATCAGCATCTTCTCTTCCAGGAGTTTTAAGATTAAATCTTGTAATGATGAAGTAGAATATGAAGTAGTATAAGAAGAAGAATACAATACCTTGTATAACTAACATATACCATCCTGTAGCTAATGGATTTCTAGATGATAATAACATATCTATTAATCCAGCAGAGAATCCAAATCCAGCAATCCAGTGCATAGTAGCAGCTATAAATAATGAGATTCCAGTTAATATAGCATGAACTAAATATAATCCAGGTGCAACGAACATGAATGCAAACTCTAATGGCTCAGTAACCCCTGTTAAGAAAGTTGCAAATCCAGCAGCAATCATGATAGATTTAATTTTATCCTTATTTTCAGGTTTAGCTGTTTTTACGAAAGCAACTGCTGCTCCTAAAAGACCAAACATCATAATAGGGAAGAATCCAGCTTGATACATTCCTGTAACTCCAGGGATTCCAGTTCCGTTTGCAATTGATTGAGCTCCACCTAAGAATTTAGGAATATCATTAATTCCAGCAACGTCAAACCAGAATACTGAGTTTAAAGCGTGGTGTAATCCAACAGGAATTAAAAGTCTGTTTAAGAATCCATAGATACCTGCTCCAACAGCTCCCATTCCGCTGATTCCCTCTCCAAAGTTAACTAATCCATCATAAATTGTTGGCCATACATACATTAAAAGGAAAGCAACTATAATCATAACAAATGATGTAATGATTGGAACTAATCTTTTTCCACTAAAGAATGAAAGAGCTTTAGGTAACTCAACATCACTAAATCTGTTATATAAAGCTGAAGAGATAACTCCAACTAAAATACCTATAAATTGGTTATTTATTTTACTAAATCCAACAGGTACATTGTCTATTTTCATAATCTGTCCAACAGCACCAGGTGATAATAATGTAGTAAGTACTAAGAAACCTACTAAACCTGTTAAAGCAGCAGAACCATTTTTGTCTTTAGACATTCCAAAGGCAACCCCAACAGCAAATAATATAGGCATTTGATCTATTATCGCAGCCCCAGATTTAATTAAAAATGCAGCTAATGCACTATTTCCTCCCCAACCAGTTGGGTCAATAAAGTAACCTAATCCTAATAAAATTGCAGCAGCTGGTAAAACTGCAACAGGAACCATTAGTGCTTTACCTATTTTTTGTAAATAACTAAACATTTTTCCCTCCTAAATACATTTGTTTTTGAAATTTTATTTCTAACATATTTTATAATAAAAGAATTATTGTGTCAAGTACAATTCATATTTTAACAGAACACATTAGCTATATTGTATACAGTAAAATTATTTCTTTACTTTATTTAAAAATATGGTATAATAATAAAAGATTAATTTAATAAATAGGCGATGGAGTTCGCCATTAAACGCGAAAGCTAATGACTCCTACTCTTTTTTTAAGGGTAGGAGTCTTTTTTATTTTAAGGAGGAGAGAGATGAATTACTTTATTATTTTACTTTTTTTTATTTTTTTAGCATTTTATTCAAATTATGTAGGAAAGATTTTTGAAAAGATTAAGTTCCCGTCTTTAATTGGAATGATGATTGCAGGAGTTTTAATTGGACCATATGGTCTGAACAAGACACCAGAGTTAGCTCTTGAATTAGCACCAATTTTAAAAGATGTAGCTCTAATAATAGTTTTATTTATTGGGGGACTTGGTATAGGTGCCGATCAAATAAAAAAAATAGGTCGTCCAGCTATATTGTTAAGTATTATTCCTGCAACTTTAGAAGGATTTGCAATAGCATATTTATCAACTATTTTTTTAGGTTTTACTTTTATTCAAGGAGCTATTTTAGGATTTATTATAGCTGCTGTTAGTCCAGCGGTTTTGATTCCATCTATGGTAAGTTTGATAGACAAAAATATTGGTCAAAAAAAATCTATTCCACAGTTATTATTAGTAGGAGCATCTGCAGATGATACGATAGCTATTACTCTATTTACATCTTTTTTAGCAATATATTTTCAAAAACTTGATGGTGGAACTTTTGATTTTAAAACTCAACTATTTCTTATACCTGTATCTATTGTAGTCAGTTTAATAATTGGGTGGTTAGTGGGATTGATTGGAAAATATAGTTATTTAAAAATAAATAATAACAAGATAAAAATAGCTGTAGTTTTTACAATTTGCTTAGTCCTTAGATTTATAGAAAATAAGTTTCATTTTACTTTATATAATTCACTATTAACAATAATGTCTCTGGGATTTTTTATTCGTTATTATCAAGTAGAAAAGTATAAAGAAATTCATAAAGGAATGAATGAGATATGGAAATATGGAAAAATATATCTATTTACTTTTGTAGGAATGGCTATAAATCCAGGATTAGTAGGTGGTTACTTTTTCATCGGATTAACAATTTTAACATATTCTTTATCTATAAGATCAATTGGAGTTTTAATTGCGTTAATTGGTACAAATTTAACATATAAAGAAAGATTATTTTGTGTTATTGCTTATCTTCCTAAAGCAACTGTTCAGTCAGCAAAAGCAGGAATTCCACTTCAAATGGGAGTTGTAGGTGGAGAAGTAATGCAAGCTATAGCTATTTTAAGTGTTTTAATAACAGCTCCTTTAGGTGCTATAGGTATAAACTCTACATATAAAAAATTATTAAAAAATTCTTAGATAAAAAATAAAAATTAAAAAAGGAAAAATAGGATTAGTAAGTATAGACATTGTAGTAGGTTTTATTTTACAAAAATTTATATTTTGAGGTGGTTGAATATGATTGAGTTTAAAAAAGTTACAAAATCTTATGATAAAAGAACACTTATTTTAAAAAATATAGATTTTAAAATAAAAACTGGAGAATTTGTCGTTTTAATTGGAGAATCTGGTTGTGGAAAAACAACAACTATGAAACTAATAAATAGACTTATTGATCCGTCCAGTGGAATTGTACTTATAGATGGAGAAGATATAAGTAAAGTTGATCCAATAACTCTTAGAAGAAGAATTGGATATGTTATACAAAAAGAGGGACTGATGCCTCATATGACTATTGGTGAAAATATAGAGCTCGTTCCTAAACTTTTAAAATGGGAAAAAGAAAGAAGAAAAGACAGAGCTTATGAATTATTAAATCTTTTAAATCTTGATCCTGAAATATACTATGAGAAGTATCCTCATGAAGTGTCGGGAGGTCAAAAGCAAAGAGTTGGTATAGCTAGAGCTTTGGCCACAAATCCTGATATAATTTTGATGGACGAACCTTTTTCTGCACTAGATCCTATAACTAGAGAAAGTATTCAAGATGAAGTTTTAAAACTGCAAAAAGAGTTAGGAAAAACTATTATATTTGTTACTCATGATATGGATGAAGCGATAAAGTTAGGAGAGAGAATAGCATTTTTAAAAGATGGAGAGATTTTACAGTTTGATACTCCAGATGAAATTTTGAAAAGGCCAGCATCTGAATATATAGAGCAATTTATAGGAAAAGATAGAATTTGGAAAACACCTAAAAAACTTCTAGTTTCAGATATAATGTCTAAACATTATTGGACGATTGAAAAGAGAAGTAACATTTCTAGAGCTTTTAATCTATTAAAAACTCACGATACAGATTTTCTTATTGTTACTGAAACAGAGGGTGGAAGATATAGTGAACCTATTGGAATAATATTTAGGAAAAATTTGATATATGCTATGGAAAATAATATTTTAAGAGTAAGAGATATTATGGACAAAGAGTTTACTACTATAGATAAAGATAGTAATTTGTTAGATGTTTTAAATAAGATGTCTAGTATAAATGCAAAAGTTATACCTGTTGTTGATGATAAAAATAGATTGAAGGGAGTTATAACAAACTTAGGGTTAGTTAATGCTATTAGTAAAATAGCACCATCTCCTGAAGTCGAAGAAGAATCTTTAGAGACGGGTGATGCTATATGAACTCATTTATAAAATATTTTATAGAAAAACTACCTGAGGTTCATGTTGCACTTATGCAACATATAGAGATAACAGGTCTTGCTGTAGCGATAGCTATTATAATTGGAGTTCCAATAGGAATTTTTATAATTAGAAGTGAAAGACTTTCCAAAGTGGTTTTGACTATAGCTGGAATATTTCAAACAATACCTAGTTTAGCATTATTTGGTCTGATAATTCCTATTATGGGAATTGGAATAAAACCTGCAGTTTTTGTACTTTTTTTATATTCACTATTACCAATTATAACAAATACTTATATTGGAATAAAAGGGGTAGATAAATCTACCATTCAAGCTGCTATCGGTATGGGAATGACTAATTTCCAAGTTTTAACTAAAGTTAAGTTACCTATTGCTGTAGCTGTCATAATGGGAGGAATTAGAATTTCTACAGTAGCTACAATAGGAACAGCAACAATTGCAGCATTAATTGGAGCGGGTGGATTGGGAGAACTTATATTTAGAGGAATATCAACAAGTAATAATAATCTAGTTTTAACTGGAGCTATCCCTACAGCTATTTTAGCTTTTGTGGCAAACTATTTTTTAGGAGTTTTGGAAAAAGTACTGACTCCTAGTGGAATGTTGACAAATCCAAAAGAGAAAAAGAAAAATGTAAAAATCTTAAAAATAGTTATGGCTATCTTAATATTAGGAATTGGATTTAGAATATATGAAAATAATAAAAGTAGAGGTATACCGACAATAGTTGTAGGACATAAAAATTACAACGAACAAAGAATTTTAGGGGTAATGATGTCTCAAGTTATAGAAGCTAAAACTAATTATAAAGTAAAAACAGTGGAGCTTGGAACAGGAACAGTTATATTTGAGGCTATTAAAAGTGGAGATATTGATGTATATCCTGAATATACAGGTGTAGCATATGCAGCTTATTTAGGAAAGAAAGAGAAGGCAGATGCTAAAACTGTATTTGATATCATAAAATCTGAATACTTAGCAGATCATAATTTAGATATTAGAGAACCTATGGGATTTGAAAACACATATGCTTTTGCTATGAAGCCAGAAGTAGCTCAAAAGTATGGAATAAAAGCTATTAGTGATTTAAAAAGATATGCAAATAATATGGTTTTAAGTGGTCCTCATGAGTTTATGGAGAGAGAAGATGGACTTTTAGGAATACAAAAAGCTTACAATATAAGATTTAAAAGTATTCTATCTATGGATCAGGGATTGGTTATTAATTCTTTAGTTTCAGATAAGATTGAGGTTGCTTTAGTTTACTCTACAGATGGATTGATAGCTAAACATAAGTTGCTTCTTTTAGAGGATGATTTAAAGTTTTTTCCTCCTTATGAAGTTGTGGTTACAATGAGAAAGGGATTTGAAGATACAAAGGGAGATGTTATAGAAGCATTGGATTCTCTTGTGGAAGCTTTAAATGAAGATGAGATGCAAGAGTTAAATCTTTTGGCAATTGAAGGGAATGAACCCATTGAAAATATTATTAATAAGTTTCTTATAAATAAAGGTATTATAAAATAATAAAAATAAAAGAAAGCTGAAGAATTTTTATTCTTCAGCTTTTGTAATTTTATTCAATCTGATATTTGATTAATTTTTTATAGGAATATAAAATATCCTAATAGTGGTAGTGTTAAAATTAACACTGGTATATTTAATTCTTTATATCTTCCAGTTAATACCTTTATAATTACATGAGATATAATACCCATACTCATTCCAGATGCCATGTTATCTGTAAATACAGTAAACATAATTGTAATAACAGCTGGAACAAATTCAGTCATATCGTCCATATCGATAAACTTCATGCTTGTCATCATAAGGATGCCTATAAAAATTAATGCTGGTGCTGTTGCAGCAGATGGAATTATATAAACAATTGGTGTTAAGAAAATTGTAAATATAAAGCAAATTCCTGTAGATATTGCAGTTAGACCTGTTCTTCCTCCCTCTTCAACTCCAGCTGCTGACTCTAAAAATGTTGTTATTGTTGTAGAACCAAATAATGCTCCAACAATAGTTGCTATAGAATCAACTAGGAAAGGTTTATCTACTTCTGGTAAATTACCATTTTCATCTAAAAGTCCAGCTTGTGCTGAAACTCCTAATAAAGTTCCTAGAGTACAGAAGAAATCTCCTACGAAAAATGTGAATATTAAAGGTAAAAATGCAAATTTTAATGCTCCCATTATATCAAGTTTAAAAGCTATACTAGATATTGATGGTGGCATAGAGAAAAAGCTCTCAGGTATTTGAGTTATTCCCATTGGAATTCCAAGTAGTGTAGTAATCACTATACCAATTAAAACTCCACCTCTAACTTTATTTAAAACAAGAGCAATTGTAATAAAAAGTCCGATTAAAGATAATATAGTATTTGGATTATAAATACTTCCCATAGAGATAGTTCCATTAGAAATTGTCATTATTTGACCATTTTTAAATCCTACCATAGCTATAAAAAATCCAACAGCTACTCCTATAGCAAACTTTAAATTTTTAGGAATTGCTTCTACAATAAGTCCTCTCAATCCGAAAACTGTAAGAACTAAAAAACCTATTCCAGATAAAAATACCATTCCCATAGCTGTTTGCCAATTAACCATTCCTCCAGCAACTAGAGTATAAGCGAAAAATGCATTTCCTCCCATAGCTGGTGCCATAGCAAAAGGTCTATTTGTATAAAGACCCATAACAATAGAAAAAGCAGCTGATAGCAGAGCAGTTACAATAGTAACAGCTTTAACATCCATTCCAGCAGCACTCATAAATAAAGGCTGAACTATTAAGATGTATGCCATCGTCATAAAAGTTGTAATTCCAGCAGTTATTTCTGTTGAAATTGTAGTGTTGTATTGGCTAAGTTGAAAATAAGAATCAATAGCCCTTAGCACACCATTATTCTTTTGTTTAATGTTTTCCATTACTCCTCCTAATAATAAGCCATTTACGGTGGCTTGTAGAAACTCCTGACCTTATTACAGGATTATATCAGTGATAAAAATACAGACTATTGTACTATATTTCACAAAAATTGTCAACTTTTTTGTTTTTTGAGTATTTAAACTATAAAAAATATAAATTGTAAGGATAAGTTTTATTCGTCCAATTTTCATTAAATTACTATCAAATAACAATAATTATTATTTTATAATATATTACATTACAAAACTGCATATAATGCCTCTTATCTGAAGTTTTATTAAATAAAAATAATTATTACTTGGAATAATATTGAAATTATTGTAAGTTTTTATAAAATATGAGATAATAATATAATATAAAACATATAATAAGGAGGTTTTTGGTTATGTATAATGTTACAAGAGAGATGTTAACTGAAATTTTAGATGGATATATTAAATTAGCAAAAAAATTAGATGGAGAGTTAGTCGTATTAAATAAAATTGATGATGAAGCTGATGAGTTTTTAATTGAAAATATAAAAGATTTTAATCTTATAAAAACAAAGAAAAACGATTTGTTAGAAATTACTATTTATGTTGACGATGAAGATGAGGTATACGAAGAGTTCGTTATTGGTGATGGAAGTGATTATTCAAAAGTACAAAAAAATATTTATGAAAAATTTCCTAAGTATTTCAGAGCAGGGTCTTTAGAAAATAAGTCCGATTCAAAAAAAACTGGAAAAACAAAAGAAAGCTCAATTAATAGAGATTCTCAAAGTAATCATTTTCAAAAATTTATGAAAAAAAATAAATAAGTTTATAAAAAAGAGCAACTCCAATATTTATTTTGGAATCGCTCTTTTATTTTTTAAAAAATTATTTTTCATAATTAATAATTTATCTTTTTTTATGGTTTTTATACTTCTTTCTATCTAATACTAGGTATATTATTGTAATCAATTCTACTAAACATAGAAGCGAAACAATTCCAAAAGCTAATTTATAGATATTTTTAGCTGAAGTTTTCTCTGTTTCAAGAACTTTTATATTAACTTCTTGTAAATTATCAGTTAATTTTCCTGAAGAAGTAATTTCATCCTTATTTACCGAGTTGTTATTTTCCATATTTTTTTGTATAGGTCTATTATTAGAAGAGGCATCTATTTGAAGATTTTTTCCCGTAACTTTTATTTCTTGTGATGGAATTATTAAATTTTCATATTTTTCTGTGTTAGTATTAAAATATGGAATAACTATTTCTGGAGTTTTTTCAATACCTCCATTTTTAGGAATAAATGCTACTTCAAAAGTTTTTTCATTATAATAGTTTTCACCTTTAATCTCTTCATTATAATTTTTTACACTTTGAAAAACATTAAAATCATTTTGATTTTCAATAGGCAAGTTTTCTAATAAAGCTAAATTTCCACTTCCAGATAAAGTTAAATTCAAAGTAATAGCTTGTCCAACATTAACCTCTTTATTTTTCCAATTTTCTTTATAGGTAAGGGTTCCTACAATATCTTTAAAATTTTTAGGTGTATCTACAGGTAGTGGCTTAATATCTATTTTTAAATTATCTCCCCCAACTAAAGTTGTATTTTCATAGAAAAAATCTCTTGTAGGTTCTCCAACTTTAACCTCACTTGTTATAATATTTTTTTCACCACTACTATTAGCTTGCAAAATTCCTTTAAATATATTAAGTTCAATGGCTTGTTTACCTTTATATTCTATTTGATTTTGTATATAGCTATTGTTATTATATTTAGTAATATCTTTTACTGAAAAATCTTGGAAATTTGGTGCTTTAACTTGAGAAAAAGAACTGATGTTAACAGTACTTATAAAATTCTCTTGAAAAGGTATTTTTTCACCAAAATAATAACTTTTTTTAGGTATATCTACTTGCAAAGCAAATCTATCTTCCATAACTTTATCTAATTGCTTGTTCTCTTTTACATCTATTAGAAGAGATTTTTCATTGCCGTTTTCAGTTATAAGTTTTAGTGTAAATTCTCCATCTTTCTTTGGCTTCAATCTATAGACATCGCTTTTAACTGATGTTGTTTTTCCATTTATTACATTGTAGCTATTACTTGAGCCTTTGGATAAAACATCAAAATTTTCTAAACCATCTATTTTGTATTTTTCTTTATCTTCGTTTACAAATGAAACTTCTAAATTAAAAACTTCATATTTTGAAGGAGATAAATTAGAAGAGTTTAATATTAATTCAGAAAAAGTTAATTTACAAAGCATTAACATTATTAAAAATAAATTAATTTTTTTCATTCTGCTCTCCTCTACCATCTATTTTCACTATTTTTATTTTCACTTGTGTTTAAAACTCTCTCATTATTTTTAAAAGCTTGTTTTTCATTTCCTTCAAGTCTTTGCATAATACTTCTTAACTCCTCTTCTTTTTGCTTCATAGCTTTCTCCTCTGGAGTTAACTCTTTTGGAGTACTTCCTTTGTTTGGCTCATTATTTTGTGAGTCATTTTGATTTTCTTGTTGATTCTGTTGTTGATTATTATTATTATCATCTTTTTTATTTTGATTTTCATCTTGCTTCTGATTATTTTGTTGATCATCTTTTTTATCTTTATTGTTTTGTTCATTATTTTTCTGATCATTTTGCTTATTATTATCTTGTGAATTGTTTTTATCTTGTTGATCTTGTTGCTGGTTTTGCTGTTGATTTTCATTATTTTTTTGATCTTGATCTTGATTTTGTTGATTATCTTGTTGTTGATTTTGTTTTTCTTCATCAACTTTATTTTTAATAATTTCAAAATTCTTTTTTATATTTATATCTTCATTGGTATCCATGGCTAGTTTATACTCTTCTAAAGCTTCTTTAGTTTTGTTTTCTTTTACTAATGAGTTACCACTCATAAATTTTAGATATCCAGGCTCTTCAACTGCTTTATCTCTTTTTAATCTCAGAATCCCAAATATAATTAAAAGTATTCCTAGAAGAAGAACTAATACTTTTTTAAACATATTCTCCCTCCTTCTCTTTTCTTCTTAAAAAATATCCAATAAGCACTAATAAAAGTCCTATTCCTAATGGATATTGGTAATATTGTTCATAAATATTTAATTTTTCATCTCTTTGAGAAGTTTTATCTAGTTTACCAATATCAGTAATTAACTTTTGATAATTGCCTGTATTTAAGTTATTTAAAGAATAATATTGTCCACCACTCTCTCTAGCTAACTCTTTCAAAAAATCATCATTCAGTTTAGATACAACTATATTTCCACTATTATCTTTTATAAATCCATTATCTATTGGAATTACACTTCCTTCATCAGTTCCAACTCCAAAGATAAAAGTCTTAATATGATTATCTTTAACATACTTTAAAATTTCAGGATTTCTCTCTCCACCATCTGAAAAAATAATAACATTTTTATCTTTTGCACCTGTTTTTTCAAAAGAGGCATTTGCTAATTTTAAAGCTTCTAAAAGTTCTGTTCCACCACCTGAAATAAGCTTACTATCTATTGCATCAATATAATTTATTGCCATAAAATAATCATCAGTTAAAGGCATTTGAACGTAGGCACTATCAGAAAATGGAATAATTCCAACACGATCCCCTTTGAGATTATTTAAAATCTCTTTTAATTCTTTTTTACTTATCTCCAATCTATTTGGATAAGTATCTTCAGCCAACATAGACTTAGATATATCCATCAGAACATAAAGATCACTTCCTTTAACCTCTATTTTCTCCTCTTCCTTTAACTTCTGTGGTGAAAGTAGTGCTATAAATACTAAAATTCCACCTAAAGAAAGAAGAATTGTTTTAACAACCATAATCAGAGTATCTTTTTTCCAACCTATTCTTTCTAATATTTTCTCTCTTTTTCTTACTCCTAATATTAAAAATAAAATAGTTAAAATAGGGATAACTATAAATTTAATACTAGTTGTGTTTCCAAATTCCATAACTATCCCTCCTAAGGTATTCTTATATATTTAAAATATTCAAAAAATATTCCTAATAAAAATAAAACTAAAGCAACTTTTAATAACTCTTCAAAATATTCTGTAATATTATAGATACTTCTACTATCTATCTTGCTTTTTTCTAAATTATTTATTTCGTTAAAAATATTCTGAAACTCTTTAGAATCACTAGCTCTGAAATATTTTCCATTTGTTTTTTCTGCAATAAGATTTAAAAGATTTTCATCTAGCTCTTTATTTTCGATATATGAAGTTCCAAAAAATCCAGGAACTGCAATTTCTTTAGCTCCAATTCCAATGGTATAAACTTTTATACCTAACTCTTTGGCAACTTCAGCGGCTCCTATTGGACTCATTTCACCAGAGTTATTTTCACCATCTGTCATTAATATAATAATTTTAGATTTAGAATTAGAATCTTTTAATCTATTTAATGCCACTCCCAATCCCATACCGATAGCAGTTCTATTATTGCTTGTTATATCATCAGTTGTTATATTAGAAATCATATTTTTTAATACACTGTGATCAAATGTCAAAGGTACTTTTGTGTAAGCTTCTCCTCCAAAGACAACTAAAGATAATCTATCATTTGGTCTTTTATCTACAAATTCATTTAATAGTTCTTTTGATTTTTCTAATCTATTGGGATTAAAATCTCTTGCTTCCATAGATTTTGAAAGATCTAAAGCTATAGCTATATCTATTCCATCTTTTTTTACAACTTTACCCTCTGTTGTAAGTTGAGGACGAGCCAAAGCTAAAATCATAAATACAGTAGATAAATACATAAAAACTCGTCCTAAAAGATGTTTTTTACTTCCTTTCGAATATTTTTTTATAATTTGTATTCCTGGAACCTTAATAGCTCCTTGAGATCTTTTTCTAAAAAAAAGATAGGTAACTATAGGAATCAGTATTAATATATATGGTATCTTAAAGTTATACACTGTTCTTTTTCTCCTTTCGTAATCTCTCTACTATTTCAAAGGTTCTTTTTTTATAGTCTAAATAATCACCCTCTCTATTAGGAGCAAATTTTAAATAATCCATATTTTTAACAAAGTCAATATCTTCTTCAGTTATAGGATAAATAAGTTTATATTCTCCTCCTAAAAAATTAGTTCCGTACATATTATCTATATATCTACGTAATTCTAAGCTAATGTTTTCTTTCCAATTAGATTCATTAACTTTAGACATACCTTTTTTAAATATAATATATGGATCTTTAGCTCTATCTACTAAATGCATAAAAAATGCTGTTATAATAGCAATTATTCCTGCTATAGTTGCTAAAATTCCCATATGAGGATAATCAGTTTCTATATATGTATTATTTGGATTTGAAAGAGCTTCATAAATCTCTTTTTCAGAAGGTTCTATCGTTGAAACTACATCTATTTTTAATTTTTTATTACCAATTTGAATTTCATTTTCTCCAACTTTATATGTAGTAAATGTTACAATATAAGAACCATCTTTATCTTTTTCTAAGGAAGATATTTTATAATTTTCCAAAGCTTTTTCAATTTCACTTTTACTAATAGTACCTTCTATCTTTAGAGTAATTTTGTCACCTATATTATACTCTTTACTAAAAGATAATAGAGAAAGTAAAAGAAAAATACCAATAACTATTTTTTTCATCGCACTCTCCCTCTATTAAAAAATTTTGAAATTTCTTTAACATAATCTTCTCCAACATATAAATTTATTCCGTTAGAAATATTATTTATGTTTATATTGCTACTATTTTCTTTGTAATTTTCAACAACTATTTGTTCGCCAGTTTCAGCATCTTCTAATGTAAAAATAGCTCCAATAGGAAGTGATTCATATTTTTTATCACCTATTCTTACAGGGATAATTTCATGGCGCTGAGAAAGTATTTTTAACTCTTTTTCATAATTATCATCTAAAAAGTCTGATATTAAGAAAATTACTGATCTTCTTTTAAAAACTTTTCCAAAGTATCTTAAAGCCATTGCAATATCAGTTTTATCTCCTTTAGGATTAATTGTCAACAGATTCTCAATTATAGAAAGTGTATGTTTTTTTCCTTTTTTTAGTGGAATAACTCTTTCAATTTGATTAGAAAAAAACAGAGCTCCTACCCTATCGCCATTTTTATTAGCGCTAAATGCTAAACTTCCAACTAATTCTGTTATAAGCTCTAATTTTTCTTTAAATCTATTAGATGCTGATATATCAACTAATAAAAAAACAGATAATTCTCTCTCCTCAACAAACTCTTTAACGTATGCTTTCCTTTGTTTTGCAGTAACCTTCCAATCAATTTTTTTTACATCATCTCCTGGAGCATATCTTCTAATATCAGAGAACTCCATTCCATTTCCTTTTAAACAAGATTGATACTGTCCTGCAAAAATATTATCAGATAAAATAGTAGCTTTTATTTCGATATTCTTTATCTTTTTTAAAAGTTCCTTTTTACTTTCTAATTTATTATCCATAGCCTCTCCTTATGGTAAAATAACTGTTTTTAGTATATCATCTATTATATCTTCTACTTTTTTATCCTCTGCTTCAGCTTCATATGTTAAAATAAGTCTATGACGTAATACATCATAAATAACCTTTTTTATATCCTGTGGCATTACAAAATCTCTTCCATCTAAAAATGCAGCAGCTTTAGATGCTATAACCAAACTTATACTTGCTCTAGGAGAAGCTCCACAAGCAATATAATCAGAATGTTCTCTAGTTTTAAATACAATATCCAAAATATATTTTTTTAACTTTTGGTCTATAACAACTTTTTTAATTGTTTCTTTTATCTCTTCTAAATCTTCTAAAGATACAATTGTATTTATTGGAATATCAGAAAACTCTTTTTCACCTGTCAATAAATCAAGTATCTCCATCTCCTCTTCGTATGTTGGATACTCTATCTTTACTTTCATTAAAAATCTATCTTGTTGAGCCTCTGGTAATGGATATGTTCCATCTTGCTCTATAGGGTTTTGAGTTGCTAAAACTATGAATGGTTTATCTAATTTAAATGTTTCGTTAGCAATTGTAACCTGTTTCTCTTGCATAGCTTCTAAAAGAGCAGATTGAACTTTTGCAGGAGCTCTGTTTATTTCATCAGCTAAAACTATATTAGCAAATATAGGTCCTTTTTTTACACTGAAATCTCCTGTTTTTTCATTATACATCTCTGTTCCTACAATATCACTTGGTAATAAATCTGGTGTAAATTGAATTCTCGAAAAACTTAATCCAAGGGTTTCTGCTATTGTATTTACTGTTAATGATTTTGCTAATCCAGGAAGACCTTCTAATAGAATATGGTTTCCTGTTAAGATTCCTATAAGAATTTTCTCGACCATATCTTTTTGTCCAATTACCTTTTTAGAAATCTCATTTTTTAAAGTATTAATTCTTTCCATACTTTCCTCCTAAATTTTATTTAACATTATAATTTATTATACGGCGTTTCTACCTAAATACCTAAGTTTTTTGACGAAAAAAAAAGAGTAAAAGTTTTATACTTTTACTCTTCGAACATAATTTTTTTATTGTAATACAGTTGCTTCAATTATATGCTTTGGTAATGGTTTAGAAAAAAGGTATCCTTGAATAAAGTCAGCCTTCATATATTTCAATAATCCTAAATCCTCTACCGTTTCAACACCCTCTGCAACAACTTTTAAGTTTAAGGCATGAGCAGTATCTATGCAAAGTTTAACTAAAGTTCTGTATTCCTCACTATCTTTCATACCCCAAATAAAACTCTTATCAATTTTGATATTAGAAAGTGGTATTTTTACAAGATAGCTAAATGAAGAGTATCCAGTTCCAAAATCATCTAAAGATATTTTAATTCCAATGTCTTTAAGTTCTTTTATTTTTAGAATATTTTCTCCAATATTTTGTAATAATACAGTTTCAGTGATTTCAATACCTACAGTATTTGGTTCAACACCTGTTTCATCTATAATTTTTTTTATAGTTCTAACAAAGTTATGTTTCATTATTTGAACTGCCGATATATTAACAGAAACTATAACTTTTTTTTCTCTGTTAGTATTTATTTTTTTTGCAAATGAAAAAGCACTTTTTATTATAAACTTCCCTATTTCATCAATTAGAGTTGATTTTTCCATAATATTTATAATATCAACTATGGGTACTTTTCTATATTTATCATTATTCCATCTAAGAAGTGCTTCTAGTCCAACAAGCTCTTTACTACATGTATATTGAGGTTGATAGTGAAGTTCAAGTTCATCTTTATCTAAAGCATTTCTTAAATCCTGTTCAATCTCTTCATTTAAACATCTCTTTTTATCTAAATCACGGTTATAGAAGACATATTGATTTTTTCCTTGATCTTTGGCTTTATATAAAGCTAAATCTCCTTTAGTTAAAAAGTTGTCGATTGTGTCTTCTTCAGTATTACCTGTCACAATTCCGATACTTGCAGATAATTTATTAAACTTTCTTTTTTTTCCACTTAAAAGATTAAGAATTTTTTCTGCCATTTCAGTTGCTAATTCTTTATTCATCTTTCCTTCCCAAACAATTACAAATTCATCTCCACCGATTCTAGAGACAAATCCATTTTTACAAATTGTCTGTAAATCTTCACCAAATTCAATTAGAATCCTATCACCATGTTGATGACCAAAACTATCGTTTAAAGATTTAAAATTATCTAAATCCATAAACATAATTGTAACATCTGCATATTTTTTTACTAGTTGACTCTCTACATAGTTATACAATCCTCTTCTATTAGCTAATCCTGTTAAAGAATCAGTATAAGCCATCTTTTTTATTTTAGCTTCTTGATTTTTAACCTCTGTAACATCTCTCATTGTACAAACAATACCAATAACTTCTCCAGATATATCGATAATTGGAGATTTAAAAACTTCAACTATTTTCTCACCATTTTTTGTTTTTAGTGTCCTTACTAAAGATATATTACTTTTATTATAGATAACATCCTTATCTTCAATTTCAATACTTTCTTTATGTTCTATGCCCAAGAAATCTTCCTCTTTTAGAGAAATATAAGTGAAGCGATTAACATCAGTTAATTTATAAAAAGTTGAATTATTTTGTATAATATCTCCATTTCTATTTTTAGTAAATACAGCAAATGGCATATTTTCTAATAAAATATCAAATTTTACATCTTTATTTTTCAAATCTGTTATATCTTTTGCAGTCCCCATTGTTCCTAAAATATTATTTTTCTTATCTACTACAGGAACTTTATAAATATTAAATTGTTTATAACCTTTTTTACCTGGAATTATTTCATCGAAAACAAGTTGTTTTCGTTCTGTCATAACTTTTAAATCGTATTGACGGCAATTTTCCCCAATCATACCATCCCATACAAATTGGTCCCCTTTTCCTCGAATTGTTTCAAAATCTTTTCCACAATGTTCTTTAAATTCATTATTAACAATCATATACTCACTGTCTTTATTTTTAAACCAAGCCATATAAGGAATGTTATCTAATAAAGTATAAAACTTTAATCTATTTTCTTCTGCCTCTTCTTTAATTAAAAGATTTTCTTTTAATTGATCTAAAATTAATCTGATTTCTTTTAAAGAATATGGTTTTAAAAGAAAATTCCCTGCCCCTCTTTTTATATAATCTGAGGGTCTTTCTTCTTTTAAAATATTCACTGATACAATTATTCTATCTGCTTTTTCTTTAAAGTATTCAAATACATAATCATTATAACTATCAAATACTATAAAATCATAGATCCTGAAATTAGCTTTTAAATAATCTAAAATATTTAAAAATTCAAATTCATAATCTTGTAGCAGATGTAAGCCTAATTCTTCAAGGGATATTTTTGTGCTTTCACTTTCATGTAAAATTAAAACCTTTGATTTTTTCATCTAACTTCCTTTACTCCTGATTTTTTACGTTCTTACATATGTTTTTTAATATTTTAACATATTTTATAGCTATTGAAAATAATTAATATTGAAATTCCAATCTTTTGATATTATAATAATAACTATAAAAAGAGTTTAGGGGGAGTATATGTATAAGTTGATAGTTTCTGATTTAGATGGAACTTTAGTTGATAAAAATAAAAATATTTCTGAATACACAAAAAAAATTGTAACTTTATTAAAAGAAAAAGGTATTGAATTTATTATAGCTACAGGAAGAAGCTATAAAGGTGCTAAACATATTTACGATATATTAGAATTAAACAGCGAAATTGTTTGTAATAATGGAACTACCATTTATAACAATAAAGGAGAATTGATTTTCCAAAGAGTATTAGATTCTAATATAGTAAATGAAGTTTTTAAGAAATCTATAGAAGAAGATTGTGTATTTTTTGCTACATACGGAACTCAAGTATATATAGGAGAGGGAACAATAGATAAAGCGAATACTTTTTTATATAACTCTCTAGAAGATCCTATTGAAATAAATTTAGAGAATATTAATTCATATATTTTTGAAAAAATAGTTTTAATGGATAGAGATAATGAAAAATTGAAACATCTATCATTATATTTTAATAAATATGATGAAGTTAATGCTTTTATATCTCAAGAAGATTATCTTGATATTGTTCATTTTGAAACATCTAAGGGAAAAGCTCTTGAAACAATAGCGAAATTAAAAAATATTAGTTTAAAGCATACAATTGCTTTTGGAGATGCTTTTAATGATTATGAAATGCTTAAAGTTGCAGGAAAAGGACTTGTTATGAAAAATGGTTTTGAAGAGTTAAAAAAAGAGTTTGATACATTAGACTTAACAAATGATGAAAATGGTGTAGCAAAATATTTATCTGATATATTTTCTTTAGAAAATATATAGTATATAAAAAGGGAGTTTTTAAAACTCCCTTTCTTATTTTTAGAAGAAGTTATATCCTAATGTAAAGCTAATTTGCTCTAAATTATCATTTCCTCTTTTATCTCCGTCTATTTTTGTAACAGAATACAGTATTTCACCTTGTAATGCAAATATATCCATACCTACTCCTGCACCATAGAAATACTTCCCATCAGGATTTGAATTAGATACACTGTCACGAGTATATAAAACTTTTCCAACTTTTCCAACTAAGTATGGTTTTACTCCAACTGGAAATAGATTCATTTTTATTAGTCCATAAGCTGGTACTGTTTCAATATCTGTTCCTGAAGTTTTTCCATTATAAGCAATTCCCACACCTACATCTGCTAAAAGTAAAGTTTGAGTAACCTCTAATCCTATTGTTGGTGCATAGCTCTCAAAGCTTTTATCCTCTTTATTATAAGATCCAGCATTTGTTATAGCTCCTAATCTTAAATGTGCATCCATTGAAAATGCCGCTGTACTTGCTGCTAAAAATAAAGCAATTAATCCTTTTTTCATGTTTTCTCCTTAAATATCTTTCTAGTATCATATATATTGTATAATATTTTTTTAAGAAGCACTACATTTATTTTTTACTTTTGTTTATTTTTTTATTTTATTTAAAATTAAATTTATAACTTTTCTTAGCATAGATATTTTTATACTACTTCCTTCAAAAATTGGCTTATAGTGAGTAAATGTATCAAAAGAATATTTACCATGATATTGACCAAGACCACTGTTACCTATTCCTCCAAAAGGAACTCTTTTATCAATAATTTGAAGCATTGTACTATTTATACATACTCCACCAGCTTTTAAGCCTTTTGTAGATAAATTTCCCTTATCACTCCTAAAAATATAAAGAGCTAATGGTGAAGGCTTTGATCTTAAGTCCCAATAAACTTTTTCTAAACTTTCATACTCAATTAAAGGAAGAATTGGGCCAAATATCTCCTCTTGAGCAATAGGGTCCTCATCTTTAGGATTTAAAATTATTGTAAATGGAAATATTCCCTTATTTTTACTGTCATCATCTATTCTACCATTTTGATAGATTATATTTTGATTATTTAATAGATTTTCCAATCTTTCAAAATGAATATCATTTATTATTTTCCCCTGAATATCACCATTTCTTCTAATATATTCTCTTGTTAATTCTACAAATTTGTCTTTCAATCCTATAGGTAGATAGATATAGTCGGGAGCTACACATGTTTGACCTCTATTGAAAAATTTTCCCCAAATTATTTTTTCAACAGCATCTTCTAAACAATGCTCATCTTCTATTATAACAGGTGATTTTCCTCCTAGTTCTAATGTTACTGGAGTTAAAGTTTCAGCTGCTTTTAAATATACCTCTTTTCCAACTTTTGTGCTACCAGTAAAAAATATATAATCAAACTTTGTATTTAAAAGTTTTGTTGTTGCTTCTTTATCTCCAAGTACAACAGAAATATCTTCAACACCACTTTCTTCAATTATTTTTTTTATTACTTCACTTGAAGTTTTAGAATGTTCTGAGGGTTTTAAAACAACTTCATTTCCAGCTGCTATTGCTCCTATCAAAGGAATGAATGTCAAATTAAAAGGATAGTTCCAAGGAGAGATAATTAAAACTTTACCATAGGGTTCTGGTTGAATAATTGTTCCACAACCTATGAAATTAAAAAAGCTTTTAATTTTTTCAGGTTCACTCCACTTTTCTATATTTTTTAAAAAATAATCAAATTCAGATATAATAGGATAATATTCTGACAATCTACTTTCTTCAAAATTTTTTCCTAAATCTTTATACAAGGCATCTGTTATTAAATCTTTGTTTTTTTCAAAAGCTTTTTTTAATTTTTCTAATTTATCTACATTTTTCATATATATACCCCCTTTCAAAAAAATTCATTTTTGTCTTTATACAATATTATATGTATATTTCCTTTAAAAATTTTTTTGTTGATGATATTTAGATTTTCCTCTATAATAGAGTTATTTTTAAAATAAATAAATAAAGGAGGATTTTATGAAATTTAAAGATTTTAAATATGAAAGACCTAATTACGATTTAATTAAAGAAACTTTAACAAATCTAATGCAAAATTTAAAAGCTTCAACTGATATTCAAGAACAAAAACATTTAATTCATGAAATTAATACCATAAGAAATAATATATCATCTATGTCTAGTATTGCTAATATTAGACACACTATAAATACTGAGGATAAATTTTATGATGACGAGAATGAATACTGGGATGAAATATCACCTTTTTACCAAGAGCTAGATACTAATTTTTATGAGATTCTAGTAAATCATAGCAATAAAAATAATTTAGTATTAGAGTATGGAGATCAACTCTTTAAACTGATGGAGAATAGCTTAAAAACATTTTCTCCAGAGATTATTGAAGATTTACAAGAGGAAAATAAAGAAGTCTCTAAGTATGTTAAACTTTTGGCCTCTGCTAAAATTTTATTTGATGGGAAAGAAAGAAACTTATCAGGTATGACACCATTTATTCTTTCTAAAGATAGAACTATTAGAAAAGCTGCTCAAGAAGCAAAATCAACTTTTTTTATTAATAACGAGAATAAATTTGATGAAATATTTGATAACCTTATAAAAATAAGAGTTAAAATAGCTAAAAAATTAGGATTCGACAATTTTATAGAGCTAGGATATTTAAGAATGAATAGAGTAGATTATAATGCTGAAATGGTTGACTGTTTTAGAAAGCAAGTTATTGAAAGTATAGTTCCATTGGCTTCATCTCTATATGAAAAACAAAAAGCAAGATTAGGATTAGAGTCTCTTAAATATTATGATGAAAAATTTGAATTTAATGACGGGAACCCAACTCCTAAAGGGGATTCAAATTGGATTATTGAGCAAGGAAAAAAAATGTACCACGAACTTTCTTCTGAAACTGCTGAATTTATTGATTTCATGATTGAAAATGATTTAATGGATTTAACAACTAAAAAAGGGAAAGCTGGAGGGGGATATTGTACTTTTATTCCAGATTATAAATCACCATTTATTTTTTCTAATTTCAATGGAACAAGTGGAGATATTGATGTTTTAACACATGAGGCCGGACATGCTTTTCAAGTTTATAGATCAAGTTGGATTGAAATTCCAGAATTATTATGGGCTACATATGAAAGCTCTGAAATACATTCTATGAGTATGGAATTTTTTACTTGGAATTGGATGGAAAATTTCTTTAAAGAGGATACAAACAAATATAAATATTTACACTTAAGCAGTGCTATTAAATTTATACCTTATGGAGTTTTAGTTGACCATTTCCAACATAAAATCTACGAAAACCCTAACTTAACTCCAGCTGAAAGAAAGACTATTTGGAGAAAGTTAGAGAAAGTTTATAAACCTCATTGTGATTATTCAGAAAATCCATTTTTAGAAAAAGGAACATGGTGGTTCCAGCAGGCTCATATATTTGAAGTTCCATTTTACTATATAGATTACACATTAGCTCAAATTTGCGCATTACAATTTTGGCAAAAAATGAATAAGAATTACCAAGAAAGTTGGAAAGATTATTTAAATTTATGTCATGAGGGTGGAATAAAATCATTCTTAAATTTATTAAAAGTTGCTAATTTAAAATCTCCTTTTGAAGAGAATTGTGTAGAAAATATAATTGAAGATGTTAAGAAATATTTAGATGAATTTCAATTTTAATATATTATAGGTCTAAAAGAAGTATTTTTATACTTCTTTTTTTATTTTCAAAAGGATTTTTTTACTTTTAACAGAATATGATAATGATACAATTAATTTTTTAAGGGAGGGTCCTTATGGGAAAAATACTTTTTTTACTTTTTATTTTCAATTTTTCTTTATTCGCAAAAACTCTTGATGTTGGAGTTATTTTAGAAAACCATTCGCAATGTTCAGAGACCGCTTTAGAAATTCTTAAAGATGAATTAAATAAAAATTTTGCAGGTACAAATTTTTCTCCAAAAATAACAGAAAAATTTTATCTGACAAATCATAATATTCAAGATGGTATAAATAAATTAAATAAAAATCCTAAAATTGATGGAGTTTTTATATTAACTTGTGCACCATTGGAAAATATATCTAATTTACAACAAAATAAATTTTACTCTATGCCTCTAGGGTTTGGAGATAAAGGAAATAATACTCCTAAAAATTTAAACTATATTTACAGTAATCTTGATTTAAATAATTATCTGATGCCTTTTAAAGAATTGACTGGTGTTACAGAAGTTGATGTACTTATCTCTAATATGAATTCAAGCAATTTAAAAAAACTTGCTCAAAGTACTAATGTTCCTGGAATAAAAGTTAATGTTCTTAAATCTACAAAAGAAAACTTGTTAAATGCGATTGATAAAAAAGTCCCTTCATTTCTTATTGATTTTAACGAAGAATTAAAGCCATATGCATATTCTGGGTTAAATCTAAATAAAGAGTTTAGAAAAAGATTAAGAGCAGCTTCTTTAAATTATATGTTTTTTAAAACTAAAAAAGATATGAGTACAATAGTTGAAGTTAATGCTCCAATCAAAGATATATACCTAAATTCTGAAGTAGCAACAAAAATTGATATTTATCCTAATCTTATTTTCCTTCAGGATTTATCACAAGTTAATACTCCAGAAATGGCAAATCCAAAATTAACACTTAAAAATGCTGTAAATAGAGCTCTTAATTCTAACTTAGACCTTCTTCAAGTTAGACAAAATATTATGACTAGTTACTATAATGTTAAAGTTACTAATTCTAAGCGTCTACCGCAGTTATCAGCTAATGCAGATTATTCAGCTCTAGATGATAGATCTCCTAATTTTAAACAAGGATATCCTACAAATAGTGTGGCTTCTTATTTACAACTTTCACAAGTTATATTTAGTGATCAAATCAATGCTAGTGTTTATATTGATAAGTTATCATTAGATTCTAATAGAAAAGCATTTGAGCAACAAAAATTAGCTACTATATATTATGTAGCTTCTACATATGTTAATATTCTTCAATTAAAAGCTCAATTAGCTATTCAAGCAAGTAACTATGATCTTTTAAGAGAAACTTTAAATGTTGCAAAAATTAATTATAATGTTGGTGCTGGTGGACTACAAGACGTATATAGATTACAATCAAATGTTGCCGGAGCTCTTTCGGATATTTCTAGTGTTAAAGGAGAAATTCGTTCTCAAGAAATCTACTTGAATAACCTTTTAAATTATCCAGAGGGAAACACATATACTTATGAAACTCTTGATGAACTTGCTCCATACTTTTTATTAAGTGAAAATTTAGGTAAAAACTTTACATTTGGTTCTGAAAAATCTAAAAAAATAGAAAGCTTTTTAGTAAATGGAGCTCTTACGAATTCTAATTCTTTAAAACAACTTGATAATACTATAAAAAGTAAAGAAAGAGAACTTACATCAAACAATAGAGAAAGATTTATACCTACAATAACTGCTTCTGGAAATTATTACAAAAATAATGTAGTAACACCTTGGGGTAAAAATTCAAATGGAGATTTTCCAGATGAATATTGGCAAGCTGGAATCAATGTTAGTTTACCACTTATAAGTGGAGGAGAAATTTACTATAATGGTCAAGCTATAAAAAGTGAATTAAAAGCACTTGAGTTTAATAAGCTTTCATCTCAAAATCAATTAGCTCAAGAGGTTTTACAAACATATACAAATCTTTTAACTAATTTTGTACAAAGTTATACAACTAAAATATCTTCAGATGTAGCTAAGAAAAATTTAGATATCGTAACTAACCTATACACAGAAGGAACAACTACACTAACTGATTTCCTATCTGCTCAAAATAATACTTTGAGTCAAGAATTAAATCATGTAATTGAAAACTTTAATCTGATTAACTCTACGCTAAAACTTGAATACCTTTATGGTAAGTCTTCTCTTACTATGGAACCGTCTGAAAGAAAAGTTTTACTGCTTAAACTTCAACAAGAGTTAGATAATTAGGAGGGATAAATTATGAAAAATAAATTTTTAGCAGCTACTATTCTAATTTTATTATTAGCATGTGGTAAAGACAAAACAAAAGAAAACACAGGAGATATAAAATCTGTAGTTTATGAAAAAGTTGAGAAAAAAGAATATGATGTTAAAAGAACATATTCTGGAACAGTTAATACCGAAGCTCTATCTAATCTTAGCTTTAGAGTTTCAGGAACTATTAATAACAGAATTGCACAATTAGGAGATACTGTTAAACAAGGACAAATCTTGGCAACACTTGATCCAATTGAATATCAATTAAATTATCAGCAAGCAGTTTCAAACTTAGATAAAGGAAATGCTAACTTAGCTGAATCTACAGCTAATTTTAAAAGATCAGAGGCTTTGTATTTAGAAAATAGTATTTCAAAAGCTTCATATGATAGTGCTACAGCTAACTACAAATCTGCAATATCTTCTGTTAAAGCTTTAGAAGATGCAGTTAATCTAGCTAAAGTTAATCTTAGTTATACTATGTTAACAGCTCCAAGTGATGGAACAATTGGGCAAGTAAAAAGTGAAGTAAATCAAAATGTTTCTTCTAATACTGTAGTTTTTGTACTAAATACTTTTGGTGAACGTTATGTAGAATTCAATGTATCTCAATCTGTTGTTGGTGATTTACAATTAGGTGAAGAAGTTGACATTGAAATAACATCCCTTAATAATCTAAAAATTAAAGGAACAATTACAAATATTGGTACTCTTTCTGTTGGATATGGAGGAACTTATCCTGTTAAAGCTAAAATAGTTGATCCTCTAGATACCGTTAAAGTTGGAATGACAGCAAAAGTTATTGTTACTACTAGTAATAGTAACCAAGTTATTGCAGTTCCATTAACTGCTATTTTAACTGCACCTAATGGTGAAAAATATGTTTATGTTGTTACAAATCTTGAAAATAATATTGGAATTGCAAAAAAACAAGTTGTAACACTTGGAGCTACTACTGAAGTTGGAACAGAAATTGTAACTGGATTAAACAATGGAGATTATGTTGTTACAAAAGGAAGTAGCGTACTTTTAGAAGATCAGAAAGTTTCTCTTTTAAAAGGAGCTGAATAATCATGAAGTTAACCGAACTAGCGATTAAAAATAAAGTTACAACCTATTTTTTAATAGTAGTTTTACTTATTGGTGGATATTTATCTTACCAAAAATCAGAAAAAGCTCAAGATCCTGGATTTACAATAAAAGTCGCATTAATTACAACAAATTGGCCTGGTGCTACTGCCAAACAAATGGCTGATTTAGTTAGTAAAAGAATTGCAGATCAAGTACAAAATATGGATTCACTATGGTATGTTAACTCTACTAATACAGATGGACAATCGAATGTTTATGTAAACATAAAAGCTGAATATAAAGATATTCAGCCAGTATGGACAGAGCTTAGAAACAGAATAAATACATTTGTTGTTCCAAACCTTCCTCAAGGAGTTCAAGTTCCTCAAATAAATACATTTTATGGAGATATTTATGGAACTCTTCTTGCTATAGGTGGAGATGGTTATACCTATGAAGAACTTTATGAAACAGCTTATCAATTAAAAGAGGTTTTATTATTTAATGTACCTCAAATTGGAAGTATTGATATATCTGGTATTCAAAATGAAACTGTATATATCGATATTGATAATAAACTATTATCTCAAACAGGGCTTACTTTACAAAATATTATAAATACTTTAAATAGTTCTAACGTTATTATTAAAGGTGGAAATATTGTAATTGATGAAAATAGATTAAAAGTTACTCCTAGTGGAAATTTTAAAAGTATTGAAGATATTAAAGATACAATTATAACTAGTCCTAATGGAGATTCAAGCATCTATCTTAGTGAAGTTGCAAATATTTACAAAGGTTATCAAGACCCGTCGCCTTATTCTATTGATTTCAATGGTAATAAATCTCTTGTTTTAGGGATATCATTAGGTTCAGGTGAAGATGTTTTATTAATGGGAAAAGGTATTCAAGAAACATTAAAAACATATAGAAACTCTCTTCCGATAGGTCTTGAAGTTGGAGAAATTTATTATCTTCCTGATTTAGTTCAAACAAATGTTACTGCATTTATTGTTAACTTGATTCAAGCTGTTACAACAATAGTTTTAGTAATGCTTGTATTCTTAGGACTTAGATCTGGATTAATCGTTGCTGCCTTAACTCCAACATCAATAGCTTTTACTCTTATTGGATTATTTTGGTTCGATTACGGAATTAACCAAATCACTCTTGCAGGACTTATTATAGCACTAGGTATGCTTGTTGATAATGCCGTTGTTATGTCAGAGAACATTACGGTTCTATTAGAAGAAGGATATTCAAGAATGGATGCTTGTTTAGAATCATCTAAAACACTAGCAATTCCTTTATTTGTTAGTTCTCTAACAACTATAATGGCTTTCTCCCCTATTATTCTAAATAAACAAAACATGGGAGAATACGTTGGACCGTTAACTATCGTTGTTATGCTTGCACTTATGAGTTCATGGTTAATTAACCAAACTTTTATACCTTTATTATGTTATGACTTTATAAAATTAAAACCTGGAGAAAAACAAAATCTTAATAGCAAACCATATCTTTTATATAGAGAGATTTTAATTAAAGTTTTAAAAAATAAAAAAATTACAATTGTTTTAACTGCAATTTCATTTATTTTTGGTATTTGGCTACTTGGTCTTGCTCCTTCAAACTTTATGCCTGGTTCAACTGACCCCGTTATGTCAACGTATATAACTTTACCTAAAGGTACTGACGTTGACCATACAAGAGCAGTAGTTGAAGATTTAAATAAATTTATTGAAAAAAATTATAGTACTGGTCCTCAAGAACCTCTTCCACCTGGACTTTGGGATTATATAACAACTGGTGGTACTACAAAAACATATGATAAAGCTGGAGTTTTAAGTTGGGGGTCATTTATAGGTGGAGGTGCACCTAGATTCTCTACAGGATATTCACCACAAACACAACTCCCTGAATATGCTTATATTATGTATAATCTAACTGATTACAGATTAATTCCAAAATTAAGCCAAGAAATTAATCAATATCTTATAAATAAATATCCTGATATAGATGTCGTTTCTAAAGGATTAGGTAGTGGAGTTTCTCTTGCTAAAGATTTAGGATATGTTTTTGCTTCACGTGATATAAAACTTTTAAAAAAGGTAGCAGAAGAGGTTAAATCTAAATTGACATCTCTTGATGGTACTTATGCTGTATCTGATGATTGGGGAATTGAGGTTCCTAAAATATTTATCGAAGTAGATACTGAAAAAGCTCAAATGGCTGGATTTACTAATGATACTATTGGAACATATTTACAATATGTTCTACAAGGATATAACGCTAGTGTTTATAGAAACTTTGATGCTCCGCCTCAAAGTACAGTTATTCCAATAGTATTGAGAGGAACTGATCAATATAAAGATGATTTAAACTCAATCCAATCTATTGAACTTGTAAATTCAAAAGGACAAGCTGTTCCTTTAAAACAAATTGCTAAAATATCTTTAGAATATTATGATAGTTTAGTTGCAACTAGAAATATGGCTTACTCTATTGAAATTGATGCAGCTATAAAAGATTCAACTACTCCTCTTGAAGTTAATAAAAAGTTTATGCCTTGGCTAGATGAAAAACTTAAAGAGTGGGGACCTGATGTAAAATATTATTCATCTGGTATTATGCAAACATCTGATGAAAACCAAGAAGCTTTATTTGCACAAGTTCCAATAGCAATTTTAGGAATGTTCTTCCTAGTTGTTGCTCAGTTTAACTCTATGAGAAAAGGTTTAACTATTATGCTTGTTATTCCACTTTCTATATTAGGAGTTGCTATTGGATTACTATTAACTAATACTGATTTAGGATTTATGGCAATGATTGGTATTATTGCTCTAGCGGGTGTTGTTCTTAACCATGCTATTATCCTAGTAGATAAAATGACCATAGAAAAAGATGATCTTGGTCGTAGCGATCAGGATGCTGTAGTATTCGGTTGTCAATCAAGACTTAGACCAATTTTTCTAACAGTTGCTACAACATTAGTTGGTTTAATGCCTCTATATTTCTTTGGAGGTCCACTTTTCCAACCAGTAGCAGTTGTTCTTATATTTGGTTTAGTAACAGATACTGTTTTAGCTCTTGGAGTTATTCCTGTTATCTATGCACTTTTCTATAAAATTGATTTTGCTGATTATAAATATGATGAAAGTCGTTTAATAGAAAATAAACCAACTGAAAATAAAGATGCTCAGTCATAAGATAATAAGATAAAATGCCTAGCTAATTAGCTAGGCATTTTTTATTTTATAATTTTTTATACACATATTGTGGTCTACCTATATTTCCATAAGTTATATTTTCCTTTATATAATCTATTTTTTCTAAATAATCCAAATACTTTTTTATGGTTACATTACTCATTTCTGTTAACTCACAAATTTCTTTAATATTAAATTCTTTTCCCTCTAAACTATCTATTTTATTCATTATCCCATTTAAGGTTTTTTCATTTAATCCCTTTGGTAAAATTTCTAAATTTTCTTTTTTAATAAAGTTTAGTTTATCCAAATCTTCTTGTCCTATTTTTTCTTCATTAAAAAGCATATTTTTATCATGAAATTTTTTAATAGCACATTTAAATCTTTCAAAATCAAATGGTTTTATTAAATAATCTAAACAGCCTAAAGACAAAGCTTTTTTTATCTCTTCGCTGCCATTAGCAGATGTAATCATGATAATATCAACCGTATATCCCTCTCCTCTAATAGCTTTTAAAATTTCTAATCCACTCTCACCACCTAAAAAAATATCCATTAAAATTAAATCAACTTTAAACTTTTTTAGATATTCGAATACTTCATCTTTATTCACTGCATGTCCAACTACTTCTAACTGTGATATCTTTGATATGTATTCCATATTTATCATAGCTACCATTGGATCGTCTTCTACTACTAAAACTTTCTTCAACTACTTCACCACCTTTACTTTAAAGAATTTCCATTGTTCATTTTGTTCAAATTCAATTGTTCCCTTATATAATGTTATTTTATTTTTTACAATACTTAATCCTACACCACGTAACTCTCCTTTTGTTGAAAAACCTCTTTCATATATTTTTGAAAAATATTCTTGTGGAATCGGTTCACCATTATCCCAAACTTCAAGTTCAATGTTATCTTCAGTTTCTATAATTTTTATTTTAATTATTTTTTCTTTAATATTAAATTCTTTAAATGAGTCCATAGAATTTTCAATTAAATTACCTATTATTGTACTTATATCTTCAATTATAGGACTTTTATTTTCAGTTGTAACCTCTGATTGAGAATCAACTATAAACTGTATTTTTCTCTCTTTGCAAATTGCATCTTTTCCCAATAACATAGCTTTTAAAAAAGAATTCTTAATTTTTGTAAATTTTTTAAAATCATATTCATTTAAGTTCTGTATCTCTAAAATATATTTTTTTGCCATATCTATTTTTTCCAGATTTATAAGACCTAAAATTACATGTAACCTATTTTTAAACTCATGTATATTTGCTCTCATTCCATCAACTAATTGATCTATTCCAGTTATCTCTCTAGCATACCTACTTACATCATCTTTTGTCTTTATTAGTAATATTGTTCCGTAGTACTCTGTTAAATTATATATTGGTAATATTTTTACATAGTAATACTCATTATCAATAACAACCTCTATATTTCGAGCAGTATTTTCTTTTTTTTCTAAATAGATACTTACTTTTTCTAAAATTAATTTAGGTGATAACTTTCCATATTTTTTAGAAAAAACACTATTCACTTTAAGTATCTCATTTTTTGTGTTTAAAGCGATTAAACCAGATTCTAAATTGTCTATTATCAATCGTTCCTCAACATATAGTCTTCCAATCTCCTCAGGATCTAAGCCAAATAAACTTTTTCTAACACCATTTGCAAAAGTTATTGCTAATATAAAAGCTAATCCAAAAGCTTCTAAAAATAGTAAGCATAACATTAATACAGTATTTTTTTTCATATCTGAAATTGCAGTATAATATTTCCCTACCATTACAAATCCTATAACTTCTTTATTTTGTACATCATATATAGGTTCAAATCGTCTAAAGGTAATCCCCATAGATCCCATCATTTTAGAAAAATATCCTTCACCTCTTTTTATATCATTCCATTGGACTGGATTTACAAATTTTTGTCCAATCTGCTTTTTATCTAAATGAGAATATTTTATCCCTTCTATATTTGCAACTACAATAATATCTATATCTCTAAAAATATCTGTTAGAGAATCAACTTTTTTTTCAATCTCACCACCTTTATAGTTTAATTGTAAATTTTTTCTTATTTCATTACTACTGCTAACAACTTTTGCTGCTTCCAAAAGATTTTTTGTTATATTATTTTCATCATTTTTTATTTTTTCATTAAAAAATATTGCATATGAAAAAATCAGGGGTATTAAATTTATTATTAAAACCCAAATCATTATTTTATTTTTAAAATTTAATCTCTTCATAACTGTTATATTAACATATAAAAAAGAGTTAGTACAATTAATTATTATACAAATTTAGATAACTTTTTTGTCTATTTTTTTATCAATTTTAGTTTTTTCTACTTAAAAAAGTTAAAAAACTATTTATAAAGTTTAAAAAATTGTAAATCTTTTCAAAAGGACTTATATTAATTAATGAGTACTTAATTGTTAAATTTTATTTTAGGAGGATTTTATGAATTTCAGTGAAATTATTTCAAGTATTTTGAAGAATAATAGTATTGTTGGTGCTATATCTTCATCTGTTTTAATCATTCTTTTTGGATTTTATCTTAGAAAAACTAATGTTTTAAAAGATGGTACATCTAAAACATTAAGTGATGTTATCTTATCCGCATCTTTACCAGCTTTAGCTTTTAACTCTTTTATGCAAGATATCAACAAAAATAGTTTAGAGCAAGGTATCAATCTTTTAATTTGGGGATTTGCTATATATATCTTATTGATATTTTTGACAAAAGTTTTATACATCCAATATAAAGGAGATAAAAAATCAGTTTTAGAAGTTCTAACTATATTTGGATCTACTACTTTCTTTGGTATTCCAATTATTGCTGCTGTTTATGGAGAGGTTGGAGTTATGTATGCTTCAATTTTTAACATAGCATATAGAGTTTTCCTTTACTCTTATGGGTATATTAAAATGTCTGGTATTAAAGTAGATAGAAAAAATATATCTCAGATGTTTTTGAATCCAATTGTTTTAGCTACATTTTTAGGTATGTTTGTTTGGGTTTTCCAAAGTTCACTACCTCAAGTATCTATTGGTGATAAAAGCTATGCTTTCTTAAGAATTGATAAAACAGCTTTTTGGTTATTTAAACCGATGACTTATCTAGCTGCTCTTTGTTCTCCATTAGCTTGGATCTCTATTGGTGCAAAATTAGCAGATATTTCTCTAAAAGAAGCTTTCTCTTCAAAAGATTCTTGGATTTACAGTTTTGTTAAAGTTTTAGGAGTTCCTGCTATAAATATAGTTGCTTTATATATTTTAAATATTACAAATATTTTACCAATATCTTTTGTAGGATTAGCTACTGTTGTTATTATGATGGCAACTCCAACAGCAACTGTTGCTGCAGCTTATGCTATAAAGTTTGATAAAGAATCACTTATGACATCAAATTGTTCTTTACTATCTACAGTATTTAGTGTAATATGTATGCCATTATGGATTGTAGTTTTAGAAGTTATTAAATCTTTACAGATATTTGGATAGATTAAGTAAATTTATAGGAGGTTTACAATGAAATTAATATGTTTTGGTGTTAGAAAAGTGGAACGTGATTTTTTTATAAAATTAAATAAATTTGGATATGAGTTAACTTTAGTTGAAGAGTTATTAAATGATGAAAATATTCATCTAATAGAGGGACATAAAGCAGTTATGTTAAGAGCTAATTGTCCAGCAAATCGAAAAAATTTAGAAATAATTAAAGGATATGGTGTTGAGTACCTTCTAACTAGAACTGTAGGTTATAATCATATCGACTTAGATGCTGCTAGAGAGATGGGATTCAAGATGGCTAGAGTTCCTACTTATTCTCCAAATGCTATTGGAGAATTAGCTATTACTTTTGCTATGAACCTAGTTAGAAAAGGAACTTATATGGTGAATAGAAGTAGAGAAAAAAACTTTACTGTAGATGAGTTTATGTTTAGCAAAGAGATTAGAAATTTAACTGTAGGTATTGTTGGAACTGGAAAAATTGGACTAACAACTGCTAAGCTTTTTAAAGGACTTGGTTCTAAAGTTATTGCCTATGATATCTATGAAAATGAAAATGCTAAAGATATTTTAGAATATGTTTCAATGGATGATTTAATTAAAAATGCAGATATTATAAGTTTACACTGTCCATATATAAAAGGATCTAATGATAATCTAATCAATGATAGTCTTATTAGTAAAGCTAAAGATGATGTTATCATAATAAATACTGCTAGAGGAGAACTTCAAGATGTTGAAGCTATCATAAGAGGATTAGAAAGCGGTAAAATCGGTGGCTTTGCAACAGATGTATTTTCTAATGAAAAAGAGTTTTTCTTTAAAAATATGACTGGTAAAGAGATTGATAAAAATGTTGAAAAACTTTTAGACCTTTATCCTAAAGTATTAATAACTCCACATATTGGTTCGTACACAGATGAAGCTCTTACAAATATGATTGAAATATCTTATGAAAATCTTGATGAATTTATTAAAAAAGGAATTTGTGAAAATCAATTATAATAATTTAATAGAAAAGCTATGAAGTTTAAAACTTCATAGCTTTTTTTAAAAGACATTATTTAATAAATTTTCCATTTTCTTTCTTAATTCGCTTCTCTCTCCATTCCAGTGATTAACAACAATAGCAAAAGTATATGTTCTTCCATTTTTTTCCACATATCCAGCATAAGATTGTATTCCACTCATACTTCCACTTTTAACTCTAACTTTTCCCTCTAAAGGTGTATTTCTTAAAAATAAAGCTACTGTTCCATCTTTTCCAGCAACAGGTAGAAGATTTTCTAAACCATCCTTAGAATAAGATAAAATTTCTACTAATAGTTTTGCTGAAATAGTATTTCCTCTAGATAAACCACTTCCATCTCTCATAGTTAAAGAGTGAACATCAATCCCTTTTTCTTCCCAAAACTTTTCTATCTTCACACCTTTTGTTTTTTCTATTAATTGGTATAGATGCTCTGTATAATGATTATCACTTCTAGTTAATAAAACTTTAACTATTTCAGATATTGGAGGAGATTTTGTCACTGCTATAACTTTTGGATTTCTCGGTCTTTGTGATGTTAATCTAGCTGTTTTAATATTTCCATTTACTTTTATATTTTCTCTTTTTAAATAGTACGAAAAATATTGTCCCAAAAATAATCCTGGATCTGGAATATCACTTTGAATTGTTAGGCCATTTTTATTTTGTGGAACTACTCCAAAAATTCTTCTTTTATTTTCTAAAGGTACACCTCTTACATATATATCCTTTTTTCCACCCGGAGTTACCACACTTTGATTATCAAATGTTAATCCTTGAATCTCTGGTTTAGTCTTTATCACTTCAGGCTTTTGACCAGAGATACCTGTGTTTAAATAAAGAGTATATATATTATCAAATACACTTATTCCATAAGTTCCTTGACCATAATTCGTTCCCATATCTTCCCAAAGCCATTTTCCTGGAATTCCTTCATATCCAAACAAATCATCCAATACAATTATATTTCCATTAATAGATTTTATTCCTATTTTTTTCACTGCATCAGTCCAATTTTTTAAAAATTCCTCTCTATTTATAGATATTCCATCTGAACCTAAAGTAGGATCTCCTCCTCCTTGAATATATATATTTCCAGTTAAAACTCCATCTTTAGATATCTTTCCATCATATAGAACTTTAGTTTCTAAAACAGTATCTGGCCCTAGCACTTCTAGTGCTGTTGCTGAGGTAACTATTTTTAAAACAGATGCTGGAGTTAAAGCTGTCTCTCCTCTATAGTTATCGATAACTGCTCCACTTTCTATATCCATAGCATAAAAACTTAAATTCCCATGCTCTAAAACTCTTGAATTAACAAATTCATCTACAGCTTTTGATTTTACTTTAGTAGGCAAAGTTGTCATAGGTATAATTGGTTCTTCTACTATTTTATCTGGAACAACTGGTATTTGATAGCTATCTTTATTCTCAGATTTTTCTATACTGCTACAACTAGCCAATAATATTGTAATTAGTGCTAAACAAATATATTTTTTCTTCATACACCACCTCTTATAAGACTTTTTTATATCCTACATCATTTAAAGATTTTTTTAAAGTATTTTTCTAATTAATTACTTTTTTAATAATATAAAAAAGCTTAGAAAAAAATCTAAGCTTTTGATTTTATACTTTACTAACGTTTACTTCTCTTCCTTCTTTTCTCCACTGTGAATATTCTGCAATACTTGTAAATAAAACATCTGTAGATGAATTTAAAGCTGTTTCACATGAATCTTGAAGAACCCCTATAACAAACCCTACTCCGACAACTTGCATTGCAACATCATTAGATATCCCAAATAAGCTACATGCTAATGGAATTAATAATAATGATCCTCCAGCTACACCTGAAGCTCCACAAGCACTTACAGCTGAAAGAACACTTAGAACAATTGCTGAGAAGAAATCCACTTGAATTCCTAGGGTATGTGCTGCACTTAAAGCAAAAACAGATATTGTAACTGCTGCACCTGCCATATTTATTGTCGCTCCAAGAGGAATAGAAACAGAATACATATCTTTTTCTAAACCTAACTTCTCACAAAGATTCATATTTACGGGAATGTTCGCTGCTGAACTTCTTGTGAAAAATGCAGTTAATCCACTTTCTTTTAAACATGTAAATACTAATGGATATGGATTTTTTTGAATCATTACAAAAGCTATTATTGGATTAACTATAAGGGCTACTGTCACCATACATCCTAAAAGTAAAAGTAAAATCTTTCCATATGATAGTAACCCACTTCCACCACTTGCTTCTATTGAACTAAATATTAATCCCATAACACCAAAGGGAGTAAACTCTATAACTAATTTTACAACTTTTAAAAGAGCTTTGGAAATATCTATAACAACCTCTTTTGTTACATCTTTAGCATCTTTTAAAAAAATACCAAATAAAGAACTCCAAAATAAAATACCAATATAATTTCCATTAAAAAGAGCTTTTACTGGATTATCTATAAGGTTTAAAAGAAGAGTTTTTAAAACTCCTACAATATTTTGTGGTGCTGACTCCATATTTATATTAGATACAAGGGAAAGGGTAACTGGGAATAAAAAACTTCCTATTACTGCAACTAAACTAGCTAAAAAAGTTCCTAATAAATATAGTATCACTATTGATTTTATATTTGTTTTCTGACCTTTTTTATGTTGAACAATTGCAGATATAACTAAGAAAAATACCAATATTGGAGCAACAGCTTTTAAAGCACCTACAAATAGGTCACCAAAAATTGTTATCCAACTCATACTATTAGGAGCTATATATGCTAAGGCCACTCCAAATAATAATCCTATAAAAATTCGTTTCACTAGGCTTATGCCGCACCATCCTTTAAACACTTTCTCCATTTTTACCATCTCCTTGTCTTTGTTTTAGAAACACATGTCTTTAGATAAGAGACAATATAACATATTATTTTTTATAATACAAGTTTTTTTTCTAGACATATTTTTTTTAAAAAGTTATACTATCTACAAATGCATATAAATTGGGAGGTTATAAATGAATGGAAAATTTTTGGTTGTAGATAAATCTATCCTTCCAGATTATCTGGAAAAAGTTATTGAGGTTAGAAACTTACTAGCTGAAGATAAAGTTCAAAATGTAAGTGAAGCTGTTAAAATTGTTGGAATAAGTAGAAGTACTTATTATAAATATAAAGATTTTGTATTTTTACCATCTGATAATGCTTTAGGAAAAAAAGCTTTAATCTCTCTTATGTTAGAGCATGAAAAAGGAGCCTTATCTGAAGTTTTAAATTTTCTATCATCTGTTAATTGTAATATAATTACTATTAATCAAAATATTCCAATTAATAATGTTGCTTCTGTAGTTATATCTTTTGAGATATCTTCAACCTCTCTTCCTCCAGAAGATGTTGTTCACGAATTAAAAAAAATTAAATATGTTAAAATGTCTAGACTTCTAGCTTTTGAGTAATTCACAAATGTCAACTTTACAATTTAATAAAAGTTGACATTTTTTTTATTTCATAATAATATATATTGAATACTGTATACAATAAGGAGAAGAAAATGACTACTAAAGAAAAGATTATCTCTATGTTAGAGAATAATAAAGGTTCTTATCTTTCGGGAGAAGATATCGGAAAACAATTAAATATATCTCGTGCAGCAGTTTCAAAAGCTATTAAAGAACTAAAAAATAATGGTTATACAATTGACTCTGTGAATAAAAAAGGTCACTGCATTCCTCACAAAAGTAATATGTTGTCGTTAATAGAAATTAAAAAAAATCTTAAATACAATAATGATATTATTATAAAAGATTCTGTTTTCTCTACTAATTTAGAGGGTAAAAACTATCTAATAAATAATCCAAAGCATGGAACTGTTATCATTGCTAATGAGCAAACAAATGGCAGAGGACGAAAAGGAAGAAGTTTTTTTTCACCTAAAAATACTGGAATATATATGAGTATTATTTTAAAACCTGAAAGTTTACTTTTGGAAAACTCTTTTAAGATAACTATTGCTACAGCAGTTGCTGTTTCTAATGCAATCGATGAAACTTGTAATAAAGATACTCAAATAAAATGGGTTAATGATATTTTCTTAAATAATAAAAAAATATGTGGAATTTTAACAGAGGCTATAACAGATTTTGAAAGTGGCTCTATTGAAAATATCGTTTTAGGAATTGGAGTAAACTTTAATACTTTAAACTTTCCAGAGGATCTTTCTTATACTGCTGGATCAATTTTTCTAGAGGATATTACTCCTATTAATAGAAATCAATTAATTTCAAAAATAATAAATAATCTTATGGAGATTATAGAAAATTTAGACGATTCAGAAATTATTAAAATCTATCGTAATAAATCATTTTTAATTGGTAGAGATATTATTTATTATGAAAAAAATAGTCCTATTCAAGGTATTGTTATTGATATTGATGATGACGGACATCTTGTTGTTCAAGATTCTAATAAAATTATAAAAATTTTAAAATCAGGGGAGGTTAATTTTAAGTGGTAGAAAATTTATTTTTAAATCTATATTTTTTAGGTATTTTAGCGATTGGGTATAACTCATTTAAAAAAATTAAAGATAGTTCTCATTTTTTTATAGCAAATAAAGAAGCAGGTGTTTTCCAAGTTACAGGTAGTTTATTAGCCACAGTTTTAGGAAGTTCCGCTATTCTAGGAAATGTTGCTGCTACATATTCTATTGGTTGGGCTGGAATTTGGCTTCTTTTTTGTGCAGCATTTGGTCTTTTTACCCTTTTACCTTTGCTTAAAAGATTTGAAAAATTTAAAGGGTATAATCTTCCAGAACTTTTAGGAAGTTTTTATGGAGATGAAGTTCGAATTTTAAGCTCTTTTATTATTTCTATAGCTTGGATTGGAATTGTTGCTGCTCAAATTATGGGTGCTGCCCAAATTATGGAAATTATAAGTAATTTTTCCTATTTTCAAAGCGTTATTATAAGTGGAGTAGTTTTTATTATATATACTATATTAGGTGGACAACTTTCAATTATAAAAACAGATTGTTTTCAATTAATTTTTATTTTGCTAGGTATTGTACTATGTTTTTTATTTTTACCTAACATAGAAACAACTTATGTAGTACCTCAACTAATTAATGAAAAATTTAGTTATATTGATTTATTAATTCTAGTACTAACATATTCATCTACATTTTTAGTTGGTCCTGATATTTATTCTAGAATTTTTTGTGCAAAAGATACCACTGTTGCAAAAAAATCAATTATTATTAGTATTATTATTTTAGTACCTTTAGCTTTTATTCTAACTAAAATAGGTATATTTGCTGCTGGAGCCTATCCTAATCTAACTAATGGTCAATCTCCATTACTACATGTTGCAGCTAATACTTTACCAAAACCTATAAGTCTTCTTTTATATTTTGGTTTACTTTCAGCTATAATTTCTACTGCTGATACTTGCTTATTAACTGGATCATCTATATTTACAGAGATTTTTACTAAAAATTTAAAAAATGTAAAATCAATTAAACTTACAAGGGTTTTCATTGGAGTATTTGGATTATTTAGTATCCTTGTAGCTCTTAAACTTAAATTTATATTAAGCTCTTTATTACTAGCTTTATCTGTTTATTCTGGAGCACTTATAATTCCATGTTTTGTCGGAATTTTAGGATATAGATTTAAAAAATCTTATGTTTTAAGTGCAATTATAATGGGAGGAACTATAGCTTTATTTGGGAAAATATATGGTGGTAGTAATTCAAATTATATTTTAATTCTTGCATTTTGTATCAATGCTATAATTTTAACAGTTGGTCGAAAAAAATAAAAAATATATTTTGACAAAAAAATTTTTATATGATAATATCATCTAAAATAATTTTTTAAGGAGGTCAGTTATGTTTTTAAGGAACGAAAGAGAGATTTTAAAATTTTATATTTTAGATAAACTATCTCTTTTGTTATGGAAAATATGACTATACTTTTATTAATACTTTAGTCTTTTATTTACCGAACTAATTTGAGTTAGTTCGGTTTTTTTTATACAAAAATTTATTTTAATGGAGGGTATTATTATGAAAAAAATTATTACTTTAATCATGGCAAGCGTTTTATCAGTATCTTTATTTGCAGAAAAACTTTATGTTGGTACCAATGCTGAATTTGTTCCATACGAATATCTTGAGAATGGTAAATTAACAGGTTTTGATGTTGAACTTATGGAACTTATTGGACAAAAAGCTGGATATGAAATTATATGGAAAGATATATCTTTTGATGGTTTGATTCCTGCTTTACAAACAGGAAAAATCGATGCAATTATTGCTGGTATGTCTCAAACAACAGAACGACAAAAAGCAGTAGATTTTTCAAATCCATATTTATATTTTAAATCTGAGCATCTTGTTTTAGTTAATAATAAAAGCTCTTTAAATAATAAAGAAGAATTGAAAAATAAAATTGTTGGAGTTCAATTAGGTTCTCTTCAAGAGGAGTTTGCTACAAAGTTAGGAGCTGAAGTTCGACCATATAACTCATTTTTAGGTGCTCTTATGGATTTGGAAAACAATAAAATTGATGGTGTTATTATCGCTGATAAAACTGGATATGAGTATTTAAAATCTATGAAAACTTTAAAAATATTAGATAAAATTACAGATAATTACCCTGGTGCGTCTATTGCTTTAAAGAAAGGAAGCTTGGAAAAAGTTGAAAAAATTAACGATATTTTAGAAAATTTAAAAAACACTGATGAGTATAACAATTTAGTGATTAAATATTTCCCTGAAAAAAATAATTAATTTTTTTGTTGACATTTGATTTTTTTTTATTTATACTTAACAAAATAAAAAATTTAAGGGAGGTTACAAAATGACACTATTTATATTTAGCTTTAGTTTCTATCTATTTCTGCTGCTGCTAGCATTTATTTTTATACTAGATAAAAACTATATTTTCAATTGGCTAAATATAAATTCACAAGTAAACTCTTTTAAAAAATTAAAAATGAATGCTATTTATTTTCATAGTCTTCTCTTTCTCTAATTTTTGATTTAATTTAAAATAGTTGTGTTTATGACAGCCAGAAATGGCTGTTTTTTTTATATAAAATTTTAAGGAGATGATTCTATGAAAAACATTTGGTTTATTTTTACTATTTACCTTTCTCTATTCTCTACTAATACTTTCGGTAAGGTAGAGAACCAATTTAAAGACACCCTTGTTATTGCACAACGATCTGATGTGAAAACTTTAGATCCTCAAAAAAGTATTGATACTGTTTCAAATAAAGTGATAAACCTTATGTTTGAATCTCTTCTTACTTTAGATGAAAATTTAAATATAACACCACAAATTGCCACGAGTTGGGAACAAGTTGATGACCTTAATACTATCTTTCATCTAAGAGAAGGCATTATTTTTCATAATGGAGAAAACCTAACATCTGAAGATGTAGTATTTTCATTAAATCGAGCTAGAGCCTCTGCACAAGTTGGATATAATTTTACACCTATTATAAATGTTCAAGCTATTGATAAATACACAATACAAATAACAACTGATAAACCTTTTGGAGCTATGCTTAAATATTTAAGTAGTGTGGGTGGAGCTATTGTCAGCAAGAAAGCTGTAGATGAACTAGGAAATAATTTCTCACAAAATCCCATTGGAAGTGGTCCATACAAATTTAAAGAGTGGATTCCAGGAGATAAGATTACTGTAGAAGCTTTTGATAATTATTATGGCGAAATTCCTAAAAATAAAACTCTTATTGTTAGAAGTATTCCTGAAGTTACAAATAGAACTATTGCCCTTGAAACTGGTGAAGTTGACATTGCTTTTGATATTGGAATTATGGATCGAGAAACTATTAAAGATAGTAGTGATTTAGAATTACTTGAAGTAGAAGCTCCATCAACTCTTTATCTAGGATTTGATAATACAACTCCATTATTTCAGAATAAAAAACTTAGAGAAGCTATTGCCTATGCAATTGATAATGAATCTTTAGCTGAATTTGTTTTTAGAGGAGCTGCTCTTTCTGGAGACTCTCCTATTCCTCCAGTTATAGATGTTTATAATCCAAATGTTAAAAAATATCCACAAGATATAGTTTTAGCTAAACAACTTATGAAAGAAGCTGGATTTGAAAATGGTCTTAACATTGAACTTTGGACATCTGCACAATCAACATGGATAGATATGTGTACTATTATTCAAGATCAGCTAAAAGAGATTGGAATAACTGCTGAAATTAAAATTTTCGAATGGAGTACATATGTAACTATAACTTCTCAGCCAAATAAAGCTTTATATCTTCTTTCTTGGAATATATCATCTGTTGATGGTGATCCTGCTTTATATCCACTTTTCCATTCAAATGAAAAAGGGATGTCTGGAAATAGAAGTTTTTATGAGAATAAAGAGATTGACTCTTTACTATTAGAAGCCAGAACTACCGTTGATCAAAACAAAAGAAAAGATCTTTACTTTAAAGCGCAAGAGATAATTCAAAATGAATTACCACACTATACATTAGTATATCCTCATTATAATTTAGGAGCTCGAAAGGCTGTTAAAAACTTAGTTTTACAAAAGAATGGTTTCACTGATTTAGCTAAAACATACGTATTAAAATAAATTTATTGGGAGGTTTTTATGAGAACGAAGGAGTTGGCTAAAAAATATAAAGATTATGTAATCTCTATGAGAAGGGAGTTTCATCGATTTCCAGAAGCTAGTCTTGAAGAGTATCGAACGTCTAAAAGAATTAAAGAGGAACTTGAAAAATTTGGTATTACTGCTGAAATCGTAGGAGATACTGGGGTAGTTGCAACTATTTCTGGTAAAAATAGTGGTAAAACTGTGGCATTAAGAGGAGATATTGATGCTCTGTCTGTAACAGAAACAACAAATACCTCGTATAGTTCTGAAACTCCTGGCCTAATGCACGCATGTGGTCATGACACTCATGCTGCTATGCTTCTAGGTGCTGCTAAAATTTTAAAAAATATGGAGAATGAGATAAATGGAAATGTTAAACTTATTTTCCAACCAGGAGAAGAGGTAGCCCGTGGTGCTTTAAAAATGGTCAACTGTGGTGTTTTAAACAATGTTGATAATATCTTTGGAATGCATATATCTTCTGATCTTCCAGCTGGAAGTATTTCGGCAGATGCCGGCCCTAGATGTGCATCTGCTGATATTTTTTCTATAAAAGTTACAGGAAAAGGAGGTCATGGTGCTCGACCTGATCAGTGTGTTGACGCTGTTGTTGTAGCATCTGCAATTGTTATGAACTTACAATCTATTGTAAGTAGAGAATTTTCTCCTTTAGAACCTGTAGTTCTTACTGTTGGATCAATTGTTTCTGGGAGCCGTTTCAACGTTATTGCTCAAACTGCAACTTTAGAGGGTACAACTAGATGTTATAACCTTTCAATTAGAGAAAATTTTCCTAAAATAATTGAAAGAGTCGCTAAAAGTACTGCTGAAGCATATCGAGCAACTGCTGAAGTTACCTATACTCTTGGTGTTGGACCTACAATTAATAATTCAACATATTCAGATTTAGCTAAAATCTCTGCTGCAAAATTAGTTGGAGAATCCAATGTAATTTATAGACCACCTTCAACTGGTGGAGAGGATTTTTCAGAATTTTCAAATAGAGTTCCTGGTGTTATGGTAAATCTTGGTGCTCGAAATGAAGAGAAAGGTATTATCTATCCACATCACCATGAAAAATTTGATGTAGATGAAGATGTTTTTGAAATTGGAAGTGCTTTATATGCTCAATATGCAATTGATTATCTAAACCAGTAAAGAGAAAATCCCTTCTTAGTTTTTACAGAAGGGATTTTAATTTATATCTCTATTTTTTCCTAAATTTGATAGAAATTCATATTTTTTTATAATATCAATTACTTTCTTTTTACTTGGATTATTCTCTAATTTTTCTAGAAATTTATAATTACTAACTAAATCTAAAAAATTAGAAAGTGCATCTAAATGAGTATTTTCATCTTGAGAAGTGAATGTCAGCATCGTTTTAACTGGTGTTTCCTCTGGAAAAAGTATATCTCTTCTAAAATTCATTAAAACCATCTTACTTTTAAAGACATTTCCATTGTTTTTACTATGTGGAAGAGCAACTTTATTACTCATTACCATGTATGAACCAAACTCTTTTACTCTTTCTATTATATTTTCAATATATGTTATATCACAAATTTCATTTTTAATCATTATTTCTCCAGCCATCCTAATAGCTTCTTCCCAGCTTTCACACTCAACATCTAAAATAACATCTTCTAGCATATCTGATAACTTTAGTTCATCTTCATGAATATCGTTTATTAAAACCTCATTCATCAATAGAGATAAATCTTTTATCAAAATATTTTCATTTTTTATTACTCCACTTCTTTTAAAAGTTTCTAATAAGTCTGATAAAAAAACTCTATTTTTTCGTTTACTTAATCCAATATTTTCAAGTAAAACAACATCCTCTTTAGATAATATTGTATTTATAGTTATACAAGGTTTTTTAAGTTCAACTTCATCCATATTTATTGTTCCTACAATAAGATCAACATTATCTAAGCTATAATCTTTTAATCTATAAAATGGAATAGCTTCTACTATATTCACTGAAAAATTTTCATTTATTTGCTGTGATAGTAACTTTGATGTTCCATATCCTGAACTACAAACTACTAATATATTATTTTTTCTATTTTCAAGTTTATTTGCTCTATCTAAAGCAGCTTTAAAATGAATAGCTAAAAAAGCTATTTCATCTTCAGTTATATCTAAATTTATAAAATTCTTTAATGGTTTAATAGATTTTTTAGTTCCCATAAATATTGGTTTATATAGTTTTAAAAAATCTTTTAAAATACTATTTTCTAAAATTTGTTTATTTTTTAATCTATGGATAGTTGGTTTCAAGTGATTAATAATTCCTTTTAATAGCACTTTATCTTTTGATAAATCCACTCCCATATTTTCTGAAAAAATTTTAATTATTTTTTTAGCTATTATATCAATCTCTATCCAAAATTTGTAACTACTATTTTCAGCTGAATAGCAATGACTTCCTAAAAAATAATCTGTCAATCTTACTTTCTCATTTAATTCAATTTTTATCTGGTACTCTTTCTCTAAGATATCTAAAAATCTACTTATTACTTTGTACTCTTTTAACCCTTGAAAAAACACTTGATTTTCAACTTCTAATATAGATTTTCCTTTTCTCAATCTCTCTACCATTATTAAAATATAATGGTAAAGATTTGTATATGGTTCATCTGATATTATATGTTTTGTGTTATCTATTATTAGATTTAAAAATTTTTCTATTTTTTCTCTATTTATTCCTGCATAATATTTTTCAATAATATTTGAAAAGTAAATCTCTTTTGAATAGGTTAATATAAATTTCAATTGAGCTTTTCTAATATTCTCCTCAGTTCCAACCAAAATTAAGCCTTTTTGTATTTCAATCTCTAATTTTAATTCATTTAATTTTAATTTTTCTTTAATCACTTTTAAAATATTTTTTACACTAGTTCTACTAACTCCAAGCTCGTCTTCTATATTTTTTAAATTTATTCTTTCTAAAAATAAAACTTTAAAAAATAAAATCTCCTCTTTATACTCTGTTAAATCTATACACTTTATAAATTTATCAATTACTATAGATAGAATATCTAAGTTTTTATACTCAACTTGCCCCTTTTCCACTTTTTCAATTTGAGGATAGTTATTACTTTTTAATATTTCGTTTATCTTATCTATATCGTACCTAATACTTCTTTCATTTATAAATAAAAGTTCTGAAAGGAGTTTGTAAGTAATTTTTCCATTATATTTTATAAGATATTTAAGAATTTCTAACTCTCTTTTAGTCATCAATACTCCCCCTCCTTTTATTTTTTCTAATTTTATCATAATTTCTACATTTTTTCTAATTTTAAAACATATGTGGGCAAAAAAAATCATTTTTTTTTTGAAAAAATATGATTCTATTCTTTTTATTTTCAATCTGTTATTATAAAAGAAAAACAAAACTTAGGAGGTTTTTATGAATTTTAGTAATTTAATAGACAAAAATTTAATTGTTCTAGATTTAGATTCTTTAAACAAAAATGAAGTTATTGAAAAATTAGTAGATTTACTTGATGAAAATGGTGCTCTTATCAATAAGAATGAGTTTCTTGAAGCTGTTTTACTTAGAGAAACAAAATCTCCAACTGGATTAGAAGATGGCTTAGCTATTCCTCACGGGAAGTCTACTTCTGTTAAAACACCTAAAATTGCTGCTGCAAGACTAAAAAATAAAATTAAAGATTGGGAATCAGTTGATGAAAGTAATGAAGTCGATCTTGTATTTTTAATTGCTATTCCTGATGCAGAAAAAGGAACAACACATATTGAAGTTCTTTCAAATCTTACAACTCTTTTCATGGAGGATGGATTTATTGAATCTCTTAGAGACGCTAAAAATAAGGATGAGTTTTTAAATATCATTTTAAAAAATGATAAATCAGTACCTTTAAAAACTGAAACTATAAATCAAAAAGAGAGATCATTTGAAAACTCAACTAAAGAAAATAACTCATTTAAATTTCATCTAAATAAACTAAAAGAACATCTTCTTTTTGGAACTTCACATATGATTCCATTCATTGTCGCTGGAGGAGTTTTACTATCTCTTGCTGTAATGTTATCTGGAAAAGGTGCTGTGCCTGAAACTGGATTTTTAAAAGATATGGCTGATATGGGTATAGCTGGACTTACTCTTTTTACAGCTGTTCTTGGTGGATACATCGCTTACTCTATTGCTGATAAACCAGGTTTAGCACCAGGTATGATTGGTTCATGGATAGCAGTTCAAAATTATAAAACTGGATTCTTAGGAGCAATTATCGTTGGATTTATAGCTGGTTTCATTATTAACCTTCTTAAAAAAATCAAGCTTCCTGATAGTATGAAATCTTTAGGATCTATATTTATTTATCCTTTAATTGGAACATTTATAGTTTGTGGTATTGTAATGTGGGGAATAGGTATTCCAATAGCCGCTATGATGACAAGTATGAATACTTGGCTTGCTAGTATGGCTGGTAGTGGTAAAGTTGCTCTTGGAGCTATTTTAGGTGGAATGACAGCTTTTGATATGGGTGGACCTATTAATAAAGTTGCTACACTTTTTGCTCAAACTCAAGTTGATACTCAACCTTGGTTAATGGGTGGAGTTGGAATAGCTATTTGTACTCCTCCTCTTGGAATGGCTTTAGCTACTTTCTTATCTCCTAAAAAGTATACAAAAGATGAAAAAGAAGCTGGAAAAGCTGCTGCTATAATGGGATTAATCGGAATTAGTGAGGGGGCAATTCCTTTTGCTGCTGCTGACCCTATGAGAGTTTTACCTGCTATAGTTGCCGGTGGAGTTGTTGGAAACATTGTTGGATTTTTAATGAACTGTATCAATCATGCTCCTTGGGGAGGATGGATTGTTTTACCAGTAGTCGAAGGAAAATTTGGATACATCCTTGGAACTATTTTAGGAGCATTAACTACAGCTTTAATTGTTAATACTTTAAAACCTATAGCTCCTGAAACTTTAGAAGAAGAGATGGAAGAGTTAAATTACGAAGGTGTCGTAGATGAAGGTGAAGCAGACGTTTTAGCTATAACATCTTGTCCATCTGGAGTTGCTCACACATTCTTAGCTGCTAAAGCTTTAGAAAAGACAGCTGCTAAAATGGGTGTTAGAATAAAAGTTGAAACTCAAGGAGCTAATGGTATCGTAAATAGAATTACTCAAAAAGATATAGAAAATGCTAAAGTTGTAATCTTTGCACATGATGTAGCTATAAAAGAACCTCAAAGATTTAAAAATATAAAGACATTAGATGTTAAAACTAAAGTAGCAATTCAAGATCCTAAAAAATTAATTGAAGAGAGTTTAAAGATTTAATTTAAAAGAAGCCAACTAAAAAAACTTTAGTTGGCTTCTTTATATTTTATATGTTATTTTTTTCTAGAGATACTTGATCATTTTCATTTACATTATTTTTAATAGATGAGGTTGATTTCATAATTATAAAAATTCCTCCAGCTCCAAGAATAAAGTAAACAACATTAATTACTGTTAAAGAGTTTCCACCTGCTAATCCAACTTTTGATAAGATTGTATATACATAAGCAAGTCCTAACATTAAAATATATGATACTGGAAAAGCATATTTCCAATTTGATAAATCCACATGAGATTTATTCTCTTTTGGTAACTCATAAGGAACTTCTCTTTTCATAAAACTACCTAATATAACCATAAGCAATATATCAAATACAAATAATCCACCCATTACATGAACAAAGTTAAGATTTATTTTAAATATCCAAACCAAAGAAAAATATAGTGTAACGTGAGCTATTACTGTTATTCTTGCTGCTAAACCATTTATTGTTTTATTTAAAAAACCGACTGCTACAAGAGCTATTATAGGAATATTAAAGAATCCAGCAAATCTTTTTAAAAGTAAAAATAATCCATCTGATCCAGATTGTAACATAGGAGCAATAAGCATTGATACAATTGCTATTACTGTTCCTGATATTTTAGCAACTTTTATTAAATCATCATCTGAAATATTCTTTTTAAATATAGGTTTATAAAAATCATAACAGAATAAAGTTGCTGCACTATTTAAAAATGAATTAAAAGTACTTAATATTGCTCCAAATAAACATGCTGTAAAAAATCCTAGTAATGGCTTTGGTAAAACTTCTCTTACAAGAGTTGGATATGCCAAATCAATATTGTTTAAAGAGCTTCCAAATATATGAAACGATACTAATCCTGGTAAATTTAACATAAATGGTAGTGTTAATAGAAATACTCCTGCTATCAAAATACCTTTTTGTCCCTCAGCTAAACTTTTTGCTCCTAAAGCTCTTTGAATAATTGCTTGATTTGTAGCCCAATAAAAGAAATTAACAATCATTATTCCTGTAAAAATAGTTGTCCAAGGTACTGGATCAGTTGCTGCTCCCCAAGCATTTAATTTATCATAGTGAGTTGTTGTTATTTTACTAACTCCATCTAAAATACTTCCATCTCCTAAGTATTTTAAAGCAAAGAATGGAATCATTGCTCCCCCTATAATTAAAGCTAATCCATTTAATGTATCCGATACTGCTACAGCTTTTAGTCCACCAAAAATAGCGTAAATCCCTCCAATTATTCCTATTAACCAAACAATAACCCAAATAGACATATTAAAACTTATATTAAAAAGTCCTGGAATATCAAACATCTGTGAAAAAGCTATTGCTCCTGAATATAGTGCTCCTGGAATTAAAATAAATGTATACCCTACCATAAAAAGAAATGACATCATCTGTCTTGTCTGTCTATCATACCTAGCTTCAAAGAATTCTGGAATTGTTGTAAATCCACCTTTTAAATATCTCGGCAGAAGATAAAGTGCTAGAACACATAATGGAATAACTGATTGAACAGTCCATGCCATAATTGAAAAATTACTGATATAAGCTGAAGCGTTGGTTCCAATTAATTGTTCTGTTGATAAACTTGTTAAAACCATTGAAAATCCAATAACTACTCCTGACAGTCCCCTACCTGCTAAAAAATATCCTTGTGCTGAGTGTTCTTCATCCTTAGTTTTTAAATAAGATATGAAACCGATTAATGCTGTGACAAATACAAAACTTAAAATTGTCATTAACATATTATACACCTCCCATTTTTTATTACTCTATTTATACATTTTTTTTGAAAAACAAACAATATCTTAATTTTAACCATTATTTTTTTATAAAAAATGTAATGCTTTAAACTTCATACTAAATAAACACTTTTTACAAAGTTGTTATATTTGTTATGTTTATAAAAGACAAATAATTCTTGAAAAAAAATCATTTATATGATAAAAAATGAGCATAACAAATAATACAAATTTTAATACTCGAGGTGAGTAAAATAAAGAAAAATAGTAGTAATTACGAAAAAATTTATAAAGAACTTAAAAAAAGTATCGAAAAAGGAAAAATAAAAGAGTTTGAAAAACTTCCCACTGAGATGCAGCTATGTGAAAATTATGATGTCAGTCGAATTACTGTTCGTAAAGCCCTTGAAAAACTTGAGCAAGACAATCTTATACAAAAGATTAGAGGAAAGGGAACATTTGTCACACCAATGCCTATTGTTCAGAATAAATCAGGTTTAAATAAACTTTTTGATGATATAAAAAAATCTGGTAAAACGCCATACTCTAAAATTTTATCTATAGGAATTTTTTCTCCACCAGAAGAAATCCAAGAACAAATGGAAATTACAACTGAAAAAGTTCTCATTATTGAATGGATTAGATATGCTGATAACGAACCAGTTTTATATGAAAAAGTTCATTTTTTAGCAGAAAAGCTTCAAGGATTAGAAAAAATGGATTTATCTGATAAAAAACTTTATGATATTCTAGAAAAAAAATACGGAATAGTTTTTGAAAGAGGAGTTGAAAAATTTAGACCTTGCATATTAAATGACGATTTACAAAAACTTATGAAAATTAAAAACTGTAATTTAGGAATGGAAATTGAAAAGAAACTATGGTTTAATAATAAAATTTTTGAATATACTTTAGCATACATAAGAGGGGATAGATTTATATACACGACAGAATATAAAAAATAAATTTAAAGGAGTAGTAGATGGAAAATATAGCAATTATTTTATTAGATCAAATTCGTACTGATATGTTGGGGTGTTATGGGCATAATATTGTTAAAACTCCTAATATGAATAAATTAGCTGATGAAGGAGTTATTTTTGATAGGGCATATACTCCCGCATCTGTTTGTTGTCCAGCAAGAACATCACTTTTTACAGGGCAAATGCCAACAAATCATAAGATAATTAGAAATGTTGAAAAAGCTGAGGTACAAGATCCTAGCTTAAACAATCCAAATATAATTTCAGATTTAAAAGACCATAAAAAAATATATATTGGAAAGTGGCATGTTGGAGGAAATATTTTACCTAAAGACTTTGGATTTATTGGTCATAACTTCGATGGATATGGGTACCCTGGAAGTAATGTTTATGAGAATATGGTTTTTGATCAAGGACCTAAAAAAGAGGATAGATATGTAAAATGGTTAGAAGAAAAAGGATTTGAAACTCCTAAAGTTACAGATGAATATTTCGGAGAAAACCCTCATCTTAGAGTACAGGAACTTTGTGGAAAACTTCATTGTCCTAAAGAAGCTACTCTACCATTCTTTGTAGTTGACGAAGCTAAAAAAGAGATCTTACAAGCTAAGAAAGAGGGAAGACCATTTTTTATTTGGATGAACTTCTGGGGACCTCATACTCCATGTGTAGTTCCAGAACCTTATTACTCTATGTATAGTCCTGATGATGTAACTCTTGATAAAAGTTTCTATGAACCTTTAAAAAATAAGCCAAACCACTATAAAAGTATCTCTCAAATGTGGGGGATGTGGGATGCTAGTGAAGATAGATGGAAAGAGGTTATAACTAAATTCTGGGGATATATAACTTTAATTGATGATGCTCTTGGAGATTTCTTCCAATTCCTGAAAAATGAAGGACTTTATGATGATCTATTCTTAACAGTTACTGCTGATCATGGAGATGCTATGGGAGCTCACAAGATGATTGAAAAAGGTGAGTTTATGTTTGAAACTACCTATAGAATTCCAATGATTATAAAAGATCCTAAATCTCCTAGAAAGGGAGAGAGAGAAAATGCCATGGTTTACTTACATGATTTAACTCCTTCATGTAGTGATCTTATCAATGGTAATTACTCTGATTTCTTCGATGGAAAATCTCTTCTTCCACTACTAAGAAACGAAGCATACAATAAAAGAAATGGAATTTTAGGACAACTTTCTGGTCACTTCGTATCTTTTGAACAAAGAATGTGGAGAAACGAAAGATATAAAATTGTTTTTAATGCAACTGACCTTTGTGAGCTTTATGATTTAGAGAAAGATTCTGAAGAGATTAATAACTTATTCTATGATGAGCAATTTAAAGATCTTAAAAAACAAATGTTAAAAGAACTTTATTGTGAAATGGTTGAAATTAAAGATCCTTTAGCAAATTGGCTTTATAGAATCATTAACTATCTGTAAAATAATTTTTAGAAGAGTTTTAAAAACTCTTCTATTTTTTTATTTAAAAATATCTTGATTTTCAAAATATTTTATTATATAATCATCTTAACAATTACTAAGGAGGTTTATTTATGAATATTGGTATATTTTATGGAAGTACTACTGGAGTTACTGAACAAGTTGCAGAAAAATTAGGAAGTTTATTAAACGCAAAAGTATTTCACGCAGGTGATATCGAAAAGATTTTAGAATTTGATACTGCTATATTAGCAACTTCTACTTGGGGAATAGGAGATATACAGGATGATTGGATTGGACCTTTGGAAAAATTAAAAAGTTTAAATTTAGCTGGAAAAAAAATTGGAATTGTTGGAGTTGGAGATCAAGAGGCTTTCTCTTCTAGTTTCGTTAATGGAATGAGAGATTTATATATTGCTGCAACTGAGGCTAATGCAACTATTGTTGGATTAACTTCAACTGACGGATACTCTTTTGATGAGTCAACAGCTATTGAAAATGATAAGTTTATTGGTTTAGTTATTGATGAGTCAAATCAAAGTAACTTAACAGATGAAAGAATTGAAAAGTGGATTGTTAATTTTAAATAACTTATGGGGAGTGATTATATGTCAAAAAATAGATTTATTGAACTTTTGAATAAAGATATCTCTTCTGTAACAGATAATGAGAAAAATGAACTTCAAGAGTTTTTAAAAGAGATGAAAAAAAGTAGTTTTAAAGGGGCAAGTAATTAATATAAAAATGGCGTGGATATCACGCCATTTTATATTATTCTCCAAAATAAATTTTCAATAAAAGCTTTATATAATCCTCATCAGTTAATCTATTTGGATTATACTCTGTACATATATCTCCTTTTATATCTTCTAATATCTCTGGAATTTTAATTTTAAACTCTTCAAAGTTTATACCTAAATCTTTTAAAGATTTTTCTATTCCTAAATTTTCCTTTAGTTTTTTTACAAATCCATTAAATAGATTTTTTCCATTTTCATCATCAGTTGGATTAAAATCTAAAAGTTTTGCAAGCTCACTATATTTATTCCAAGCTTTTGTATTAACTTCAATTATATATGGCATTATTATAGCATTAGCTCTTCCATGAGATATGTGAAACTTCGCTCCAATAGAGTGTGCTACACTATGATTAATACCTAAAGATGAGTTATTAAAAGCTATTCCTGCCATACAAGAAGCATACTGTACATTTTCTCTTGGAAGCAGCAACTGTGGATTATTAAAGTGATTTACCAAATTCTCTTTAATAATTTTTATAGCTTCTTTAGCTGATGAATTTGTAAATGGTGTTGCTATTGTAGAAACATAAGCCTCTAGTGCATGAGTTAAAACATCCATACCCGTATCTGCAATTATTTTAGATGGAAGTGTTTTCATAAACTCTGGATTTAATATTGCTAAATCTGGTAACATCTCCTCATTAGCCAGTGCAATTTTTTTATCTCCTTTAGTTATAACACTATATGATGTAACTTCTGATCCTGTTCCACTTGTTGTTGGTATTGCTATAAAGTATGGCTTCTCTCTTTTTATTCTCAGTTCATCTTCTATTTTTAAATTAAAATATAAAATACCTTTACAAGCATCTATTGGCGAACCACCACCTAAACCAATTACACACTGTGGAGAAAAATAAACAATCTCTTTTAACCCTCTTTCAACTATTTCCACTGTTGGATTAGGAGTTACATCTTTAAATATTTTTACTTTTGAATCTTTAGGTAATTTCTCTAAAATTTTATCCACTATTTTTAAATCTACCATAGCTTTATCTGTTACTATAAGGTAACTTGAATATTTTAATGTTTTTAAACAGTCTAAAGAATCTTCACCTGATTTTATTTTTGGTTTTATGAAATATTCTCTCATAACCCCACCTACTTCTGTTCCATCCAGTTAGCTGGATAGACAACATAGATAAACTTAGCATATTCTGTAGCTTTAAACTTTATACTTGATCCCTTTGGAATTAAAAGGACATCTCCTTTTTCCCCTGTAATTGTTCTTCCATCTATTACAATTTCTAATTTACCCTCTATTACGTAATCAATTTCATCATAATTTAATGTCCAATCGAAAGTACTTTTTGTCATCTCCATCATACCTGCACCAATTCTAGGACTCTCTTCTAAAGAGAATAAATCTGTTACATAAACTTGATCTTGAGGATTTCCTGTATCAAACTTAACTTTCTCTATCTTTTCAGCTTTTACAACAGCTACACCAGATGGATCTACATACTTTATATTTTTCTCTCCTCTTAACTCTTTTTCTATAACTTTTCTGATTATTTTTTCTAGTTCTAACTCATCTATATTTATCATTTTGCTTCACCCTCTATATTTCTGAACATAAATTTTGCTAAAATAACTGCTGTTACTCCACCAACTAACTTTCCAACAACCATCGGGAATATCATTTGCGAATCTACTCCTGCAGTAAACCCTAAGTGATCTCCAAATACGAAAGCCGCACTTACAGCAAATGCTACGTTTATTACTTTACCTTTTTTATCCATCTCTTTCATTAATCCAAACATTGGGATATTGTTAGCAAGTGTTGCTACTAATCCTGCTGCTGCTTTTTCATTCATTCCCAATGACTCTCCAAGTTTTGTAAGTGGTTTATTTAAAACTTTTGTTAAGAATAATACTAACGGGAATGCACCAGCTAGTGTGATTGCAATACTTCCTACAATTTCAATACCATCTGTTATTGGAGCCATTCCTGGGATAACAACGATTCCTGTTAATGTTTCAATTATTGATGCAGCTAATCCAATTGTTATAACGATAACTACTCCTTTTCCAAAAATTGTGAATCCACTAGTCATCTTTTCAGGCATTTTCCAAAGACCTAAAGATATTAATGCTGAGAATATTATTATTGGAAGTATATTTGAAAGCACTAACTCTAATGAGAATCCTGCTGTTAATCCACCTGCTAAACAACCAATTGGAATTGTAATCATACCTGCTAATATACCTTTTGCCAAGTATGGTCTATCCTCTTTTTCAATTATTCCAAGTGCAACTGGAATTGTAAATACAAGAGTTGGTCCCATCATTGCCCCTAGTATTAACCCTGCAAATTTTCCAGCTTCAGGTGAAAGAGCTAGCTCCATTGCTAGTGGATATCCACCCATATCATTTGCCAATAATGTCGTAGCAAACATTGCTGGGTCTGCCCCAAGCATTGTATAAGCTGGAGAAATTATTGGACGAAGTATTTTGGCTAATACTGGAGCAAGTGATATTACTCCAACCATTGCTAGAGCTAGAGCACCCATTGCCATAATTCCCTCTTCAAACTTCTCACCATAACCAAATTTATTCCCTAAACACTTATCAATTGCTCCAATTACCATAAATAAAACCATTATATAAATGATAATTTCATTAATACCCATTATTTATACCCCCTTTAACTTTTTTTAAAACTTCACCGATTACTCTTTCATCTGATATATTAAAATCTTTAGTCAAAATCAATTTGATTCTTTCTTCTAAACTTTTACAACTATCAGATACATATCTAATTTTTACCCCTTTATTTTTTAAATAATCATTTACTTTAGGAAGAAGAATCATATCTTTTGACATATTTAATTCATCTCCTACTATAAACTCCTCTACATTTTCCAAGGTAATAAGTTTCTTTTTCATCTATTCACCTTCCTCAAATCCATCTATAATACCAATTGTTACTGCATCAATTGGTATACTTTCATTTTCTAAAACTTTTCTTGCTCCACTTCCTTTTGTTATAAGAACCATATCTCCTGTTCCAGCTCCAATATAATCACATACAACTATTTTTTCTCCGTTTTCAAGTTGAGCTATCATAAATTTTAAACCATTTAAAGACTCATCTTTCCTTGTTGCCCAAACATTTCCAATAATCTTTCCTATAACCATAAAATCACCCTTTTTTTATTTCTAAAGCTGAATTTTTTAAATATTCTTTGGCTGAGTCTGTTATAAAGATTTTATCTGAAACAACTATCTCATCTGTTGCTTCTCTTTCTATCTCTTTCACATCTTTTAGAGTCATAACTTTTTTGTCAAAATATTTTTTCCTTTTAGTATTATCCAAATGATCAAGAATTTCAATTTTTTTAATAATTTTTATTCCCATGTCTTTCAATTCTTTTTCATAACACAAATACTTATCGGTTATTTTTTTAATTTCACAATTATAACTTCGCCAAGATATTCCCTCCTCTATTAAATATATATTTTTATTTTTTAATAGAGATTTTATTATCAACTCTGTTTTTGGATTTATATATGTTGCATTTGAAATGGAAAATAACTCATCAATTTCCAATGAAAAAACTACTATTTTATTGCTTTCATCTGAAATCTCAAATCTTTTTTCTAACTCCTCTTTAAGTATTAAATCCTCTCCCAAAAGAGTTATTTTTTCTTTTATATTTTGTTCTTGTGAATCATTTTTTTCTCTTATATACTTTTCTATCTCTTTTCTTATAATATCTAGTAAATCATTTTCATTCATAAATTTCTCCATAAGAGTCTTTAGTTAAAAAACAAGCATTGGCCTCATCATAATCTATATGCATATTTAGAGAAAATCTATTATTCACTCTCACAACAACATCTTCAAAAATCATTGGTCTTAAACTACCACAAATTTTTACTTTTACTTTATCCTTATCTTTTAAGTTTAACCTTCTTGAATCTTCTTCTGTCATATGAATATGATTTTTAGCTACTATTACTCCCTCTTTTAACTTTAAGTATCTATCACCATTTGTTATTAAAATTCCTGGAGTATCTTTTGTGCTTCCAGATTCTCTTAAAACAGGAGTTACACCTAAAGTTCTAGCATCTGTTAATGAAAGTTCAACTTGAGTACTTCCTCTAAATGGTCCTAAAACTATTACTCCTTCTATTACCCCTTTTGGACCAACTAGTCTAACTCTTTCCTTACAAGCATATTGACCTGGTTGAGATAGATCTTTCACTTTATTAAACTGATATCTCTCTCCAAACAAAATCTCTGCATCCTCTTCTGAAAGGTGAATATGCCTACCTGAAGCTTCTATTGGAATTCTTTTCATATTTTTATATTCTTTTTGATTTAACTCTTTTTCTACAGCATCCTTTACTAATTTTACAATCTCATCGATTTCCATACTCTCCTGTCACCCCTCTTAACATCATTATATAGATAGCACTACTTAATCTATTTAGTGCTAATAGGATGTCTCTTCTTTCAATTGTTCCATTCTCTTTAACAAAAGCTTCTACACCTTTAATCTCTAGCTCTCTAGATAAGGCTCTCATCTCATTTAATTTTATAACTGGATAACTATCCTTTGAACATATTCCAAAGAGATGCTCTCTATTAAAATATTTTTTAGGATTGTGAGAGATATCTCTAATCTCATCTAAACTTTTTTCTAAAACCTTTATATCAACTAATGCCTCTCCTATAACTTCTGAAACTAAAATGTTTTTTATAAATTTTTCGATACTCTCTAAATCCTTTTGAAGTTTAGCATTTTTAACCTCTTCTAAATCCTTCATTAAAACTAACCAACGACTTTGAAAAGAATCTATTACACCTCTAAAAATTATTCTTTTATCATCTTTTTTTACTAAAACATTTCCATATATTTGAGTCATATACTCTGGTTTTTCAACATAAAGCTCTCCTAATATTCCTTTGTACTTAGGTTTTGATTCTTCATTCCTTATCTCTTTAAACTCTCTAGTCTCTTCAGTTTTTCCAGCTATTTTATCAACTACCTTTATATCTTTATCTATTAAAAATTGTCTTGCTGAAGGAGTTAAAATTGTTCCTTTTTCTAAAGAAATCTCTTTCATATTTTCATCTTTTTTATAAAGAGATCTTAATTTTTCCTCTGTTAGAACCATAAGTACCTCTCCTATCTATTTAATATATCTGCTACTATTTTCTTTACCATCTCTTCTAATTTATCTTGCGATGTTTCACAGCTTTTCTTTTCACCTTTTATATCTTCTAATTCTCTAACTCCCCAAGCTACTCTTCTTATATTTATAAGGTTTAATGGAGTTATATTATCAGAAGTTGAACTTCCTCCAACTGCACCGCATCCTAAAGTTAGTGCTGGAGCTAGATTAGTTGTTCCACCAATTCCACCTAAAGCACCTGGTGTATTAACTAAAAGTCTCGAAACTGGTTTTTTTAGAGCAAACTCTCTTATAACCATTTCATTCTCAGAGTGAATAACCATAGTATGCCCTTTTCCTTCTACATTTAATATTTCAATAGATCTTTCACATGCCTCTTCCCAACTGTTTTCAACATAAAATGCTAAAATTGGAGCTAATTTTTCTCTTGAGTATGGATTTCTTTTTGAAACTTCACACTCTTCTGAAATTAAAACTTTAGTGTCACATGGAACATTTATTCCCGCCATCTGTGCCAGTCTTAAAGCATTTTTACCTACAATTTGTGGATTCATCGTTCCATTACTTCTTAAAATGAAATTTGAAAGTTTTTTAGATTCTTCTGGATTTAAGAAATATCCACCTTGAGCTAATAGCTCCTCTTTCACTTGTTCTCTTATCACTTTTTCTACAATTATAGATTGTTCAGAAGCACATATAACACCATTATCAAAAGTCTTACTATCTATAATTCTCTTTACAGCTAATTTTATATTTGCACTTTTCTCTATAAATGCTGGCCCATTCCCTGGTCCAACTCCTATTGCTGGATTCCCTGAACTATATGCAGCTTTTACCATAGCTTCTCCACCAGTAGCTAAAATCAATGCTGTATCTTCATGTTTCATTAACTCCTCTGTTGCATCCATAGTTATTGTTTTTACTACACCTATTAATCCTTCAGGTGCTCCAGCTTTTTCTGCAATCTCTTTTAACAGATTAGCTGTTTCAATTATACAATTTTTAGCATTTGGATGAGGACTTACCACTATTCCATTTCCAGCTTTTAATGATATTAATGTTTTATAAATTGTTGTAGACGTCGGGTTTGTAGATGGAATTAATCCAGCTATAACACCTAAAGGAACACCAATCTCTAAAACTCCATTTTCATTTTTCAATTCACCGACTGTTTTCATGTTTTTTATATACTCATATACATATTCTGAAGCAAACTTATTTTTTAAAACTTTATCTTGCCAATTTCCAAAACCAGTTTCTTCTACAGCCATCTTAGCTAATTTTTCGCTGTATCCTTTTATTCCCTCTACTATAGAACATATAATACTATCTATTTTCTCTTGAGAAAATGTAGCATATATTTTCTGTGCTTCCTTTGATTTTCTTATTAAATCTCTTACCTCTTGTCTTGACATTAAATCTCTATCCATTTTGCCTCCCTATTAAAACTTAAATATAATCAAGTATGTTTTCAACTGGGTTATTTATTTTACTAATATCCATATATTTATAAGATGATCCTGTAACTAAAACTATTGCCTCATCTATAGAACTCGTTTCTCCTCCTACAACAAAATAACATTTTCCTGCTAGTGTCCATCCTAAAACTAATTTAACTATATCTACATCAACACTTTTAATCACATGATCTAAAACTTTAACACCATCAGCTATATTTAAAAATTCAACTACACCTATTGCTTTAAATTTCTTATCTTCTCTTTTTCTGTTCAAAGCTTCTAAAAGCTTTTCACTTACTCCAGAAATAACTTGTTTACAACGTTCTCCTGTTAAATCTTTCAATCCATCTTTAACTGAAGAGTTATCTCCATAAACTATAAAGTAATATTTTCCAGGACAAGTTACTCCAGCCTTATATATTTTCAATTCATTAAATTTTATAATTTTATCTAATTCCTCAATTCCCTTTGGAATACTATTAAATTCAACTATACCTAATGCCTTCATCTCTTCTCCTTTCATTATTTTTAGGGAGTGACTAATATGTCACTCCCTAATATTTTTCTACTTTGCTTCTTTTGGTAAAATTGCCTCTACATCTGAGTGTGGTCTTGGAATTACGTGAACAGATATTAACTCTCCAATTCTATCTGCTGCCGCTGCTCCAGCATCTGTTGCCGCTTTTACAGCTCCAACGTCTCCTCTAACTAAAACACTCACAAGTCCTCCTCCAACAATCTCTTTTCCTATTAAAGTTACGTTTGCTGCTTTTACCATTGCGTCTGCTGCCTCTATCGCTGCTACTAATCCTCTTGTTTCTACCATTCCTAATGCATTTAAAGTTGCCATAAATATCCTCTCCTTATCTATTTTTTAGTTTTATCTCTTCTATTCACTACTGGTTTTGCTTCTACTTCATCTACTATATCTTCTACTATAACTTCGTTTTCTTCTGGAAGCTCTACAATTATCTCTTCCTCGACTATCTCTTCTGTTGGAACCTCTTTTTTTTCTACAGTTTTATGTTCTCTTTTTTTTTCTAACATATTGTATACTTCTTCAGTTGGTCTTGGAATTACATGACTTCCCATATAAACTCCTAATCTTTTAACTGCTTCAGCTGCCGCTTCTACTGCAACCTTTACAGCTCCAACATCACCAACTATTTCAACTGTTACTATTCCACCTTTTACAAGATGTCTATTTAGTACCTCTACATCTGCCGTTTTACACGCCACATCTACAGCCTCTATCGCTCCAACCATTCCTCTTGTTTCAATCATTCCTAATGCTTTCATAATTTAAACAACTCCTTTTAGAACTTTAATGGATTTTGAGCAACGTATTTCACAGCGTCAGCAAAAGCATCACATGCTGCTTTACATGCTGATTGACTTCCTGTTAAAAGTCCTCCTCCAAAGTTAGTTTCTGATGGTGGTCCAAAGAAAGCTGCCAATCTTACATCTGCTGCTTTTAATGCCACATCAAGTGCATACATAGCCTCTAAAGGTGGTGCTATTAAATATGCTAAAGCTTCTCCCTCTGGTACCCCTGCAGTTTTTGACAGATAAGTTCCTGTTCTTGAAACACAGTGAGCGTAATATGCAATTGTATCGTCATCATTAGCACTATAGAAACATGCTTCATTTTCTATAAAATCTACTATTGCATTTAATCCACTTTTTACTTCAGCAGGTGTAGGTCCAGCTATTATTCCAATAACTTCTCCTGCTAATTTTGTATTTGCATTTGCTGCGCCACCATAAAATGATCTACCATAAACTACTTCAACTTCTGACATTTTTGTTGCATAATCTAATGCTGTATATGTTACATCATCACAATCTGCTGTAACTATTCCAATACTCTTATACCCTTTTGGAAGTTTGAACTCTTCCGCCATTTTATCATCTACATTTGGTATTAGCTTAACTGCTAAAACACTTGGTTTTATAGGATCGTTTGTCATTTTTTCCTCCTTATAATTTTAAATCTTGTCCGCTTGCTTTAGCGTCTAATATTTTCTTAATTATATGTGCCACATGTGCTCCTGCTTCCACTGCTGGAGTTCCTTTTTCATGTATGTTTGATACAACTGTTCTTTTAGCTTCTGGTATTCCTACATATCCTTTATATGTTATATATGCACTCATACTTTCTGCAGTTGCTAATCCTGGTCTCTCTCCAATTAATACACAAGTTACTGTTGCACCAAGTGTTTCAGCTACATCATCTGAAGCAGCAACTCTTCCATATTTCAAGAAAAATGGTGTTCCTGTATCTATTCCATAAGCTTTTAATCCATTTAATAGTGCCGGAAGTATATTTTCAACGTTAGCTTCTACTGCTGTTGAACTAAGACCATCTGAAACATAAACTTGAACTGTTGGGTTTTGTTTACATCTCTCTTTTAAAACCTTTACAGCTTCATCTGATAATCTTCTACCTAAATCTGGTCTTGTTATATACTCATCTTTAGAATTACATCTTGTTTGAACTGTAAATAGATTATTTTTAGCTAATACTTCATCTGAAACATCAGTAAATACAGCATCTTGTGCTGAAGCGTGGTCAGCTCTAAATCTTAACATTGTTGATGTTGTATATCTTGTTCCAGCTCTTCCAATTCCAACTCTTGCTGGAGTTTTTCTTTTATACTTTAATAACTCCTCTCTATTTTTTGGATTCACTACGTCTATAACTTCTCTCAAATCAATTTTAGTTATATCCTCTACCTCTTCCAAATTAGAAAGTGTTTTTTCAACTCTTTCTTTTACTTTTTCTAAAGCCTTTCCCTCTCCATCCATCTCTTTTAAAACTTGTGATATTATATCTTTCAACTCTTTTTCAGAAATCATTATTCTCTCCTCCTATAAAAATAGTGATGCATCTCCTGCAAGATTAGTTAAATTTCCATCCTCATCTCTGATACCTACTTTTTCTAGCCACTCCTCAAACTCTTTTATAGGTTTAACATTTAATGTTTCTCTTAAAGTTTGAATATCATGATATCCTGTAGTTTGGTAGTTTAACATAATATCATCTCCAGCTGGAACTCCCATAAAATAGTTACATCCAGCTGCTGTTAATAAAACAGCTAAGTTTTCAATATCGTTTTGATCTGCCTTCATATGGTTTGTATAACAAACGTCAACTCCCATAGATAATCCATGAAGTTTTCCCATAAAGTGATCTTCTAATCCAGCTCTTGTAACTTGCTTACTATCATAAAGATACTCTGGACCTATAAATCCAACTACGGTATTAACTATAAATGGATCGTATTTTTTAGCAAATCCATAACATCTTGCTTCCATTGTTAATTGATCTACACCATTATGTCCATCTGAAGAAAGTTCAGAACCTTGTCCTGTTTCAAAATACATTACATTTGGTCCTGCTGCTGTTCCGTGAGTTAGAGCTAGTTGTCTTGCTTCCTCTATCATATCTCCTGTTATTCCAAAAGCTTCATTTGATTTTTGTGATCCAGCTATACTTTGGAATATTAAATCTGTAGGAGCTCCTTTTCTTATAGCTTCCATTTGAGTAGTTACGTGAGCTAGTACACATATTTGTGTTGGTATATGGAATTTTTTCTTTATCTCATCAAATCTTTGTAAAACTCTAACAACACTATCGACAGTATCATCAACTGGGTTTAATCCTATTAAAGCATCTCCAACTCCGTAACTTAACCCTTCTAGTAGTGAAATCATTATTCCATCTGGATCATCTGTTGTATGGTTAGGTTGCAGTCTAGCTGCTAAAATTCCTTTTCCTCCAATTGTTGTGTTACAATGTTTTTTTACTTGAATTTTACTCGCCGCTCTAATTAAGTCTAAATTTGACATTAATTTTGTAACTGCTGATATCATCTCTGAAGTTAATCCTCTTCTTATCCACTGAATCTCTCTATCTCCATTTTCAGTAGCTAATAACCACTCTCTTAGCTCACCAACAGTCCATTCTTTTATCTCTTCATATACTTTTAAGTTTAGAGCGTCTATTATAATTCTTGTAACCTCATCTTGATCATAAGGAACTGCAGGATTCTCTTTAAACTCTTTAAGTTTTATATTAGATAATACCTCTTTTGCTGCCACTCTTTCCTTTGTACTTCTTGCTGCTATTCCAGCTAACTCATCACCTGATTTTTCTTCATTTGCTTTAGCCATAACATCATATAAATTTTCAAATACATAGTCTTGGCCAAAAAGTCTTGTGTGTAATCTCATCAAACTCACCCCAATCTATTTTTTTTATTTAATAACTTAAAACTAATGTCTTTACAATTACCGGTAACACACTTCCACTTCCAAGAGGAAGTCCAATATCTACAAAGTCACCATCATTAACTTTTATACTGTCTATACAAACTATTGGAATCCTATTTTCAGATTCTAATATTAAGCACTGTCCTAAAACTTTTCCTATGTCTTCCTCTACTATAATCACTAATCTTTTAAATCTTTTCATCACCTCGTATATATTTTTAGACATCTCTTGTATATCTTTATATTTAAGTCCTTTTCTACCACTTAATCCAATAGCTACATCTTGATATCCATCATCTGCTTTAAACCATTCTAATTTTTTTTCTAAAACTTTTACTAAATCTTTATAATCAAAATTTTTATCTGCATCATTTATTTTCAATATAGGAAGATTTTTTATTGGAAGAACCTCTTTAGCGTAACTTATTGTACTTCCACTTATTTCAGTTGTATGAGAACCTGCTCCTACAACTGTCGCTCTTATTGTTTCTCCCAATCTAACCATATTTATTTTTTCTTTTTCAAACTTTCTTTTTATACAAACTCCTAAAAGTGGACCGATATCATCATAGACATAGTAGTCTTTCTTTTCAGGTTCAGTGTAGATAAAATCAGCTACACCTCCTGAGAAACTAATAAATTCACCTTTCAACAGAGTTCTGTAATCTTTATCTGTTATGAGCAATCTATAATCTTCACTTTTAGGTTGAGTATTTTTCACTGCTTCTAAAAGAATTTCAGCTATTTTATCACATAAAATTTCTAAATCTCTTTCACTAGCAATCTCTCCAACTTTTAAACTTTTTAAATTCAATCTCTCAATAAGCTTTTCATATTTTTTAAAGATATACGCTATCTTCAAACTATTTTTTTCAAATTTTATTAATCTACCACCTATATCTAAACAAGTTGTATCCTCAACTTCACCCTTATCAAATAAAGAGATATTTGTCGTTCCACCACCTATATCTAAATTATAGATACTTGTATTATTCTCTTCTGAAAACTTCATAGCTCCGGAACCTTTTCCAGATATTATACTTTCTAAATCTGGCCCAGCTGTTGCTACGACAAAATCTCCAGCCATTCCACTTAAAGCTTTTAGTACCTCTCTAGCATTACTTTTTCTAGCTGTTTCTCCAGTTATTATTACCGCTCCAGTACTTATCTTTTCTCTTGGAACTTTAGAAGCTTCATACTCATCTTTTAAGATTTTTTTTAAAGCTTCTATATCAATCTCATAAGAATTTACAAGTGGTGTTGTGTAGATTTTACTTCTATAAAAAATCTCTTTGTCCACAATTTTTATTTGAGGAACTCTTGCTCCAGAAGATAGATTTTCTAAAGTTATTTTCGAAAAAACTAACTGAGTTGTAGATGTTCCAATATCAATTCCCACACTTATAATCTCTTCCTTCACTAAATTTACCTCCTAATTAGAACAAAAAAAGCTAAAGAAATATAGTTACCCACTATATTCTTTAGCTTCTTTGCTATTTTAAAATATACAACCTTGTATATTTAATATTCATTTTTTATTTCAAACTTAACTGTTGTACCTTTTCCTACTTCACTTTTTATTTCAAAACTACCTTTTAACTGCTCTTTTATTATTTTTTCAACTATCATTAATCCCAAACCAGAAGATGATATCTTTTCTTGAGGAATTCCGACCCCATTGTCAGAAATTGTAATTCTTGAAAAGAAGTGATCTTTCTGAATAAATATTTTTACCTTTCCGGCTACATCGTCTGGAAAAGCATAATCTACTATATTTTGGATAATCTCATTTATAACTAAAGCAATCGCCGTAGCCTTCTCAGATGAGATATTAAAGTTATCTCCAATAATAGTAAACTCTATTTTTTCTTTTTTGTCAATAGTTTTTGTTGAATAATTTTTGTATATTAAGTCAACTATTTCTCTGATATTAAGATTATCGAATCCTTTTTCGGACAAAACTTCATGTGTTATTGCTATACTTAAAATCCGACTGATAGTTTCATCTAAGATTTTTTTAACCTCTCTATTTTTAGATCTTCTACTTTGAATCCGTAATAAACTAGCAATTGTTTGCAAATTATTTTTTACTCTATGGTGTATCTCTTTTATCGCCACAGATTTTAAAATTATCTCTTGCTCTTTACTTTTCTCTTGGGTTATATCTCTAACTATCATAATCACATTTTGCCTTTTTTTATTTTCTAGTGTTGCAAAATAACTAACTGATAAAACCATATCTAATATACTTATTTCAACTACATCTATTTTTTTATTTTGTAATATATTATTAAACTCTACGCTGTTGATAACTATATTTTGAAATGTTTCTCCTACAATATTTTTTCCAAACCCCATTTTTTCATAAATAGATTTAGCTACTCCATTGGCGTAAGTTACAGTTTCATTGTTATTAAAGATAACTATTCCATCTTTTATAAGTTCTGGTATTGTGTATCTAGTTTCTAAAAAACTGCTCATTAACTCTTCAGGAGTTTCTACATCTCCTATTTTTAAAAGAGTTTTCTTTTTATCAGAATGTTCTAATATTAAAACACCTATTATTTCATTACTTTCATTTTTTATAGCAATTACATTTTGTAAAACGGTTTCTCCCTCTTGAGTTATAGCTTTATAATTTTTAGATGGCATTCCTGTTTGTAAAGTTCTTAAAACAGCTGGTTCATTTTTATAAAGAGCTACTTCTCCAGCTATATTCTTAGAATACATACTCCCTGTTTCAGGTTTTGAGTGATGAACAACTAAAGCTTTCTCTCCATCTTTTGTAGGACAGTCTATAAATGTATCCACACCTAAGACGTTACTTAAAATTATAGCTGTTTCCTCTAATTTTTGTATTTTCTCTATATCTTGCGTCGTTAGAGTAGCACACATTTTACAATAGGTTTTTATCATAACAACTCTCCAGTAGTATTTATAATTTCAGATAATTGGCAAATTGAAATTCTCTTTTCCATACTTATCCTTCTTATTTTTGTATATGCTTCATCCTCAGTTAAAGAGTATTTACACATTAAAATACCTTTAGCTTTCTCTAGCATCTTTCTCTCTTTTAATTTTCTTTCACTTAATTCTAAAGCATTTTTTAATTTTATTTTTTCACTGTAATTTTTATATAATAGATCCATCTGTGATAGAAGAATCTTTTCATCTAACGGTTTTATTAAATATCCTGACACATCATATTCAGTAGCTTCTTTTATATAGTTTTCCATACTATAAGCTGTTAGCATAATTATGCAATTTTTATACTCCTTTTCTTTCAGAATTTTTGCTACATTCGTTCCTAAAAGAAATGGCATTTTTAAATCTAAAAGTAAAATATCTGGTGTATGTCTTAGTGCTAATTCAACAGCTTCCAATCCATCTTTAGCTTCTCCTAAAACATCATATTCATTTTCTCTTAACATCTCTACAAGATCCATTCTTATTAAAGAATCATCCTCTGCTACAACAACGGTTTTTCTCATTAACTCACCTCAAAAAAGTTTTTAAGCACTCCACTCCCTTTAAACTTTTTAAGTCTAAATGAAAGATCTTTTCAACTCCTGCATTCTCTAGTATCTTTTCGGCGTCTTTACAATTTTCCTCTAAATCAATTTTAGTTATTGCCCCCAAGACTTTTTTTCCTAGAAACATACTCGCAAAATTTGGTGGATATAGATTCTCCTCATCTGTTGCTGATTGAATTAATATTATGATATCTGCATCTATAGAAACAACATTCAAAGCTTTATAATACACTTTATTTTCTAAATATTCTCCTGGTGTATCAATTATCTTTCCCGCATAATCTACCATCTGTGTTTTTTTGTACTCAACTTTTTGATTATTTAAAATTTGAGTCAATGTTGTTTTTCCACTTCCAGTTTTCCCTACTAACATTATTTTCATATCTTAAGACCTCGAAATATTTGTAACTGAAAAATTTAAAGATGCTTTTAAGTATTGCATAATTGCTTCTAAAGAACTTTCTATACTTGAAACATCTCCTGTTATAACTAAAGTTCCACTAAATCTATCTAAAAACCCTATCTCTATCGCTCCTGATTTAGTTGCTATATCTGCTGCTATTATAGCTGCTTCTCCTGGAGTTATTGTTAATATTCCTATAGCATTTTTATTTTCAACGTTCAATCCCATTTTTTTATAAATATCTAAGTTTGGATGAGCTATTAGATGTGCTAGTGTTACTTGCTTTCCTGGTACATACTCCTGAATCATTCTAACTTTTTCCATGGTTATACCTCTTTTGTTTTTATTTTACTTCATTTGTTTACAATTAAATCACAAACATTGACTTTTTTCAAGAATAAAAAAAGCTCAGCTTCTACAAAGTTCCAACCTATATAGTTTTTATATAAAAATATTTTTTTATTTGAAATATTTTTTTTACTATTGACTTAACAATATAATAAATGTAAAATTATTTCATAATAGTTTAATAAATTTTAAAGGAGTGAAATGTGAATAATAGAATACCTAACGACTCAATCACAGCAGCAGCAACGTTATCTCATTTTGGTAATAACGAAGTAAGTTTAGTATTAGACAGAAATTTAGAAACAGTTTACGCTTCAAACGGAAGCTACCCCAATGGTTCTTATGCTGATATTTATTTTAAACTACCTACTCATCGAGTAATTGAAAAAATAGACTTCTACACAAGCAACCTAAGAGGTTGGGGGCTTATCCAAAGTTATGAAATTTTATATAAAAATAATATCTCTACAGCAGATTGGGTTTCTATATATAGATCTTCTAGTTGGGAAACTAGTGAAGGACTTAGAACTGCAGAATTTAGTCCAACTTTTGCAAATGAATTTTGTATTCGTATCCATGGAAGTAACGGAAGATTTGTTACAATGAATGAAATAAATTTTTATTTTAGTTTAAGTCAAGAGATGAATATGCTTACTTTTTTCGATGAAATCAATGGCAATTTTATACTTTCAGACTTTTTAACTTTAGAAATAATTGACGAAGTTCATAACGATGTCAAAATTTATCCAGAGCTATACAAAGTAAGTGGAATAGTTAAATACTTATACCTATCTAAGATGGATACTATAAAATATAAAGATGTACAACTTTTAAAAAATACAGTTGATACCAATGAGTTTTGTAGTACTTTAAAAATTTCTAAAACAGAGAAATTGAACTCTTTAGGAATGTTCATTAATAATAGTAGAAATGTAATACTAATTTCTAGTTCTAATTGTGAAATCACTTATTTTCAAGATCAAAGTAACTTTCAATATAATGGCACTATAAAATTAAATAAAGGAATAAATAAAGTCTTTATTCCAGACTCAGGAGAACTTTTTTTAATCGGGGATTTAAATGAAAATATATATATAAGAGGTTATGGTTTTGATGAGTCAAGCGTTTTCAAAATGGGCGAAAGTCAGTTTACACAATTTTTAAACCTTCAAAGCAACAGAAAAAATATGTTTATAGAGGGAAAAAACTTCATTGCTAATATAGAAATCAAGTGGATAAAAGACAATTTTGATGAACATCGTTTTTTAGATTCTATAATTACTATAGATGCCTACTATGATTTTTTATACACAATTTTAGATATGCCTTTGTATTTTGAAAAAAATATAATTAAAAGAGTTTTATGGCAAGGTAATACCAATGAGAATGTTGAAAGAAAAACAACTGAAATGGGAAGTATTTTAAACTTCGGAGGAGATGCTAATTTATTCTTCAAAAATGGAATACATAGTTTTGCAACTCCTTTAATTTGTAGATTAACTTCTGACGAGATGGTTTCTAGCGAGTTTTTTCCTAGAGAGCTAGAAGATCTTCTAAAACTTGGTTTTTTTAAAACGTTTGAGTTTAAATACAATAAAGTTTTAGCTTTAACGGGAGACGAGAAAAAAGATATTTTTATAAAAACAATGTTATACTCAAATTCAGATAGATTTATGACTAGACTTTTCAGAAAATACTATACTTATGAACTTTCTGAAAATGAAAATCCTATTGATAAATTAACTCTTTGGACAACTGAATTAACTTTCAGAAATATTGGGGCTATTTTTACTGAGAAAGGATATAATATATCTCAAAATATTTTAGATAAATGTAATACATATCCTAATCTATTTTTAAATCTTGATGATATTACTTTCCAAAATCACAAAGATTTCTTTAGAAGAGAAAAAGAGTTATTTAATCAAGATTATTTAAATAAAATACAACAGGAGGAAAGAAGATAGATATGAATTTAAAAGAATTTGTTCCTGAATTAATTTTTATTAGAAATGGGAACGCCCCTAGTTCAAAAACTTTCACTTTAAAACTTAATGATTATTCAGTAATAACTAATCTAATTTTAGAAAGTCAAAACAATCTATTTCCTTCAACTTTAAATATAGAGTTTAAAGATTTTCTAGATAACACTGTAAACTTACATGCTCGAGAAGTTTCAAATGAGGGAAATATTCAAAGATGGGAATTAGATCCTGTTCTAACTGGAGAGATTAAAGTTTTAATAGAGGACGATGAAGCCTCTATTATAAATGTAACTCCTATCATTGTAAATGGAAAAAAATATTATAAAAACGAAGATGTTGATACAAGAATCAAATCTGAAGAAGTAACTATTATTACTGAAAATCAAAATAAGGAATGTTATTTCACATTACAAGAATCAAGAATTATCGATAGAATACAATTTGCTCCTAATGGTGATTTCGAATTATTTTATTCATCAGGGGATGATCAAAATTTTGTAAAAATAACTACAGAAAGAGATGAAAGTAGTGGTACTTATAAGTTTTTACCTGTTATGATGAAAAGAATATATATAAAAAGTAATAATTCTCTAACTATAAATTTCTTAGAAAATACAAACATCTTTATCTTCAACTATATATCATATGAAATAGACTCTCTTTTTACAGACAATACTTTTTCTGCTTTAAAAGATGAAGTCACTTATAATGACATTAAAGATATTAACACTAGAGTTCACTCTACTGAAGAGTACATTTCAAAGTTAAATCTAGCAAAAAAACTACTAACTGGAAAAGAGGATGGTAAAACTATGATATATAGAAACGAACAATTTGAAATGTGGAAAGAGTTTTTTCTAAACGATAACTTATCTCATGGATATATTGAAATTGAGTATGCAGATAACTATGGAAATATTTTTACAAAAGTTCCTCTATCAATCGATGGAAATAAAATTACATTTAAACCATTTTTTGCAAAAGATATCACTTTTAAAATATATGGTGCGAGCCAAGAAAACCTTATCATAACTGGAACTCCTTTTAAAGAGGATTATTATTCTGAAATTGATGAAGATACTATAATAGATAAGTCAACTATCACAGCTACATCTGGATGTGGTCACTACGCACATCTAGTTGCCCAAAGAGCAGTTGATGGAGATGAATCTACTCAGTTTCATAGTAATCCATTCACATCAATTGGATATGGAGATGTGTATTTCTCTTTTAGTCAAGAAAAGGTTATTGACAGAGTTCATGTATTAACAAGACCTAACTCTTTAGGAAGAATACAAAACTATACTTTATTTTACAAGGAAAGTTCAGAAGATGAATGGATGGAAGTGGCTCAATGTTTAATGGATGGTATATCTGGCAACTGGAGAAACGTTCATTTTAAACCTGTATTGGCAAAAGAACTTTGTGTTAGAGTTACAAAAGGGAATGAAGACCATGTTTTAATCTATGAAACTGAGTTTTTCAAATATAATCGTCTTTATGATATTTTAATGGAGTGTTTTACAGATGAAAGTAAAACAGCATTGGTAGATAAAGTAGATTTAAGCTATCTAAAATACTTAAGAACACTTTTAGCAGAAACTGTAGAATATAACAATATTTATAAAGAGATTGAAAATCTTTATTTAGAAAGTATTGAACCAAATATTTTTAAAGCTACTAATTTAACAACTTTTTCTGTTATTACTGGCTTACAATTCTCTGCTTTAGAAAATATTTTAAGAGCTGATGTAAGATATTTTGACAAGAATAAAAAAGAGTTCCGATTAAAAAATATCGAAATAAACAATTTAGAAGAAAATAAAAAAATTATTAATTTTACTGAAACTTATACAGATAATTTCGAACTTCTAATCTATGGAACATATGAAATTTATGGTGTTGAAGCTATCAGTGAAAATATTGAAAAGTACTCATTTAATACAGATGTTGATATAACTTATAACAATGAAAACTTTACAATTGATTACTATGCTATTGATGATGTTATCTATAACATTATAAAACTTTCTGAAAAGAAATTAATATCAAAATTCGCAACAACTTTTGAAGATAGATTCTCAATTTATTGTGAAAATTCTCTAACAAAGGACAGATACCTTTACAATGAAAATAATCAATTTAACTCTAAAATTGATCCTATGTTCGTTTCAGAACTTTTTATAAAAACTGCAACTCGTAGAATAAAAAAAGAGGAACTAAAAATATTTATTCATAACTTTTTAGAGGATGATATAAATAATCTTTTTACTGATGAAACTTATACTTCTTTAAAAACTGAAATAACATTTGAAAATATATTAGAACTCGAAAAAAGAGTTTTAATAACAAAAGATTATATGAATAAAATTCAATTAGCTAAGGATTTATTTAAAGAAAAAGTTGCCTACCAAGATATTAACTACACTAATAATGATTTAAGAGTTATAAACCATATTACTCTTAAATTAAAAAACAACCTTAATACTTTATATGGAGTTGAATTAAATTATATTGATAGTTTAGGAAATGATAGATCTTTAAAAACTATAAAATATACTTCTAAAGAAAATGAATTAGATTTAACTTTTGATCCTATATACACAAAAGATTTTACAATTAGAGTTTTCTTAGAGGAAATAGAAAAATGGAAGCCTCATTATCTTGAAATTATTCCTTGTATTCAAAGTAATTACTATGTTACAAATGATATTTTTACTGAAATTCCTCAAAATACAATTAAAGGTTTATCTAGATGTGGTTCTCATAAACCTATTGAAAATGCTCTTGATGGAAATTTAGAAACTAACTTCTATAGTACTAGTATTGGAGATATTGAATTTGTCTTTGAAAACCCTAAAGTGGTTGATCAATTTAGATATATTTGTAAATCTATAAATGGTAATATTAAAAAAGGAGAAATCTATTATAAAGAATCTGAAAATGATCAGTGGAGATTTGCTACAACTTTCTCTATTAGTAATTCAGCTAATAGTAATATAAAAATTCTAGAAATTCCTCCTGTTTTAGCTAAAGAAATTATGATAAGAACTCTAGAGTCAAGTAGTAATTCTGTATCACTTTATGAAGTTAACTTTAAAATTTATAATCCAATTCACTCAAGAATAAAAGATATATTCAATAACGACTTTACAAAAGTTAAACCTGGAATTGGAATTAAAGATATTGAAGAGATAGAAAAATATGTAACCGAAGATAAAGAGTTAATTGTAGCTTTAGAACTAGCAAAAATTTTCATAAACAACAATGGAAATAACCCTTTTTATATTCTTTCAATTAAACCTTTAGAAAAAAACACAAGTTTTTATTTTGGTAAAATAAATGCAAATAGTACTGGTAATCTTTATATTACTCCTCACTATTTAAAACCTAACCAAGATTATATATTTGTATTTAATAGAGCTATAAGTGGAACTTTAACTACTTTTGTAGGAAAACCAAATGCTAATTGTAACTTTAACTTTAAACCTGGAATAAATATTATAAATCCTGGTGAACAACAAGGACAACTTTTCTTGCAAGGATCTAGAGAAACTGAGATTAGAATGTATACCTTAAGTGAATTAGACAATGGATTAGTTTATCGTTATGGTTATGATTCTTATAAAGAATTTTATCAAAAATCTAAAATAGAAAGTGTTATGTCTGAAAATCACAATTGTAACCTAGCTTATATTGAAGGAGTTAATACAATAGCTGCCTTTGATATCGATTGGTTAAAGAGTAATATAAAACCTGAAGAGTTTTTAGAAGTTTTAAAAACTAGAGATGAGTACGTTGACTTTTTATATAATTTAGTTGGAGCTAATAAAGCTTTTGATGAACCTATTCCGTATAAAAGAATTATGTGGACAGGATTAAATTCAGATAACCCTCATGCTGGAGTTGGTACTGGAAATGGATATACAGCTTACAGTGGAAATCCATTAGCTTTCAATCATTTAACAAAGGAAAGATATGCACATCATTGGGTTGTTGGACATGAAGTTGGACATGAACTTGATAATAATGGCTATTTAATGGGAATATTTGGTGAAGTATTTAATAACTGGTTCGCTGAATCTGGTCTGTTAGAATATAAGCATGGTGGTGGATGGTCAAATGATAATATCATTACAAATGAAGCTATCTCTATCTATGATGCTGATTTTTGGGGAAAGCTTGCTTTCTGGTTTAAAATGAGATATTTCTATAATGACAGAGAGTTTATAATAAAAATGAATGAATATATGCAGGCAAATCCTACAACTTCAAGTGAAGATGCTGCTTCTAAACTTGCTATGTTCACTTCAGATATATTAAATAGAGATACTAGTGACTATTTCTTACGTCATAGTTTCCCTATATCTCAAGAAGCTATTGATGTTTGTAAAACATATCCACCTTTTGCTATTCCTATTTGGCAAATAAACTGGACTAACAAAGATGAGTTTATAGCGGAAGAAAATAGATTATTTTTAGAAAAGCTTACAACTAAATAAATTTTTATATATTTTAAAAGAGCTGTGGGGCGATATTTCTTCACAGTTCTTTTTCAATATTAGTATAATTTTTTGAAACAATTTAATTTATTTGTATTTTTTTATTGACACACTTTAAGTTACGTGATATACTTATTAAGTAAAGGTAACGCGGGATAGAGCAGTTGGCAGCTCGTCGGGCTCATAACCCGAAGGTCGTTGGTTCGAATCCAGCTCCCGCCACCAAATTATATTAAATACGCTTCTAGCTGTCGGTTTTGGCAGTTTTTTTATTTTTTGTAACTTAATTAAATTATAATTAATCCAATGAAAAAACAAAAGGTGCAGTTCAAAACTAAATGAACTTGCACCTTTTTAACTTTTTTAATTTTTATGAGAATTGAGCATCACATAATCCACAACCTGAGCAAACATGCCCATTATAAGAGAATGCAATTTTCTGTGCTTTTTGTTTTTTTCTCAATTCTGCCACATGTCCCTCTCCTTCTCCATTAACATGATACTTCAGCATTTCAACTAAATTATCCATGCATGAAGACAATCCTTTTATCGGAGCACCTGAACATGGATTATCATCTAAAAGAGCGATAACTTTATCTACTTCCATTCCAGGTAATAATTTAGATATTGCATTTAAGTTTCCTGGGCATCCTTTCACTGCAGAAAACGACACTATTTTTCCATCTTTTACCTCTACAGTCATCTCTTTAGAGCAAGCTCCATAGGGTACCTCTGTAAATTTAACATCTTTTTTCACTTCCCCATTAGCAAAGGTACTTACCATTAAAACTCCAGCTAATAAAAATAAATTTCTTTTCATAATTTCCCCCCTTGTATTTTTGTATTATTAATATAGCTATATAACTCATTATTTTTAATATGTCAAATAAAAAATTATTGTTTTTCCTTAATTTGTAATACAATATCTATATAACCTCTCTATATCATCTACATAGCTTTATATATCATTTTTTTCTCTTCTTAACTCTAATTAGATTAATTTCAAACGAACGCCTTAAATCTCATTTAATAGCGGCATTTTTTTGTACTTTTGTTTTTAAAATAGTAACTTCATATTTCTATACCTTTTTTTTAGTATTTTTTTATATAAATCCCATATTTTAAGTATATTCATCTAAATTTAACCTCTTTCTTCTTAATTTTGACTAAAAAAAATTGCAGATTTTACTCTGCAATTTCACTATTTTACAACTATTCTTCCCTCTAATTTAGGGTTTAATACCTTTATTTTTTTCACATAATCAATAAAAATATCTGAATCAATATTTTTCTCTGAATCTATCTCTACTGTCCCCACAGTATTTTTTAACATTTGGAATCCATCTCCTCCATTTTTTATATACAAAGGAAGAGCAACTGTATAAATAGTTTCTAATTCAATAGGTTTATTATTTACAGTGACATTACTTACTCTTGATCCCACTTCATCTTTTGGATTATAACTATATTCCATCCCTGCGACTTGTAAAAATCTTCCAGCTTTTTTATCTACACTACTAACTCCATGCTCTAATGCTTCTACTATAGTTTTTCCACTATATTTAAAAGCACCAACTTTATTTGAGAATGGAAGAATTGATATTGCATCTCTTAATCTAAAATCTCCCGATTCTATATTTGCTCTAATTCCTCCACCATTCATAAATGCAATCTCTGTATTAAAGTGATTTTTATAAGCATCTGCTATTAGATTTCCTATATTACTCTCCTCATATCTAGCGTGATGATTCTCTCCAAATCCTGAATCTAGTTTTACATTGTTTTTTGCAATAACGGTTCCTAAGTCTCTATCTAATTTTTCTTTATAGAATTCTTCTAATTTTAACATCTCTTTATCTGAAGGAACAGAGCTATCAACTGGTAAAAATTCTAAACTTTGTTTTATTTTTCCATCTTTATTTTTAAATATATCAATTTTTACAATAGACCCCATATTTCCTTGTGGAGAAACAATTGGTTTTTCTCCCACATAAGTTACAAAATTATATTTCTCAGATTTTTCTTCTGCTAATACAGCATTTATTTCTGGATATTTTTCTAAAATTTCTATATTAAGCTCAGGTTCTGCTTGAGTTAAAAGAACTATAAAATCAACTTTTTCTTTTTTTAATTTTTCTAAATTTTCTCCAATACTTTTTATTATATCCTCTTGATAAATTTCAGTTGTTTGAATTGTTGTCTCCATTCCATCAGTAGTTCCTAAAAAACCAACCTTAAAATCTCCTATCTTTTTTATAATATATTCTTTAGAATTATTAAAAGGCTTTCCAGAACTCTCTTTTAAGTTAGTGCTTATCCATTGAAACTTAGATTTGTTAACTAAGTTTCTAGCTTCAGTTACTCCGAAATCAAACTCGTGTTGTCCAAAATTTGAAATATCTATAGGCATTTTATTAAAAGCTTCAATCATTGGAAATCCATGATAAACAGCTCCAAATAAAACTCCTCCTCCTAAATCTCCACCTTGAAGTACTACAGTATTTTTATTTTCTTTTTTTATAGAGTCAACTATAGTTTTAGCTCTAGCAACTCCTCCTCTTTCACCATGCTTATCTACAACTGGATAAATCACATGAGAGTCATTAAAATATAGTAGTGTAGCCTTTTCTTGAGCAGCAACCAATGACGAAATAAGTAAAAAACTAAGTAATAATTTTTTCAAAATACACCCTCCAATAAAATAATTAAATTTAAATCTGAAGTATTATATCATATATACCAACTATAAAGCAAAAAGCTGTAGATTTCTCCACAGCTTTAACTATTAACTATTATGCCTTCGTTATCTATATTCTCTTTAAAATCCTGATTGCTTATAGATATATAATTTACAACATCTACAGTATATATTATACTACTCTCCTCAAAATAATCTCTTATTTTATACATAATTTTATCTACATCACCTTTTATTGCAATATCTATATCTGAAACTTTATTATAATCTCCTCTTGCTCTAGATCCAAATATTACAATCTCATCTATCTCAGGAAATAGATAATATAAAACTTTTATCTCATCTAACTCTCTTTCCTTCAAACCAAACTTCATTTAAAAGTTCATCTCCTTTAAATAGTAAAATAACAACTCTAATTCTTTAAAATATTTTTTTGTTATTCTTAAATATATATCATCTGCCATTGATTGACTATAAATATGTGATGTTAAATTTCTATCATCTATCATCTCTATCCAAATCTCACCATTTTTTATAATTCCAGCTTTATATGCTTCTCTTACAACACTTTTTGGTGTATTCACACAATCTATTCCTTCATTCATTAAATATGTTTTTAATATCTTCCAAGATAACTCTAACGTGAATTCAAATCTTTGAATTACCCCATCCTTTAATGTTGACAATTCTATTTTTTTACTATCTTTTATGGCTTCATCTAATCTTGAAACAGCGTTCTCTAAATCTTTAATTTTTTCACTCCATCTCTTTCCCATAAAAATATCACCCTATTCTAACTTTTTTATATATTGTATCACATCTATCTAGCTTAAGCAAAAAAGCTGTAGATTTCTCCACAGCTTTTTGCTTAATTAATTCTCTTTAAATCTAATCTTTTTTAAAAATAATCCTAAAATTACTCCTGATACAATAATAAATACTATAATTAAGATAAATTTTATTCTACTATTTTCATTTACTACTAGAATTGCAGGTATTCCACCTGGACCTATTCCCATCGATTTAACTCTATAAATACCACACAAATATCCGCCTAAAGAAGATAAAATAATAGCTAATACAAATCTCCTATTTTCTTTTAAATTTATTCCATACATAGCTGGCTCTGTTATCCCTATATATGCTAACCCTGCTGCTTTCCACTCTCTAAATGAACTCCCTAAAGCTACTGCTCCTTGAGCTATATTTGAAACTACCACCATTGGCCAGAAAAATGTTCCAACTCCTGATAAAATAAGTTGTAGGTCTAAAAAAAGTAATATATGATGAAGTCCATATTTTACACTTAAAGCATAGACTCCCCCAAAAATTCCTGCTAAAATAGGGTAATATTTCCAATCAAAAACTGTCTCCATCCAATTTATAAACACTAGTAATACTATTTCTCCTAAATTCTTTAAGAAAAAACTAACTATAATATAACCTATTAAAATAGAAAGTGAAGGGGCTAAAAGTATCTTAAATGGATCTTTTATATGTTTTTCTAAAATATCATTTAATTTTTTCAGAAAATAAAAAGCTGGTAATACCACTAATAAATTATCTCCCAAATCTAAATTTATCATTAAAAAGCCAAAAGCTATTCCTACTATAGGTGCTTTTCCAAAATATGTAAACAGTGAATATCCCAATACAGCTGGAAAATATCTCAGTAAAACTTCATATAATTCTTTTATACCTCTAAACTCTTTTAAAAATGGTATTTTTAGAAAAATAAGTAACATCCCTGTCATAAGAATCCATGAAATCATCGGTAGAAAAATTTCAGAAAAAAAAGACAGTCTATTTTTTTTCGCTTCATCTTTTTCTCCTATAAAAGTTAAAATCTCTTTGAAAATCTCTTTGACTTTAACACCTATTACAATTTGAATATTTTCACCATTTACAACTATACCCTTACAAAAATGATTATTTTCTAATCCCTCTTTATTCAATAAAGTTGAATCATTTAATTGAGCTCTCAATCTAGTCATACAATGATTTATGCTTTTTATATTCTCTTTTCCACCTAACATTTCCACCAATTTTTTTGTATTTTCTTTCACTTCTCTCTCCTAATTAAAAGCTATATTGTAATCCTAACATCATCAATGTTATATCCACTTTTTCATTTGATCTTTTCTTATCCTCTCTTTTATAACTTGCTTCTCCTACCATTGTTAAAGATTCTGTTAACTTTTTATTTCCTGATATTCCAAATTTTGTATTACTATTTCTATCTCCTACATTATTACTATATGGTCCTATCTCTCCCCATAGCGAAAGACCTAAATCTAGACTTTGAAAGTTTCTCCAAATATATGGTTTGAAAAATCTTTCTCTCTCTGTAAATCTCTCATTTGATGTCTGTCCCCACTTTAAAAAATAGTTCATTCCCATTCCTAAATTATCAGTAAATCTATAAGAAAATCCTGGTTCTATCTCAACAAACTCATAGTCATCATAGCCACCCTTAAACTCTCTTCCTACTAAAGTATAAAAGTTCATAGCTAATTTATCATTGATCATGTGAAAAATTGAAACTTTAGGTTTTACTGCATCTCTGTTATCAATACTTTCAGATGTATAAATCAGTTCAAAAGCTGTCATTCCTTTATCATTTTCAAAGTTATATTGATATCTTGGTGCAATCTCTATAATCGTATTTTGTGGACTTCCACTTCTATCCCACATTTTAGATTTAAAATATTGCTCTTTAGCAATATGATAAAACAATGACCAGCTATCATAATCTTCATGTTTTAAAATTCCCTCAGCAAAAACAAACTTTACTTTTCCTTCATTTATATCTTTAGATAACTCTTCAACTTCCACTTTTGTTCCAATAAAACCAGTTAATTTTAGCTCTTTTTTAGCTTTCTCCTCTTTTAAAGCCTTTAACTCATTTTCAAGTTCAAAGAATCTCAATTGATTTTCATTATAATACTCTATTCCGCTAGCTCCTCCGTCAGTATTCTCATTTTTAAGTATTTCAACCTTTGGATCTAACTCTTGTCCTAACGTATTTTTTCCTAACGCTGCTAAGCATAATACCATTAACGAAACCGAATATAATTTTCTCATTTTCTTCCCCTTTATTAAATTCTTTTTATAATGTCATCTAAGTTTATTTCATAAATTCCTTTAAATATAAAATCTGCCTTTCCTAATATTTCTTCTGGTCCTAATCCAATAGCTTTCATTCCTGCTAATTTTGCTGCAGCTACCCCTGCTTCAGCATCCTCTAGAACAATGCACTCTTTTGCTGTACACCCTATACTTCCAGCTGCATGAATAAATACATCTGGAGCTGGCTTACTATTTTCAACTGAGTTTCCATCAGATATATTGTCAAATAATCCTTTTGCTTCTAAGTTAGTAAGAACTAAATCTGCATTTTTACTAGCTGATGCTACCGATGTTTTAAATCCTTTCTCTCTTAGCTCTATTAAAAATTCTTTAACTCCTGGCAATAAATCAGCTGGAGTAATTTTTTGAAGCATTTGAACATAGTTCACATTTTTTAAATTTGCCAGTCTATCTTTTTCTTCAAGCTCTAATTTCACATCATTGTGATCTAATATTATTTGAAGGGAATCTAATCTAGAAACCCCTCTCAATTTTTCATTTAATTCTCTATCAAAATTCCAGCCATTATCATCTGATAATTTTTTCCAAGCTAAGTAATGGTACTCTGCTGTGTCTGTTATAACTCCATCTAAATCAAATATAAAACCTCTTATATTCATGTCTCTCTCCTAGTATTTAATCTCTATTTTTTTATCTAAAACATACTCTTTTCCAAACACTGTAAATTTAACTTCAGTTCTATTTTTAGAATTTCTAATTACAATCAGCGTATTTTTTGTAACTTCAACTGTTAAATTAACTCCATGCCAATTTAATGGAAACTTTACCTCGTTCCAATTCTCAGGCAACTTTGGATCAATTCTTAAATCTCCACCTAACATTCTAACTCCAGCAAATCCATTTACAATACATTGCCAAATTCCTCCTAAAGATGCCGCATGAACCCCATGATCTGAAGTTTTCATATTTGGTCCTAAATCTATTTCAGAAGCTCTTCTAAATAAATCATATGCCATCTCTTTATCGTTCATATCACTAGCTAAAACACAGTGTGTTGATAAACTAAGAGATGAATCATGTAAAGTTTTTGGCTCATAATAATTCCAGTTTGCTCTTTTTATATCTGTTGAGAATCTATTTTCTAATAGATAAAATAGCACCATAATATCAGCTTGTTTTGAAACTTGAATCTCATTAACTTGATCTAAACTATAGTCTTTAAACATAGATCCCACATGATCTTGATTTTTATATTTTGTTAAATCTATAATTTCCTTACTTAAATATGTATCATCTTGAGGAATAACTCCATCAATCTCTCTTGGTTGTGGAAGGTATATTTTTGTAACTTTATCCATCCAGATATTTAAATTTAAATCTAAATTTAATTTTTCATTTAATCTGTTAAATAGTTCTGGTTTTTCATTTTTTAGCTTTTCATAGTATTCTATTGCTAAATTTAAGTTCCAATTTGCCATATAGTTTGTAAAAGCATTATTATTTACATGCTCTTTATATTCATCTGGTCCTATTACATTATTAATGTGATATTCTTTTTTCTCTTCATTCCACTCTAATCTACTAGCCCAGAAAATTGCAGTATCAAATAGAATTTCAAATCCATAGTTTTCCATAAACTCTTCATCCTTAGTTACCATATAATATTGCCATAATGCATAAGCTACATCACAAGTTATATGTTGCTCTATAAATCCAGACCATATCTTTGTAGCTTTTCCTGTTACAATATCTACAGCTCCCCAAACAGGTGTAACCTCTCCATCATCTTTCCATGCTGATTCCCAAGGGAACATAGCTCCTGAATATCCATTATCCTCAGCTTTTTTTCTTGCTCCTCCTAAAGTTTCAAATCTATATTTTGCCAATGATTTTGCAACTTCTGGCATTGTATAAGTGAAAAATGGCATAATAAATAACTCTGTATCCCAAAACGAGTGCCCTTTATATCCTTCACCAGAAAGACCTTTTGCTCCAACTCCCATTCTAGAGTCATGAGATGGTGTCATAACAATTAAATGATACTGAGCAAATCTTATTGCAAGTTGATCAAATTCCTCTTTAGATGAAATTTTGATATCTATCTCTTGCCATTTTTTATCCCACTCTTTAGCACTTTCATTCAATAAAGTTTGGAATCCAATCTTCGATAAATTCTCCAATTGATTTAATGAAAAAGTTCTAATATTCTTTAACTCTTTTCCAGCATGTGCTAAGTCTCTTGTTGTATTAACGGTACAAAGCTTTTCAAATGTTAATTTCTCTCCCTTTTTTAAATCTACCTTATATTCTACAGATACTTTTCTTCTATCCATATTTAAGTCTGGAGCTATTTCAACTTCTACACCATCTTTTTTTAATGCATGAGTTGTCATTTGAACAAAATCAATTTTCATTGTTGTTGTTGTTGAAATCATCTCAATAAATTTTTTATTATATATTCTTTTTTCACCCTCATGAAAATGTTGAGCACCACTATTAGTAACCTGCCCATCTATTCCTGAGCTTATAACAACAGCTGAGTCCATATTTAATGGTGTTATTTCCACTTCCATTGCCATTAAATTTAACTCTTTTAAAGATACAAATCTTCTTGAAATAAAGTGATACTCTTTTCCTTTAAATGTCCAATTAAACTCTCTTGTTATAACTCCCGTTTTTAAGTTTAAATCTCTAGAATAATTTTTTAATTCTCCTTTTTCTAAATCTAATCTTTCTCCATCTAAAGTTATATTTAGTTTTGTAAAATCAGGTATATTTGGTAACTCTGTTACTTCATTTTCATCAAATTTATTAAAAGTTCCACTTACAAAATGATCTCTAGTTTCATTTAAATAAACCTCTTCTGTTGCACTTCTAACTCCCATATAACCATTCCCTAGGCACATTATAGCTTCGCATTTTCCTAAGTTATTAGAATTAAATTCATTTTCAGATACAATCCAGTTTTTTAATTCTCCTGTACCCTTTGTGTAATTCATCAAAACAATCACTCCCTCGTTTTAGTTAAACGTTTAATATATATTTTAAAATTTAAAGGAGATCTCTCTCCTATTGCTTACTCTTTTGAACCTGAATTAGCTATTCCAGCTATAAAATGCTTTTGAAATATTATAAATATAAGTATTGCTGGAATTGAAAGTAGCATTACCCCTGCTAAAACTTGATCCCAGAACTGGAAATACTGCCCATAAAAGGAGTTTAATCCAACCGGTAATGTATACATACTTTGTTTTCTTCCAATTAACGTTGGCCATAAGAAGCTATTCCAATTTCCTGTAAAACTAAGTATAAATTGTGTTGATAAAGCTGACTTTGAAACTGGTAATATTATTCTAAAAAATATTCCAAATCTACTTAATCCATCAATATATCCTGCCTCTTCTAAATCTTTTGGAATTCCCATAAAAAACTGTCTCATTAAAAATATATTAAAGAAATTAAACATAAAAGGGATTGTTAGTCCCAAATATGAGTTTATCCATCCAAAGTGAACTAGTATAATATAAGTTGGAACCATTACTACCTGTCCTGGTATCATCATCATACCTAAAATTCCTATAAATATACCTTTTTTTCCTGGAAACTCTATCCTTGCCAAGGCATATCCAGCCATAGAGTTAAATATTATATTTCCTAAAGTTACTAAACTCGCAACTATAACACTGTTAAAAAGCCATGTTACAAATGGGAAATTTTTAAATATATAAATATAATTTTTAAATGATAAATCTCCCCAAGGTATCGTAAACATATTTACTTCCGTTGTAGGTTTTAAAGATGTTATAAAACTCCAAATAAACGGAAATATTGATATAGCTCCATAAAACATAACAATGGATACTAAGATTATTTTTAAAACTTTTTTCAATATCTTTTTCATATATTAATCACTTTCCTTAAAAATTAGCTTCTGAATCATAGTTAAAGTAAAAATTATTCCAAATAATATAAAGGCTATTGCTGATGCATATCCCATTCTAAAATCACGGAAACCTGCATTGAATAAATAAAGCACAACTGTTGTTGTAGAATCCAATGGTCCTCCTGTTCCTCCTGATATAACATAAGCTTGATCGAAAACTTGTAGTGTTCCTATGAAAGATACTACTAAGTTAAAGAAAAGTACATGTTTTAACTGAGGTAAAGTTATGTATAAAAACTGTTCCCACTTTGGGGCTCCATCAATATCTGCAGCTTCATATAAAGAGGGTGATATTCCTTGAAGACCTGCTAAAAATATAACCATATATATACCCACAGAAGACCATATAGCTAAAGACATCATAGAGGGTAATGCAAAAGCTGGGCTATTAAACCAACCTATTGGAGCTATTCCAAAAATTCCTAAAAATTTATTTAATAATCCATCTGTTTTATAAAGGAAAAGAAACATTATTGAAACTGCAACTGCTGATGTTACTGTAGGTATATAATAAATCGTTCTTAAAAGTCCTTTATTTCTTATTTTTGAATTACATATAACTGCTAGTCCTAAAGCTATTATCAACTGAGATGGTACAACTCCCAAAGCATAAGTAACTGTATTTTTTAAAGATTTAAAAAATATCTCATCATTTAAAGCATCTCTATAATTTTTCAAACCTATCCAAGGAGCTTCTATCATTGTGTAACTATCCAGTAATGAATATTCTTTAAAAGATAACATCAAAGACATTCCTGCTGGTATTACAAAGAATATTATTGCCAAAATAAAAACTGGCAATATGAACAACCATCCATAAACCTTATCATATTTTTTACCGACCATTATAAATTATCTCTCCTTATTTTGCTTTTTCTGCATAGGTATTTAAAATCTCTTGAACATCTACATTGTACTTGCCATTTACATAATCTATGTATATGATTTCATTGGCTTTTCCAAGTTGTTGAGCCACTTTTAATCCTGTTTTTCCAAAATTAAATGGTCTTCCAAACTCTGCCATTTCAATCATAGCTTTTTTAGTTGGATGAACCTCTACAAATTTATCATTTAAAGATTTTCTTGTGGGAAGGCCTAATCCTGTTTCTATCATTAACATTTGAGGCTCTACACTTGTCATATATTTAATAAACTCTGCTGCTTCTTTAGGATGCTTAGTGTTCCTTCCCATTGAATAACAAACTGTAAAAAGCATAGTCGCTTCTTTTTCTCCTTTTGGTAATTTTGCTAATTCATAATTTAAATTTGGTGCGGCACTTGATAAATAAGGTACTAACCACCCTCCTTCTATTACCATTGCTACCTTTTCTCTTGCAAAGGCATCTCCATTCCATCCTTCTCCCATAGCTCTTGGTTCTCTCACATAGTTTTCTTTCACTAAATTATAAAAATATTTCAATCCCTCAACAGCTTCGTCTAAATTAAATATAACTTCATTCTTTTCATTATCATATACATCTCCACCATTTTGTAAAATAAACGTTGCTAATCTTTCTCCATTTGATACAGAAGACATTGGATACATAAAGTTTTCCCCCAACTTTCCACTTTCTCCAGCCTCTTTTAATTTTTCAAAAGTTACAGACCACTCTTTCCAAGTAACTGGAACTTTTTCAATCCCTGCCTCTTGAAACATATCTTTATTATAAGCTAAGATAAGTGGATTATAATCTTTTGGTAAACCATAAACCTTTCCATTTTGCGAAAATCCTTCTAGAAGATTAGAATTAAAATCTTTTAAATCTTCTTTATCTAAATATTCATCTAAAGGTAAAATCGCTTGTTTATCTATATACATTGGAGCAACAGCTGAGTCTATATAAAATACATCTGCCTCTATTCTAGCTGCTATATTTGTTTGGAGTGCTTGATTATAATCCCCTGTAACTACTTCTTTAGTTACTTTTATATTAGGATACTTTTTTTCAAATAAAGCTATTTGTCTTTCTACTAGAGCTGTTTCCTCTGGAGAACTTCCCCATACAGCAACTGATAAATTAATCTTTTGATTTTTTTCATTTTTTCCACATCCAAAAAAAATCATGGCTATGAACAACATAAAAATATTTTTGAAACTCATAATACCCTCCCACTTTTGAAACTCTTTTTCTGATAAAACCTTCTCTAACTAAATCAAGTTAAACGTTTAATTTGTTTTATATTTTTTTAGGGATTACAGTTTTTTAACTGAATCCCTTTTTATTAACTTTGGTTCTATTTTAATATTTTTTCCATACTCATTTTCTATTATCATTCTTAACATTTTTTTTGCAATTTCTTTTTTACTATGAGCTATTGTTGTTAGTCCTGGTTTCAATATCTCACCTACAGGAATATCATCAAATCCTATTAACGATATTTCATCTGGGACCTTTATATTATTTTCATTAAAATATTCTAAAGCCCCCAAAGCCATTAAATCACTAAAAGCAAATAGTGCTGTTACCCCTTTTTTATATAAAACTTTTGCTCCTTTATAACCACTTTCTTTTGAAAAATCTCCCTCATAAATCTCAATCTCTTTACCTATCATTTGATTTGTAAAAGTATATAATCTTTCTATTGAAACTTGAGCTTTAAAATGTCCTGTTATAACACCAACTTTTTCATGATTCATCTCTTTTAAATAATCTGTTACTTTTTTAACACCAAGTTCATTATCTGTTTTTACAGAGTTTACATCTCCACCAATATTGGTGTCAAATACTACCACCGGAAACTCTTTATTTTCTTTTAAATCTTTTATTTGAGGATCATCTAATTTTATTCCTAAAATTATAGCACCTGTCACATTCTCTGATCGACATAAATCTATATAGTTTTTTTGTTCATCTGTATCTTCCACAGAAAATACTAAGATATTATAATCAATTTTATGAGATTCATTTATTAAATACCTAAAAATTTCATTATCTAAAAAAGAGAATCTTATATCTTCAATTTTTCTACTTAAAATAAAAAGAGCTATTTTATTTGTACGATTTTGAACTAGATTTTTAGCTATAAGATTCGGTGTATATCCCATACCTTTAGCAGCTATTTTAACCCTTTCTCTTAACTCTTCACTTACACCAGAAAGATTATTAAGAGCTTTGGAAACTGCTGCTGTAGATATATTTAGTTCCTTCGCTATATCTTTTATTGTTACTCTCAACTTTCCTCCTATGTTAATCGTTTAATCTGTTCCAATACTAACATCTTTTGTTTGGAAAGTCAACTGTTTTAAAAAATTATTTTTTTATATCCTCAATAGTTATTGATCTTATATTTGTAGCTCTTCCCTCTTTTGGTAAATCTATTTTTCCTTCATTTATAAGTTCAACTGCAATAGCTTGATTTTTATCTCCTGGCAAACCTATTATTTCCCAGTTATTATCTGGTAAGCCATCAATTACCTTTTTCTCTTGAACATATTTCATAGATAATTGTTGGATAGTACCCTCTGTTTTTCCATAAGCAGTTTTAGAATCCCATAAAATAGGTATATTTCTATTTTCAAATATTCCACCTTTTTTAGCTAACATATCAAATCTATATGAATTCATTCCAACTTTAACTTTCATATCATCTGTTATTAGAGTTCCATCCATAAGTTTTAAATCTTTTATTCTATTACCTTTTTCCTCTCTTAAATCTATTTTATATTGTGCTCCACCAAATTGATCATACAAGCTATATTTAAAAGATCTTTTATCTAAATCAAAACTTATTGTTAAATCTCCAGGTTTTAAAGTATTAAAATACTCAGCTGACCACTCCATATAGTTCTTTAAATCTTTTCCTGTAAATTCATATACAGTTATCTCGCCACCAGTGTAACCATAGTTATAAGCAATATCTTTTTTCTTTACCTCTCCTGCATCCCATTTAGAGTCATCTCTATCTAAAGAAAGTGCAACAACTTGAGCATCACTATAATTTAACATAACATTATGTAAAAATGTAGCAAGCCCCGTGTCCTCCACATAAATACTTGGAATTCCTTTAACCTTATCCTTTGGTACAAGAGGATTAGTTGCTTTTCCTATAACTATGTTGGCTTCCTCTCTTAACTTTTCATGATAAGGAGCATATATCTTATCTACTCTTTCACTATTTTCAACACCTTTTAAAGATACAGTTTTAGCTTCTTTTGAAACAAGCTTTGATTTTTTATTTGTATCAAACTTTAAATCAACTATCGATAAATCTTGTCCATATTTATAAGGAGCTGTAATCACTACACCATTTTCAATTACACTTGAAACCTCTTTATGTGCATGTCCTGATAAAATAATATCTATTTCTGGAATTGCATTTGCTATATCCTTTACTCCACTTCCAGGAACACCATTCTCATTATCATACCCCATATGAGCTACTAAAACTATGGCGTCTACTTTTCCTTTTAGTTTTTCAACCTGTGCTTTTATAGATGGAATTGAGTCCATCACTTCTAAATCTTTTACATTCCCTGTATCTGCTTCAAACTTTGTAATAAGAGGAGTTGTTAGACCAATGAATCCGATTTTAATGCCATCTTTTTCCATTATTGTAGATCCTTCTAAAAACTCTTTTCCATCTTTTTTATAAAAAAGATTAGAAGCTAAAGATTTGCCTTTAAAATCTTGTGTATACTTTGAAAGAACATCTAATCCAAAGTTAAACTCATGATTTCCTGGAACAAATACATCATACTCTATTACATTCATAACTTTTGCTACTGGATTTGGGAAAACTTTGGAAAACTTTTCAACAGAGTTATCTTGAATTGCATCACCAACATCAACTAAAATAACATTGTTACTCTTTTTCTTTTCTTTTGACACATATGTATCTATTTGACTGAAACTTCCAGAAACATATGAATCTCCTGAATATTCCCAAGGAATAATTCTTCCGTGTACATCTGAGCTAGATATTATTTTTATATCCACCTCTTTAGCTAATAAAAACGACGTTGTTAAAGTTCCTATTAGCATTACATTTTTTAATCTCATTTAATCTCCTCCTGATTTTGTATTATACAGATTAACACTATTCTAATTCTTTTTTTGATTAGTAGCAAGTTTTTGTTAAAAAATAAAAAAAATTGCAGAACAAAATCTGCAATTTTTTATTTTATTAACTTTTTTTTCTAAGCATATATTTTACAAGTGGATAAACTAGCATCAATACACAAGCAATCATCAATACTGCTGTTATTGGCCTTGTAAACACTTTCACTATATCTCCATTAGCTAAAGTATATGCACGTCTAAAATTAGATTCACTCATTTGACCTAATACAAGACCTAAAACTAGAGCTGCTGAATTATAACCTAATTTTACAAACATATATCCTATTATTCCTGCTGCAGCCATTAAAATAACATCTCCAGTATTATTTTTTAGAGCATACGCTCCAATTGTTGCTAGCATAACGATAACTGGGCCTAAAATTGTATATGGAATAGCTAAAATTTTAGCAAAAACTTTTGCTACACCCATAGCAACTATAACCATTACAATATTAGTTATAAGCATTGAACCAAATACAGATGCTAAATACTGAGGCTGTGTTTTTATTAATAATGGTCCTATCTGTACACCTTTTATAACTAATGCAGTCATCATTATCGCTGCCGCATTTCCACCCGGAATTCCAAGAGATAATAAAGGTACCATAGATCCACCTGTTGCAGCATTATTTGCTGCTTCTGATGCCACTATTCCATCAGCTATTCCTGTTCCTAATTTTTCTGGATGTTTTGATACCTTTTTCTCAATGGCATATGATAAAAATGATGCTATTGTAGCTCCGGCACCTGGAAGTATTCCAATTACAGTTCCCAAAATAGAGGATCTTGCCATTGTTGCCTTTGTTTCCCAAACCTCTTTAATAGATGGTAAAACTGTTTTCATTTTTGTTGATTCATTTTTTTCTTTATCACTCACTTCAATTTTTTTAGATTTAGCAGTTTGCTTCAATACCTCTGTTACAGCAAATAGTCCAATCATTATTGGAATCATTTCTATTCCTGAAAGTAAAGTTGAACTCCCCCAAGTAAAACGTGATATTCCTAACATTGGATCCATTCCAACACAAGCTAACAATAATCCAATCAAGCCTGATATTAGAGTTTTCACTATATTGTCACTATCTAAACATGATAAAACTGAAATTCCTAAAAAAGATACAGCAAATAGTTCTGAAGGTCCAAACTCTAAAGCTATACTTGCTAGTTGAGGAGATACTAATGCCATTGCAAATGCTGCAACTAATCCTCCAACTGCTGATGCAATTAATGAAAATCCCAATGCTTTTCCCGCTTCTCCTCTTTGAGCCATTGGATATCCATCAAAAGTGGTTGGTGCACTAGAAGGAGTTCCTGGAATTTTAAATAATATTGCTGTTATTCCACCTCCCGTTATAGAAGCACAATAAACTGAAACTAAAAATGCAATTGCAATAACTGGATCCATTGCATAAGCAAAAGGTAATGCTAAAGCTACAGCCATTGAAGCACTTACACCAGGCATTGCTCCAAAAACAACTCCTAGAATAGTACCTGCAGTTATTAAAAAAAATGTACTTGGATTTAATATAATTTTTAATCCCATACCTAACAGATCAAACATAACTTATAGCCCCCTTTTAATATTTAATAATATTCCTTCAAGGAAAAGTGCTAAGTTACGGAATACTCCAATTCCTCTTTCTAATCTTATATCTAGTAACCCTTGGAAAACTATATATAGAATGAACGTTATTACTAAAGAGTTCAGTATAACTTTAACTATATTTCTTTCTCCTAATAAAATTGCATAAGTTACTAAAAATCCAAAACATGATGTTAAGAATCCTATATACGGTGTCGAAAGTGCCATAATTGAAACCAATACCATTCCTATAAATAGTTTACTTTTTAAAAATCCTACTATATTAATCTTTTCATGAACTGTTTTTTCTTTTCTTAACTTTACTTGATTTATTACATTAACAACTAGTAATATAAGCATCAAAGATATAACTATTCTTGGCCAAAATGCAGCTCCTAACTCTGTTAAAGTAGGAGCTGGTGATTCTATTCCAACTAAAAAGAAACAATAAACATTAAATATAATTAGTGCTATCGAAAATATAATATCCAAATTTATTTCACTCCCCGCTATAAGTATTCTTTAGTTTGATATTACTTTTTACCAAATAGTTCAGTTAAAGAGTTGTAATCATTTTGCCACTGTGCTTTGAACTCCTCTGTATTTAACCATCCTTTTCTCTGATCTAACCCTTCTGTTTTAGCCCAATTTTGGAAAAAATCACTTGCTATAGCCTTTTGAGCTGCTGCTTCAAATGCTTCGATAGCTTTATCCGGTGTCCCTTTTATATAAAATATTCCTCTTGCAGGTCCAAAGTATGTATTTAATCCTAATTCTTTTGAAGATGGAACATTTTCATATCCAGGAAGTGTCAGTCTATCCTCTGTAAGAGCTAATAATACTTTCATATCCCCAGAAGCTACCATTGCTGCTACTTCAGCTGGTCCAACACATGCTATATCAACATGTCCTCCGATTACATCAGCATTTAATTGAGATCCTTCTGTATAAGCAACAGGCTCTATTTTTCCATCTGTTGCCCCCATTACACAAGCTGCATCAAGACCTGTTATTGTCATAACTCCAGCCTTCACTTTACCAGGATTTTGATCAACATATTCCATTAACTCTGTAAAATTATTATATGGTGATTTTGAACTAGTTACAAAGATATTTACATCGTGTACCATTTGAATTAATGGATTAAGTGTTCCATAGACATCATATGGAGTAGCTCCTGAAATCTGAGCTAATAAAGGTGAAGGTGTTGACATTATATATGTATATCCATCAGCTGGTTGTTTTGCTCCAAATTGAATACCTGATACCCCTCCAGCTCCTGATCTATTATTTACTACAACTGGAACTCCTAATTCTTTTTCTAAAGCTGTCGCAAATGTTCTTGTTGTAGTGTCTGCTCCACCACCAGTTCCCCAAGGGCAAATTATTTCTACTTTTCTTTCCCATTTCCAAGGCCCATCTACAGCAACTTTATCAGATGAATCCCCACATGCACCTAGTAAAAACGTCGTTGATAATACAGCTAAAATTTTTTTCTTTAACATAATATCTCCCCTTTTTATAGTTATTTTAAAACTCTGAGACAAAGTTTTAATTTTATATCCGGTATTCTGTATCCTGTATATGTTTTTTTGTATACAATAGAGTATACAACATTTTTTTCTATTGTCAATTTTATTTTTGTTTATATATCGTTGTTAAAATTATTTTTTAAAACACTATGACCTTTTATAATAGTTTATCAAGCATCCATCTATTAAAATTTCTCTCTCTGTATCTGTTAATGAATCTATTTTTAATTCAATTTTTCTCACTTCATTATATTCAACTGAAATTAAATAACTTTCTACTTTATCAATTTTATTTTTTATAATTTTTTCTATATCTTTTACATATATATAATCTCCGCTTTCAAAGTTAATATCTTGATCTATAATAAATGGAATTATTCCCCAATTTATAAGATTTGATCTATAACGTTTAGTTGCATACTCTTTAGCTATGTTTGCCCAACCACCTAAAACTTTTTGACACGATGCAGCTTGTTCTCTTGCCGATCCATCTCCTGGTTTATTTGCATATATTGTACTTCCTATTCCTACCTCTAGAGGATTAATATCTTTATCAATCTCTTTAATTTTATAAAATATCTCCTTTAACTCTTCTACAAAAGGATTTTCATTAAATTCTCTTCGAATTTCAAATTTTTGAATTTCTTTAGCTCTTTCAACATACTTAGGTTCTCTTCTTGAAAGTGTAAATTCAGCTAATCTCATAGGATTTGAACGATAAGATGATGTCTCTCCTGAAGGTATTAGTTCATCTGTTGTAGTTACTGAATCTTTTATTACTGCACAAATTTTAAGTAATAAATCTTTTGTTAGTTTTGGCATTTTTGGCCAATCAACTATATTCGGCCCGTAGATTAATTCTGATTCACGGCTCTCTTTAAATCCATTATACACTTTATTTTTATAAACTTTATCACTGAAGCTATACTTTGGTTTTGTAAATTCTATATCCAATTCTGTTGCTGCTGTTAGCTTACCTTCATTTATAGCTGTTGCTGCTATAGATCTAGCATCCATTAGTGCTACCATAGATATCTGTCCTTCTCCTGGTTTTGATCCCTCTCTATTTGGAAAATTTCTTGTTGTATGTCTAAGACTTAATTGTCCATTTGCTGGAGTATCTCCTGCACCAAAACATGGTCCACAAAAAGCGGATCTTACAACTGTTCCACTTTCCATTATTTTTTCTATTGATCCATTTTTATTTAATTCAATATATGTTGGCTGGCTAGATGGATAAATATTTAATGAGAAGTCCACTCCTATTGACTTATTATTTAAAATATCTGCAACATCAACAATATTGTCATAAGTCCCTCCTGCACACCCTGCAATTACTCCCTGTTCTGCAAAAAGATACCCCTTTTTTACTTTACTTTTTAAATCTATTTTAATTCCCTGTTCAAAAGCCTCTTTTTCTACTTTTGTTAAAATTTCTTCTAAATTATTTTGTAACTCTTTGATAGAATAAACATTACTTGGATGAAAAGGAAGTGCAATCATCGATTCAATTTTATCTAATTCTATAACAATCATCCCATCATAATAAGCAATTTTTTTAGGCGATAACTCTTCATAATCAACTTCTCTATTATGATCTTTTAAATACTCCTTCACTTTATTATCTGTTTTCCAAATTGAAGTTAAACATGTTGTTTCTGTTGTCATAACATCAATTCCATTTCTAAATTCAACACTTAAATTCGAAACTCCCTCTCCAATAAACTCCATAACTTTATTTTTTACAAACCCATTCTTAAAAACAGCTTTAATAATTGTTAATGCAACATCCTGTGGACCTATACCATTCTTTGGTTTACCTTTTAAATATATCCCAATAACTTCTGGATATTTTATATCGTAGCTTTTACTTAAAATTTGTTTTACTAACTCTCCCCCACCTTCACCAATTGCTATTGTTCCCAAAGCACCGTATCTAGTATGACTATCTGATCCTAAAATCATTTTTCCACATCCAGCCATATTCTCTCTCATATATTGGTGAATTACTCCCTGATGAGGAGGAACATATATACCACCATATTTTTTAGCTGCTGATAGTCCAAACATATGATCATCTTCATTTATTGTTCCACCTACAGCACATAAAGTATTATGACAATTAGTTAATACATATGGAATAGGAAATTTTTTTAATCCACTAGCTTTTGCAGTTTGAATTATTCCAACGTAAGTTATATCATGAGACGCTAAACAATCAAATTTTAATTTTAAATTTTCCATATCATTAGAAGTATTATGTTCCTTTAGTATTTCATAAGTTATTGTTCCTTTTTTAGCCTCAATTTTACTATCTTTTACAACACTTTCATTTTGAACTATATCTTTTCCATCAATTAAAAAAACTCCTTTGTCATATAAAGTTATCATACATTCCTCCCCTTTTTATTTTTTGAATAATTGTATACAATTATAATTTATTATTTTTTTTTTAATTTGTCAAATTTTTTGTATAAAAAAAATGCTACCAATTTATTTGATAGCATTTTTTACACCCTCTTTTGCATTTAACAAGTGAATTTTATTCGCTTCTTTTGCTTTTTCTAATTCATTCTCTTTCAATAAACTTATAATTTCAAAATGCTCCTCATAAGCCTTTAAAATTCTACTTTCATTTTTTAAAGACTTTCTTTTTAATGCCGAAATAATAAAATCATAATGTCTTAAAATTTTCACAGCATACTCTAAAGATGAAGCAGAATAAACAAGAGAATTATACTCTAAAAACAATCGTCTAACTTCACTCCAGTTTTCTGTATCTATTAGATATTTTGTTAAAATAAGATTTTGATAGATTCTATCAATCTCTGTTTTATTTTTTATAATCGAATTAAATAAAATTCCCTCCAAACAAATTCTAATTTCAAATATCTCGTCAATTTTTTGTGGAGTAATTTCCATAACTCTTAACCTACCATTAGGTAATCTTTCTATTATCCCCTCTATTTCAAGTTTTTTTATGGCTTCTCTTAAAGGAGTTCTACTTACATTTAATTTATTAGCATAGTCAATCTCTACAATTTTATCTCCAAAATCTATCTCACCAACTAATAAATCATTTTTTATTGTTTCATAGATGTTATCACTACTACTTTTTCTCATGAATTATAATCTCCTAGTTATATTATATGTAATATAATACTTTTTTTTAGGAGTTTTAGCAAGGAAAAATATTTTAAGAACTCTTTCTATCTCTCATTTCTAGTTGTTGAATTAAAAACTCTTTTGCTTCGGTTAAATGTTTTTTATTTAAATCTACTATCTCTTTTTTCCTATTTTTTTTTATAAACTCTACCATTTTAACATGATCCTTGTGAGCACTTAATCTTCTATTGCCATTTTCGATAGAAATCTTTCTAAACTTTTTTAAATATAAATTCAAATTGTTAATTAAATTTACAACTCTTGGCAAATCTGCAATATTATAAAGAGTTTTATTGAATTCAGAAAAATACTTAAATACTTCTAAACATTCTTTTTCATCCTGTATTATTAACTCCACTTTATTTATATTTTTTTCTAATTTTTTTATATCTTGCTCTGTAACTTTTTCAAATATCTCTTCAAAAATAACAGCTTCCAAGGCCATTCTTATTTTTATTACCTCTTCCACATCTTTTTTTGTTATTTTTGGAACTACTACTCCTCCCTTTTCTCTTCCCTCGATTAACCCTTCTAATTCAAGCATTCTAATCGCTTCCCTTAAAGGAGTTCTACTTACATTTAACTTTAGTGCATATTCTTCCTCTACGATTCTACTTTCCTCCTCTATTTTTCCATTTACAATTTCCTCTTTTAAATATTCATAAACTTGTTCACGAATAGATTTTTTTCTCTCTATTGGCATATATTCCCCCTCAATTATTTCTATTTTAATTTTCTAATAACTTTATATACCTCACGCTTTATAATTTTGCAAAAAATTATATCTAAACATAAAAAAATAAAGCAATCTAACTCATATTATTTGAGCTTAGATTGCTTTTACTTTAGATGTTAATTTTTTACCTCTTTCGCTGCGTTTTCTCCAGCTATTTTTCCAAATACAATTATATCTGTAACAGCGTTTCCTCCAATTCTATTACCACCATGTACTCCACCAGTTATCTCTCCTGCTGCATAAAGTCCCTGAATTTTATCTCCATTTTTATCTAATACTTCTGCATTTTCATTTATTCTAACTCCACCCATTGTGTGGTGTATTGCTGGTGAAACTTCTATTGCATAAAAAGGTGCTTTTACTATCTCTCTAGGTAGTCCTTTTTTTCCAAAATCCGAATCTTTTCCATTTTTAACAAAACTATTATATCTAGTTATTGTTTTTTCTAACTCTTTAGAATCTACTCCAATAATTTTAGATAATTCTGAAATATTATTAGCTTCTTTAGTTAATCCTTTTTTTACATAACCATTTATAGCAGATAAGTTCTCTCTCGTTTGTTGATCAAAAATAAGAAAAGCTGATTTTCCTTTTTGCTCTAACTCAGCTTTAGAAACAACATCTCTTGTTTCTAACTCATTTATGAATCTTTTTCCATCTCTATTTACAAGAATCGCTCCCTCTCCTCTTACACTCTCTGTAATCATATTAGAAGTTTGATGTACAACAGTTGGATGAGTTTGAATCTGCTCCATATCTACAAGATCTCCACCAACTTCTTGAATAAGTTTTATTCCTTCACCAGTAATTGCAGGGTTATTTGTTGTTCCAAATCCTTTTAACTTAGGATTATATTCACTTACCATATCGGCATTTGCTCCAAATCCACCAGTTGCCATAATAACGGCTTTTGCATTAATCTTATATTCTTTACCATTATTTTCAACTAATACTCCACTTACTTTATTATTTTCCATTAAAATTTTTACTACTTTATTGTTTGTTTTAGTTTCAACTCCCATATTTTCAAGAGTAGAATTTAATGCATCAACTATAACAGGTCCTACTGCTTTTCCTCCTGTAGGTCTGTGTATTCTCTTAACACTTTGTCCTCCAGAAAATGATACCTCTGTTAAATCAGTTCCCTTAGAAATTAACCAATCGATAGCATATTTAGATTCTTCTGTTAATTTTTTCAAAAGAGATGGATTATTCAGATTTTTACCACCCTTCATTGTATCGTTATAATATAATTCAGCTGAATCTTCTATTCCTAATTTTTTCTGAATACTTGTATCTGCTGCATTAATTCCTCCTGTAGCATAATTAGTATTTCCTCCAACCATAGGCATTTTCTCTAATAAAATTACTCTAGCTCCATTTTCTTTTGCAGCAATAGCAGCTGAAAGTCCTGCTCCACCACCACCTACAACAACAATATCTGTTTCCAAGTCTTTTAACTCTTCATTTATCGTAGCTTTTTTAGCAACTTTATTTAATATCACTCCTGATGAAGCAATCGCTTTTCCCACAGCTTCTTTTATTCCCTCACTTGTATAAGTTGCACCTGCTATATTATCAATATCTAATGATTGTGAGCTTAAAATCTCGTCATTAATTTTTTTCATAGCTCTTCTTGTAAATCCAGACTCTTCATGTTTAACCACTTCAATATCAGTTATTTTTTTATTCTCTACAGAAACTTTAACCTTAATATCACCGTTATACCCTTTTCCACTTCCTACAAACTCCTCTTTAGACGCCATAACTAAACTTGACACTAAAGACAACATAATTAAACTCTTTTTAAACATCCCCTTAATTTCACTCCTTTTATAAATTTTCTACTTTGTATACAATATATTATACTTTCTTTTTTATTGATTATCCAATAGGAAATACTATATAATCTTTATAAGATATTTTAATAAAGTTTACAGTTTATATAAAAATATTTTATATAAATTTTAAAAGGAGATTTTATGGATTTAAATAAACTGAACTATATAATAGTAATCGCAGAGGAAAAAAGTTTTTCTAAAGCTGCTAAAAAACTTTTTATATCTCAACCAGCTCTAAGTCAATATGTATCAACTATTGAAAATGAACTCAATATGAAAATTTTTGATAGAGATAAATATCCTATTAAATTAACAATAGCAGGAGAAATTTTTATAAAAAATGCTAAAGAATTATTAAATTTAAAAGCTAAAATGATAAGAGATATAAATAGTAGTACTAAAGTATTTTCTGGAACTTTAAAAATAGGAATCTCTCCTTTTAGAAGTCCCTATATACTTCCGAATATTCTTTCTCAAATGAAAAAGCTATATCCTAATCTCAAATTATTTATAGTTGAAAAGTATGCTAAAGAGTTAGAGAAACTTTTAGAGAAAGGTGATATAGATATCGCAATAATGTCATTACCTTTTACTAGTAAAAACCTTTCTTTTAAAGAATTTTATGACGAAGAAACTTACATAATAACACCTAAAACTGAATATTATTCTAATCTTTCAGAAAATGGTGAAATTTCTTTAGAAAAATTAAAAAATGAACAATTTATACTTCCTTCTAAAAAAATTAAGGCTCGAGAAAAAATAGATTTATTATTTTATAATAACCATCTCTTTCCACAAATATTTTTAGAAGCTGAAACACAAGAAAGCATCTTATCATTTGTAAATGTTGGTTTAGGAATTGGTTTTGCTTCAAAAATGAGTCTAAATCATAGAGATTGGAAAAAAGATTTAAATGTATTTTCAATAAAAGAGGAAAAAATCTTCAGAAAATTTGCGGTAGTTTACAGACAAGATAAAATTTTAAATGAAATGGAACTACACCTAATTGATTTTATTCATAAGAACATAAAATAAGAACCACTTTCGTGGTTCTTATTTATTTCTATTTTTTATTTATAAACTTTACTGCATTTTCTCCAGCTACACGTCCAAATATTACAGAAGCACTATATGCCGCACTTGTACTTGTTACCTCTCCAGCTGCAAAAAGCCCTTTAACTATTTCTCCATTATTTTGAATAACCTCAGTTTTCTCGTTAGCTACAACTCCACCTCTTGTCATATGAACAGCTGGTTCAACTAAAACTGCATAGAATGGTCCACTCATATCAAACTCTCTTTTTGCTTTAGCCTCTCTAAATGGATCTTTTACCTCTCCACGTACTCCTTTATTATAAGTTACCACTGTTTCTTTAAATGTTGTCACTGGCACTCCCATTTTCTCTGCTAACTCCTCTATTGAGTTCGCAACTAAATGGTATCCTTTTTTTGTATGTTTTTGTAAACGATAGCTTGAATCATATAACTTTTTATCAAATACATAGAATACTTTGGCTTCTGGTTGAGCTAACATCTTTTTAGCCATATCCATTCTTTCATCTTTAGTTATATGTTCCTTTGTAAATCTCTCTCCATTTATATTAACTAACATCATTCCATCACCATTAGGACCTGCTAAATCTCTTGTTGATCCTAAAATAAATGGTATCAGATTCATTACTTCTAAATTAGCTAATTGAATATTATTTTTTTCAAATACTGGAATTAAATCTCCTGTCGCACTAATTTGATTTGAGTGCTGTAATTTCTCTGTTCCTGGAGCATATTTTGCCAATAACTCTGGATTAGCTGAGAATCCACCTGTTGCAACTACTACAGCTTTTGCATTTATATCATAAAAATTATTTTTATTTTGAACTTTTACTCCTGTTGCAACACCGTTATTTATAATTAAATCTAAACCTTTTGTTGAAGTACGAATATCTACTCCTAACTCTTTTGCTCTAGCTTCCATTTTATCCTGTATAACTTCACCAGCATACACATTCTTTTCAGCCATGTGCCCTCTTTTTCCATAATGGTAATTTAATTTAATCCCCATCTCTCTTAACCATTTATCTAAAACAAAGGCTCCTTCAGCTTGAGCTTTTGTACGCTCTGGTGTATCCATTGGATTTGTGTTGTCCTTTATTAAACTTTCTACTGTATCATTCATCCCATTAGCTTTTTGAGCCTCTGAATTTATTAAATCATAGAAGTTCATATCAAACTTTCCATTACCACTCAGCATATCCATTTTTTCAATTAAAATTACATTTTTTAGACCCTTCTCTTTTGCTGATATAGCTGCTGCTAATCCAGCTGGTCCTCCTCCTACAATTACAAGATCTGTAGATACAGGCTCTAAATAGGCAACTGGTAACTCAGGTCCTTTTGTTCTTGCTGTAATTCTTCCATAATCTTTTCCTAGTTGTTTATAGACATCATTTACCGCTCTTTTTATAGCTGTAGATGTATGTGTTGCTCCAGAAACACTATCCACTATTGGTGATTGAGCCTCTAAAATTCTCTCTTTTAGCATAGGAAACGCTCTTGTCATAACAGGAACTGTTTCATTGTGTGATACAACTTTTATATCTTTCACTTCTTGTCCCTCTGCTATAACCTCTAACTTTATTTCACCAGAATACCCATTGGCCTTTGTTAAAAAAGTACGTTCCTTTGATAGTGTTGCTTGACTTAAAACTAGTAGCGATGCTGCTAGTAGTATGATTCTTTTATTCATTTATTTTTTATCCCCCTGTGTGTGTTTTTCGATATATAATAACACTTTTTTCACATCAAGACAAGTTTTAAGTTCATCAATCTACTTCTTACCAAAATTACTTAGAAACTCATACTTTTTAATTGTATCTATTATTTTCTTTTGAGATTGTGTAGTTGATAAAATTTTATCAAATTCATATTTTTTTAATAACTCTACAAATTGCACTAAAGCATCTAGATGCTCTTTTCCATCATATGAACAAAAAGCTAGTATATATTTCGCAAATACTTTTCCAGGAAATTCAACAGGTGATGAGCATATAGTTAATGACATCCCTGTTTTCAATACATTATTTTTATTTTTAGCATGAGGTAAGGCCACTAAATTATCCATTACTATGTAGGAACCATTAATTTTTATAGCTTCTATCATGTCCTCTGTATATGATGACAAAATACAATTATTTTTCTCTAATAATCCTCCAGAAGCTTTAATTGCCTCTTCCCATGTATACACATTGCAGTCTAAGAAAATACTCTCTTTTAATAAAAATGAGGATAACGGCTTATAACTTTCTTTTAAATCATCAATTATCAAATCATCATACTCATTTTTTAATTTATTAATAAGAATTTTTTCATTTTTAATCTCTGTTTCCTCTTTTATAATTTTCATAAGATTACTTAGAGTTATTTTTTTCTCATATTTTGGAAAATCTAACTTATCAAGATTTAAAAAATCCTCTCCATTTAATAAAGTATTTACTACAATAACTGGGAATTTAAAATATTTTATATCTATATTGTTTATATTTGTAATAATGATATCTATATTTTTATTTTCCAAATATTTATCTAATTGATTCAATGGAATCGTTCCAATTATATTGACATCATATCTATTTTTTATTTGTTGAGCAATTAATTTAGATGTTCCAAATCCCAATCCGCAAACTATTAAAAGATTCTTCAATTCTTTTTTTATAGACTTATTTCTATCTATAGCTGATTTAAAATGAACACCTATAAATGCAATTTCATTATCGGAAATAACCTTATTTAAAAAATCTTCAAGATAAGATAATGCTAGTTTAGTTTTTTCAAAAATAACTCTATCAACTTTTAAAAATTCATTAACTATCGAATTTTCTAGTTCAATATTATTTTTTGCTCTATAAATAGTTGGTTTTATATGATTAATAAGCCCTTCTAATAATATATTGTCACTATTTAAATCAATTTCTATCGCCTCAGAAAAATATCTGATTATCTTTTTTACTAAAATCTCTATTTCTATCCAGTTTTCATATATCGAAAAACTTGTTGAGTAACTATGACTTCCTAAAAGATAATCTGTAAATTTAATAAGCTCATATCTATTTAAACTAATATTTTCCGAAACTTCAATTAACGATACTGCTTTACTTACAAGACGATACTCTAGTGTATTCAAAAAAAAATTTTCATTTTTACAAGCATTTAAACAGTTTTTATATTTTAATCTATTAATAATTACAAATGTGTAGTTAATTAAAATATTGTATGCTTCATCAGAAATCACTTTATTAAGAGAGTTGATTAAATAATTAATAAACACTTTAACTTGATTAATATTTATATTTTTAAAGTATTTATTTAAGCTTTTTCTAAAAAATTCTAATTTAAAATCTATTATTTCAGAGTTATATTTAAATTGATTTAACAACTTCAATTGTATCTTTCTAATAGATTCTTCTTCTCCAACTAATCTCAAACCTTTTTGAGGATTTAAAACTAATTTTAAATTATAATTCGATAATATATCCTCACTATTTTTTAAAGTCATTTTTATACTAGAACGACTCAAATCAAAATCTTCACATAAATCAGATATATTAATCTCTTCTTCAAAAACTATTTTAATAAGAATTAGTTCCTCTCGATATTCACTTTTAGAAAAAGAGTTTGTGTTGTTAAATACTTTTAATAATTCCATTAAAGAAGTTTTTTGAAATTCTAAACTACCTTTGCTCAATTTATTAATGATTGATAAACTATTTTTTTCTAAATATTCATTTATTGTCTCTAAATCATAACGGATACTTCGATCACTAACATCTAATTTTAAACTCAATTCCTTGATAGTGATAACTTTCTCTTGCTTAATTAGTAATTCTAAAATAGAAATAATTCTTTTATTAATTTTTTCCTCCTTATTTTTCAAAAAAAAATGAAAAAATATAACTTGTTAATTTCATAAAAATAAATCAATCTGACTTAATTATAACACTAAAGAATCAAAAAACGTACTTTTATAACAAAAAAATTCATTTTTTTCTGAAAAAAATAGAAAATTTACAAATTACTATAAAATTGATACTCTAATTTATAGGGTATTAAATCAAATTTTTTCAAAAAGTTTTAATTAAAAGGAGAAACACATGAATTTTAAAAATTTAGTAAACGAAAATTTAGTTCTTTTAAATCTTGATTTAAAAGATAAAAAAGATATCATTAAAGTTTTAGTTGATAAACTTTATGATAACGGAAGAATTACTTCTAAAGAGATTTTTTATAAAACAGTTATAGAAAGGGAACTATCATCACCTACAGGATTAGAAGAAGGATTAGCCATTCCTCACGGAAAAGATGAATGTGTAAAAGAGGCATCTATTGCCATTGCTAGATTGAAAAATCCTATTTCCACTTGGGAATCAGTTGATGAAGATAATGAAGTTAATTTAGTTTTTTTAATTGCAATTCCTAAAAAAGAAGAGGGATCAAGTCATATTGAAATTTTAAGTAAACTTACAACTTCTTTTATGAAAGAAGGGTTTATACAAGATTTACAAAATTCTCAAACTACTAAAGAACTTTTAAATATAGTTTATTCTATTGAGGAGGAAAAAAACGAAAATACTAATGAAAATAGATATTTTAAAGATAAACCATTGGTTTTAGCTGTTACTGCATGTCCTACTGGAATTGCTCACACTTACTTAGCTGCTGAGGCATTAGAAAAAGCTGCAAAAGAGTTACAAATAAATATTTGTGTAGAAAAACAAGGAGCTCGTGGAATTGAGGGAAGACATTCTGAAGAGCTTATAATAAAAGCTGATGTCATTATATTCGCAACTGACGTTTCTGTTAAAGAAAAAGAAAGATTTATTGGAAAAAAATATATACAAACAAGAGTTGCTGCACCACTAAAAAAAGGTAAAGAAACTATATTAGAAGCTCTAAATAATCCTGATGGAATTATTGAAGCTAATCAAATAAAATCTGAAAATAATACTGATGATAAAAATGAAAATTCTAATAAACTGTTTAGCCTTCAAGAAATTAAAAGAGCTTGTTTAACAGGGATTTCTTATATGCTTCCTTTAGTTGTTGCTGGAGCTGTTATTATGGGATTATCCAGAATTGGAGCTTCTTTCTTTGAAATTGGAAATATTTGGGATGGTTCTTATGCTCAATCTAGTGAACCATTAGTTAGATTACTTCATACTTTAGATAAACTTGGCGGAAAAACTTTAAGTTTAATGTTACCTTTTATCGGTGGATATGTAGCCTTTGCTATTGGTGATAAAGTTGCTATAGCTCCTGGATTTGTTGGAGGATTACTCGCTGCAGACTCTAACTCAGGATTTTTAGGAGCTCTTGTCGCAGGTATTTTAGCTGGTTATTCTACAAAAATAATAATAAAAAAAGTAAAATTACCGGTATTCGCTTCAGGTGTTACATCTATATTTATAGCACCTATCTGTGCAGTTTTGATAACTGGATTAAGTATTATCTATGTAATTGGAGATCCTGTTGCAACTTTAAATAAATCCCTTGAAATTTGGTTAATGGGAATGAATGGTTCTAATAGACTAATTTTAGCTGCAATTATCGGTGGAATGATGGGAGCTGATTTAGGAGGACCTATTAACAAAGCTGCTCTTACAACAGCCCTAGCTTTAGTAGCTTCGGGAATAACTGTTCCAAATACTGCTGCAATGATAGGAATTGTTGTTCCTCCTTTAGGATTAGGATTTGCAACTATTTTATCTAAAAAGAAATATAGTTTAGCTTTACAAGAAGCTGGAAAATCAGCTATTTTAATGGGATTAGTTGGTGTTACAGAGGGGGCAATTCCATTTGCCATTGAATCTCCAATAAAAGTTATTTCATCAACTATTTTAGGCTCTGCTTTAGCTGCTTCTTTAGCTGTTTACCTAGGTGCAAACAATCCTCTTCCAATATCTGGATTTTATGGATGGTTTGCAGTTCAAAATTGGCCAATTTACATCTTATCAATATTTATAGGTTCATTATTTATAGCAATAATGAATATTTCTTTAAGAAAAGAGGAGAAAAAAGAGAATGTTTAAAGATAAAGTTGTATACCAAATATATCCTAAATCATTTAAAGACAGTAATAATGATGGAATTGGAGATTTAAAAGGAATTATTGAAAAATTAGACTATTTAAAATACTTAGGGGTAGATTATTTATGGATAACACCATTTTTTATCTCTCCACAAAAAGATAATGGATATGATGTTGAAGATTACTACAATATTGACCCTACTTATGGTACTATGGATGACTTTGATATGTTAATTAAAGAATCTAAAAAAAGAGGAATAGAATTAATGTTAGATATGGTTTTTAACCATACTTCAACAGAGCATGAGTGGTTTAAAAAAGCTTTAGCAGGAGAAAAAAAATACCAAGATTATTATATTTTTAAAAAGAGTAAAAATCCAGAAATCCCTCCTACTAATTGGGAGTCAAAATTTGGTGGAAACGCTTGGAAGTACTCTAAAGAAGTTGGAATGCACTATCTCCATTTATTTGATGAAACTCAAGCAGATCTTAACTGGGAAAATCCTGAAGTTAGAGATGAAATGAAAAAAATAGTTAAATTTTGGATGAATAAAGGTGTTAAAGGATTTAGATTTGATGTTGTTAATCTTATTTCTAAACCATATATATACGAAGATGATAATTGGGGAGATGGAAGAAGATTCTATACTGATGGTCCTAAAATACATGAATATTTAAAAGAATTAAATATTGACTCTTTTGGTGATGATAAAGATATTATAACTGTAGGAGAAATGTCTTCTACAACTCTTGAAAACTGTGTTAAATACGCTGGTGAAAATGAAAATGAACTTTCTATGGTATTTAATTTTCATCATTTAAAAATAGATTATAAAAATAAAGATAAATGGAGTTTACAAGCTCCAGATTTTGAAGAGTTAAAATCAATTTTAAATGAATGGCAATTGGGAATGCAAAATAATCAAGCTTGGACAGCACTTTTCTGGTGTAATCATGATCAACCTAGAGTTGTTTCTAGATTAGGAGATGACAAACAAAATTGGAATAAATCAGCTAAAATGTTAGCAACATTAACTCATTGTCTGAGAGGAACTCCTTATATCTATCAAGGGGAGGAGATTGGAATGACCAACTCTTACTTTGAAGATATTGAAACCTTTAAAGATGTTGAGTCTCATAACTACTATAGAATTTTAAAAGAAAAAGGACTAACAGAAGATGAGGCCCTAAAGGTAATCCAAGCTCGTTCTAGAGATAACGGAAGAACTCCAGTTCAGTGGGACGATACTATAAACGCTGGTTTTAGTGAAGTTAATCCTTGGATTAAGGTTATCAAGAATTACAAAAATATTAATGTTAAATCCCAAATAGATGATAAAAATAGTATTTTAAATTATTATAAAGAACTTATACAAATTAGAAAAAAATATAGAGTCATCTCTCATGGTGATTTCAAGCCTCTTTTACTAGAAGAGAAAAATGTATATGTTTACAAAAGAATTTTTAAAAATGAAAATATCATTGTTATTACAAACTTTGGTGAGGAAAAAACTATTAATTTATCTAATGAAAATATTAATGAATACAAGTGTCTTCTTTCAAATACTGAATTTATCAACAATAATGGAACTCTAAATTTAAAGCCTTATGATGCTTTTATATTGTATAAAAAAAATTAATTTAAAAAAGTTGTAGAATAATTTCTACAACTTTTACTTTTTTAAGGGCGCATATAATTCAATACAAACTCAGCTCTTTTTCTATCTTTTCTTTAAACTCTTTAGATAATTCTAAAGGTTCTATTATATCTTTTCCTGCTAGTTCTAAATTATCATTGATTTCCTCTATTTGTTTTAGAAATGCTCTAGAAACAACAGATATAAATTTTGAAATTTTCTTTTTTTGATAAAACTCTTTCATAGCCTCAATATATTTTTTCTTATCTCTAGAGTTACTTCTAAGTATTAAGTAAAATGGAACATCACTATATAAGAAAGATAAATTTAAAATTATTCGAGATAATCTTCCATTACAGTCACCAAAAGGATGAATTTTAATAAATTTAGCAACAAATAGCATTGTTTCTAAATAGATATTACTTCCACTTTTTAATTTAACCAAAAGATCTCTTATTGATTTTTCTACTGCTTCTGAAATTAAAGAGGGTTGTAAAAATATTGTATCCATATCTATACAAGCTCCATCAACTCTATATTCTCCAGGAAGTCCATTATTATTGTTATCTAATCCTTTGCTTAATATATTATGAAAGTCTTTTAAATTTTCTGAATTAAATAGATTATTATAGTCTATTGCTTTATTCTCACTTTCTCTAAAGATAATATCTATAGCAGAAATTAAAGTTAGGTGATTTAAAGTAGTTATAAACTCTTTTTTCTTATCTTTATATATTACTAATTTATTATCATTAAAATCTGTTATATCTAAATTTTCTGTTAACTTCTTTATATCTTCTATTATAGATTTAGTCATATCAATATCTTTTTTATAAGTTGGTTTACTACTTTCAAATTTTATGAAAGATGGTTGAAATATTTCAGAGAATAATCTTTTTGTACCAGTTAGATCTAACCCTTCATTTTCAATGGTATTGCTTTCAAAAACCATTCTTATCATAGTTTCTGTTCTATAATCCTTAAAGAAAGGAGTCAAATCACTTCTTTTTTTTATAGATTCAATATATTCTAACATCAGTATAAAATCCTCTTTATAATTTTTCCACCAAGACATGAATCTCTCCTTTTGTTATATAATTAGTTTTTATATTATATTTTATAGTGTATGCAGTTCTTTGTCAATTAATTTCCCCACTCGCTAATAACAGTATTTAAAAAAATTATTACTCCAAATCCTTTTTCTTTATTAAACCATTTAACTATTTCTTTTAACATACTTCCCTCTAAAAAATAAAAGTTGCAGGAAAATAACCTGCAACTTTTTACTATTGTATCTTGTTTTCTATTTCAATTTCTTTTACTTTTTCTCTTAATTCTCCATCACTTGTAAAAATATATTTAGAGCTATATCTTCCAAAAGCATTTTGATCATACTTTCCCCATTTACCTGCAAGTTTTTTTTGACCACCACCATATACCGGTAACATAGCTCCATCTATTTCTGGATTTACATGTTGAGAATACCAACTTAATAATTCATATCTCATCTCTTTTATAGTATCCAAATATTCTTCGCCGTCTATGTTGTTTATTTTTTCGTCAGGATCTTTTTGTAGGTCATAAAATTCATACGGTCCATCAGGATATCTGTGTATATATTTAAATTTATCATTTCTTATCATTCGTGTTGGACCATATTCATCATAAACCACAATATGCCCTTTTTCTTCGTTGCTTTTATTTTCTAAAATACTTTTAAAACTTTTTCCTGGATATTTTACACCAACATCTAAATAATCATTTAATTTTAGATATTCTAAAATTGTATGCCTTATATCATAGTGACTTAATAACTTATCTACAACTTCTGGAATAAACTCTCCTTTTTTATACATTATAAATGGAATTTTTACCGATGTATCATACATATTTAGTGGACTTGTTCCATTTCCTTTCCCAAAGATTCCATGATGTCCCATATTCATTCCGTTATCACTTGTAAAAATTATCAAAGTATCCTCCAATATTTTTTTATCTTCTAAAAGCTTCAAGACTCTACCTATATTAAAATCCATAGAGGTTAATGCTGCAAAATACCCTTTTAAAACATCTTTTCTTTCTTCTTCATTTCCTTCAAATGTTTCAACTATTTTCCAAGGATGATAAGGATCTCTTGGACAGGATAAAAATTCACAGCCTTCATATAAATCTAACAACTCTTTTGGATGATTTTTAGAATTCCATGGTGAATGAGGAGCAGTATAATTCAAACTTAAAAAAAATGGATTCTCATCGTTCGAATGTTTTTCTAAAAATTCAAGTGCGTAATCTGTTATTTTATCAGTTATATACTCCTCTTCATAAATTAACTCTCCATCTTTATACATTGGAGCATTGTAATACGGTCCTCCTCCTTTTTGATGAGAATACCAATACTTAAACCCACTTTGAGGTTTTTCTGCGGCTCCCATATGCCATTTCCCACTCATACAACAAGTATAATTATTTTTAGATAAAATATCTACAAATGTATTTTGACCTTTTAAATACTCCTCTGTTGTTGTTCCATTCTCCCATTCATCTAACCAATCTAGTATTCCATGCTGAGATGGTATTCTCCCTGTGAAAATAGACGCTCTTGCAGGTGAACAAACTGGAGATGCACAGAAAAAATTTTCAAATTTCTTTCCATCATGAGCCAACTTATCTAAATTCGGAGTTATTGCATCTTTATTTCCATAACTTCCCAAAGCCCAATATCCTAAGTCATCTGCTATAACAAAAATAACATTACTTTTCTTCCCTAGCATTTATTCCTCCAAGCATTGTTTTTATATTTTTAAATCCTTTTACTCCCACAATTCCTATTGTTATGACATACCAAACTAAACCAAAACATATTAGAAATTTCCAAAATCCAACTAAAATATTTGTCATGCTATCTCCTCCTCTAAAATTCCATCCTTTTCTTTAATTGCTATTTTTAAAAGAGAACCGGCAACCATCGCAATCCAAGCAAAAACAAACGATGCTATCCCTGAATAATATGGCCCTATTGCATCTGTTATTGGACTAAGAGTTGGAATTTGCTGTGCTACTAAAAAACCACCTGGAATTAAAGCACCAATTATTATTGTTGCAAAAGCTCCCCAATCATTAGCTTTTTCCCAATAACAAGCTGCTATTAAAAGTGTTGACACACTTACAGAATAAATTGTTGCTGTTAACGTCATATAAATCCATAAGTCTGACTTTAATGGATACCATAATCCATACAGTAACAGAAATACACCTATTATTCCTATTAAAATTCTATTTATAAATATAGCCCTTTTCTCTGACCAAGAGTTTTTATGAAATATTACTAAAATATCATTATAAATTACACTTGCCCATCCTAAAAGATATGAAGAATCTGTAGACATGTCAGCTGCAAGCATTGCCGCTACTAAAAGTCCTATTATTCCACTAGGTAATAAAACTGATAACATTTTTGGCATTGCATATAATGGATTTCCACCTACTGCATCTAACTTCACTAAAACTAATGCTGTAACGCCCCAAAGTACTGGAATTAGTGATCTTACAATATAAAATATACTTGTTTTAGTATACATTTTTTTAGCGACTTTTTCATCTTTTGCTGATAGAACTCTAGAAACCATTGTTTGCCAAGTTAAAACTGTTGCCGTTAACACTAGTGTTGTATATAAAACATATTGCCACCCTAATTTAGGATGTACAAACGGATTTATTCCTCCTGCTCCATATTGTGTTATAACTGTATCAAATAATTTATTCCATCCAACTTTTATAAATACTGTAAATGTAGTTAATATAAGTCCAATACTCATCAATAAAAATTGCATATAATCTGTTACTAATACCGATAACATTCCACCCAATATTGTATATAACGCTACAATTATTAATAAAACTGTCATTGTTATTTCTAAATATTTTGGATTTAACCCTGCTACATAAACTAAAAATTCTCCTCCAGTTCTTAAAAAGACTCCCATATTTAATAGACCACCTAAAACAATTACAACTCCAGAAGCCCATCTAACTCTACTCCCAAACTTTTTTTCAAAAAATTCTGGAATTGTCACAACACCAGCTTTTCTTAACGGTTCAATACAAAATCCTGTTTTTCCCACGATAAACATAACTATTGTCATTATTATTCCCACAGTTGCTCCAGCAAATCCATATCTATATCCTAACTGACTTGCCGCCATACATGTTATTATTCCAAATTCTGTTGCTGCTAATGATGCCATCCCCACATGCAAATCAACACTTCTTCCTGCAACTAAGAAATCATTGACATTTCTAACATATTTTTTGATAAAAATTCCCACAATTAAACTTAGTAGAATATAAAATCCAACTAATCCTCCATCAAGAAACCAATTAAAATTTGTCATCATACCCTCCTTTTATTTATCTATTCATTAAAATAATAGTCTAATCCAAAAAAAATTGCTCCTTCTAAAATTGCATTTTTTTCATACTTTGATTTTAATAAACAGATTTTTTTATCTTTATTTAAAAGATTATTATTTAAAACTCTTTCTACTTCTTTCCAAAAGAAATCTTTACACTCTGTTATTTTCCCCGTTATTATTATTCCCTCTGGATTTAATAGATATTCTGTCCATAAAATTCCATGAGAAATCGCTTTTACTAAAGATAGTATTAAATTATAAAAATATGTTTCTCCTTTATTTGCTCTGTAAATTATCTCTTCATAATTAAGAACTATTCCCTTCTCTTTATAAACTCTTTCTATTACTCGCCAATTAGCAAGATATGTTTCAAGACATCCTTTATTACCACAACTACATATCGGTGCATTTTCAGAATAATCATATGGAGCATGACCAATTTCTCCAGCTTCAAATTTTGTTCCACTATACAAGTTTTCTTCTACAATTATTCCAGCACCAACCCCTTCATCTATATTAAAAATTATAAAATTTTTCAATTTTTTTCCTAGTCCATTTCTTTTTTCTCTAAGTGCCATTAAGTTTGTTCCATTCTCTAAAATTACTGGAATATTAAATTCTTTTTCTAAAATTTTTTTTAATTCTACATTTTTCCAATTATAGTAGACTGATAAAATAGATATCCCATTTTTATTATCTACAACTCCATTCATCCCCAATGATATAACTTCTACTTTATATCTTTTTATAAATTTTTTAATTAATTTCAATAAATTTTCTAAAACTAAATCTGCCGATATTTTTTCTAAGTTTATTGAACTAAATTCTAATATTTCACCCGATAAACTTCCAATTCCACCTCTTATTTCTTTATCACTCAAATGAACTCCTAAAATTTTTCCAAAATTTTTTTTAAAGTTTAATTTTATTTGTGGTTTCCCAACTACCCCTTTTATTTTTTCCTTTTCTTCTATTAAAATATTATCTTCTATAAGTTGCTTCGTATACCTTCCAATTATAGTTTTAGATACTCCTAAAATATCTGAAAGTTCTTTTCTACTTTTAGCTCCATTTTTATAAATTGTAATTAGTATTTTTTTCTTATTTAAATTCATTTTTTCTCCTTTGTATCCTAAGTATATTTTCTTATCGTGTTTAAGTAAATATCGTTTTCTTCAATTTTAACTCATTTTTTGGGGTTTAGTAAACATATTTAATTCAATTATATACAAACATACCTTTTTATAGACCTTTTTATACATATTTAGTAAACCTTCTATAATGTCATCCTAACTTTCTACAACCTTATAAATATTTTGTTAAATAAAGTTTATCGTTGACAAAGTATAATATTTTGATATAATTTATTTTGTAAAACAAAATATTGAACAAGGAGATTAAATGAAAAACTTTATAATAACAGCATTTATCATTTTTCTATCAATAATCTCTATTTTTTCAGGCGTAGCAACAGTAAATCTCTCTGATATTTTTGTTCAGGGTACAAATAGTAACAATATAATATTTTTAAGTAGGATTCCAAGAACCATAAGTATAATAACTGCGGGATTTGGAATGAGCATCTGTGGTTTAATTATGCAACAACTTACTATGAATAAATTTGTTTCTCCAACAACTGCTGGAACTGCTGACTCCTCAAAATTAGGGATTTTAATAGCTTTACTTTTTTTCCCAAGGGAATCAATTATATTTAAGATGCTAATTGCATCGATATTTGCCATGGGAGGAACATTTCTTTTTCTGGGAATAGTAAGAAAAATAAAAATAAAAGACAACGCTTTAGTACCACTTATTGGTATGATGATCAGTGGAATACTTAGTTCTATAACTATGTTCTTTGCATATAAAGGAGATTTAATCCAAAGTATTAACAGTTGGCTTTTTGGTGATTTTTCAGGAGTACTAAAAGGTAACTACGAACTTCTATATATCACAATTCCTTTAGTTTTAATCGCTTTCTTTTATTCAAAACAATTTACAATCTCTGGAATGGGAGAGGAGTTTGCAGTAAATTTAGGAATTAACTATAAAACTATTGTAAATATAGGATTAATCTTAGTATGTTTTATATCTTCATTAGTTATGATAACAATTGGTGGAATACCCTTCTTAGGTTTAATTATTCCAAATATAGTGTCTCTATTTTTCGGAGATAACTTATCGAAAAACCTTTATATAACTGGAGCTTTAGGAAGTTTATTCTTACTTCTATGTGATATTTTAGGTAGAGTGATTATATATCCACATGAGATTCCAATTGGAATGATAACAGGAGTATTCGGAAGTGGGATATTCTTAGCTATGATATTTAGGAGGTTAAATTTTGAAGAATAATGAAAAAAGGATGGAAAATATCCTACTAGGTCTTCTCTTAGCCTTGTTAATAGCAGCGGCATTTTTTCTCTTAGTAGGTGTTAACAAAAATAACTTTAGATACTTAATATCAACAAGAGGTATAAAAATATTAGCAATAGTTCTAAGTGGAACCTGTGTTGCTATATCAACACTACTTTTCCAAACAGTTACAGATAGTAGAATTCTAACTCCTAGTGTTATGGGACTTGATTCTATGTATGTTTTTTTACAAACAATGACTATATTTCTATTTAGAAGAACTGTACCTTTGCTTACAACACCAATTCCAAAGTTTTTTATAACGGTTGGACTTATGGTTGCTGTTAGTATCTTTCTTCAAAAGTTTTTTAGGGGTAAAAGTAAGGGAAAACTACTTTATATGATTTTAATCGGAATGATTGTGGGAACTTTCTTAGATAGTTTATCTAATGGAATTCAAATGATAATGGATCCAAATGAATTTCTAGTTTTACAAAGTAGTTTATTTGCAAGTTACAATAGAGTTAATACAACACTACTTTCAATAGCTTATTTTATTGTTACCCTTGTATTTTTCTGGTTAAGAAAAGATATGAGAACTTTAGACGTTATGAGCTTAGGATATAGTCAATCTATAAATTTAGGATTAGATTATAAAAAACTTTTAAGAAAAAATCTAACAATAGTAGGACTATTAGTTTCTATATCTACAGCTCTTGTTGGACCAGTTGTATTTTTAGGACTTTTAACAGTTAATATATCAAAAGAGTTATTAAAAACTTATAAGCATAAATATTTAGTTGTCGCTTCTATTTTTATGAGTATTTTATCCTTAATTATAGGACAGCTAATTGTAGAAAAAATATTTAATAATAGTTTCCCTGTAGGAACAGTTATCAACTTTGTTGGTGGAATGTATCTACTATGGATTTTATTAAAAGAAAGGAGAATAGGATAAAATGATTGAGATAAAAAATGTAAGTAAATCATATAGATCAAAGTTTGTTGTAGAAAGTGTTACAACAGATATTCCTGAGGGAAAAATAACTTGTATCATAGGACCAAATGGAGCTGGTAAAAGTACTTTGTTAAATATGATTAGTAGATTAACTCCCTTAGATTCTGGTGAAATAAAGATAGATGGAAAAGCTATTGCTGAATGGGATAAAGCTGAGTTAGCTAAAACAATTGCGACACTAAAACAAGAGAATACCACAAATGTAAGACTTACAGTGTATGAATTAATATCCTTTGGAAGATTTCCTCATAGTGGTGGGAGACTAAACAGTGAAGATAAAAAAGTCATTGAAGAAGCTATTGAATATATGAATCTTGGAGAGTTTAGAGATAAGTATTTAGATGAGTTAAGTGGAGGTCAAAGACAAAGAGCTTATATAGCTATGACAATTGCTCAAAATACAAAATATATACTACTTGATGAGCCACTAAACAATTTAGATATGAAAAGTTCAGTAGCTATGATGAAAATTTTACATAAACTTGTAAAAGATTTCAATAAAACCATTGTTATAGTTATGCACGACATAAACTTTACATCTGTTTATTCAGATTATATATTAGCAATGAAAAATGGAAAATTAAAACATATGGATGAAACTCAAAATGTAGTTGTAAAAGATAAATTAGAAAAACTTTATGAGATGCCATTTCATATTGAAGAGATAAATAAAAAAAATATATGTGTGTACTTCTAGGAGGAGAAAATGAAAAAAATATTAGGTTTATTAGCTGTAGTAGTCGCAATCTGTGTAGGTTCATTTTTCTACCTAACATCTAGTGATAAAGAGGCAATAACTGGAGAAAAAATAACTATAAACCATGTAATGGGAACAACAGAGGTTGTTAAAAACCCCAAGAGAGTTATCGTATTTGATTATGGAATCGTTGAGATGTTAGATACTACAGGTGTTGAAATCATAGGATTACCAAAAGAGAGTTTACCAAAATTCTTAGAAAAATATAGCGACGAAAAATATATTAACGTTGGTGGATTAAAAGACCCTAACTTAGAAAAAATTTATGAAATGAAACCAGATTTAATTATTATCTCTGGAAGACAGGAACCATTTTATGAGCAACTATCAAAAATAGCTCCAACAGTTGGATTAACAACAACTGGTGATGACTATTTAGAAGCTCTTAAAACTAATGCTAAAACTATGGGAGATATATTCTCTAAAGAGACTGAGTTAACAAAAGAGTTAACAGTAATCGAAAACAATTTAAATGAAATCAAAGAAAATGTAAGTAATAAAAATCTAAATGCTGTGGTAGTTTTATCAAACAATGGAAAATTATCAGTATATGGATTAAAATCAAGATTTGGAATAATCTTTGACCACTTTGGATTTAAACCTGTTGATGAGGTTGCTGTTTCAACTCACGGAAGTAAAATAAACTTTGAGTATTTATTAGAAAAAAATCCTGATTATATCTTTGTTGTAGATAGAAGTGCTGTAAACGGTGGAGATGTATCAGCTAATAAAGCTTTTGATAATGACATTATAAAAGCAACAAAAGCTTATAAAGATGGAAACATTATTTTCTTAGATGCTGAAACTTGGTACACTGCAACTGGTGGAATAAAAACTACACAGAAAATGGCTGATGAAGTTAAAGCTGGATTAAAATAAATAGTAAAATAAAAAAAGTTGTAGTGCTCTCTACAACTTTTTTAAAAATGATTCTCCATTATCAGGTAATACCCGCCCAAAGTACTCTGCTACACTTTGACCAATGTCAGAAAGACTACTTCTCTCTCCTATTTCTCTTGAACTTAAACCTTTTTTATAAACTAAAATAGGTACTTTTTCTCTTGTATGATTAGAGTGTCCAATCATTGGATCATTTCCATGGTCTGCAGTCACAATAAATATATCATCTTCATCTAATAACTCCATAACCTTTTTTAACTTTCTATCCACAACTTCAAGTCTATTCCCGTATCTTTCTACATCCTCTTGGTGTCCTGCTAAATCTGTCTCTTGGATATTTGCACAAATGAAAACATTATTATTATTTTTTATCTCTTCTATCAACCTATCCATAATCTTATCACTATCTACACCAAAAATAGATTTCCCCTTAGGATTCTCTACTATATCTGCAACTTTTCCTATTAATATTGTCTTTGCAACACCTTCTAAAATTTTTGGTAGCTGCACTTCACTATCTATTCCATATCCCATATGTTGCACTTGATAACCATTCTTATATACTCCAGATTTTGGTGCATTTATTCCACCAAAAAGATTATCTTTACACTCATACGCATTTTTTACGTCTTCAATACTCACGTTTTTTCCACCAAAAGTTATAACTCTTGGTACCTTTACAACACTTCTAACAACTTTTCCTATCTTTAAAAGATCTTCATAATTTATTAAATCTAGTGCACCTGTTATATTATAAACCTGTCCCAAATCTGCTTCTAAATTATCTCCAACAGTGGCACATTCATCTACTATCAATACCTCTCTTGGTGACCCAAATCTTTTTACTGAATATCCCGAGTTTTTTAAAGCTATTTCCACCTCATCTATAGCCTCATAAAAAGGTTCAGTTTTAGGTTTCTTTGGATAAGTCCCCATAAGCTCTTGATGTCCATAGAAAGTATCGCACCAAAAGTGCTTAAGATTTGCTTTTCCATAAACAGCTTCTTTTGAAAATTTTATATTTCCTATCTCCAATTCTGCAGAATTAGCAATACCTAACTTTTCTAAATTAGGTATCTTTAACTTTGGATTATATTTTAAAACACTTTTATATGTATTAGCTCCAACATCTTGCGGTCGCACTACTCTTACATCATTCATTTCCCCAATACCAAAACTATCTAATACCAACACCACAAATCTTTTCATATCTACATCTCTCTTCCTAAACTATCATACACACCTACAAGTTTTGGATTACTACTTTTGACTCCCTCAACCAATGCCACACTACTTCTCGTTACAAATATCTGTGTTCTAAATGCTCCAATAACTGTTTCTCCAACATTATTATTGCCACATAATTCAAAATAGTAATCTATACTTTCTAAAGTTGGAGCCTCCACTGGTGATCTCCTCATTTTTTTTATATTTTTACCTACTAAAACACTATTCATTCCAGATCTTCTATAATGACCTCCACCATAACAATAAGAATTATAGTCCAAATTATGAGATATTTCAGAAACATATACAATTGCCGGAATCTCTCCTTCTAAATTTCTGCTATTAAATGGCGTTGTTCCTGTTAAAGCGTGCCCTGGTTCTCCGTGAGTTCCTCCATAAGCTTTTATACTTTCAATATTCTCTAAAGAAGTTGCTGAAGGCATATTCAGTTGCTCTACAAATATTCCTAACTCTTTCAATACTCTCTCTGCCTTTTTTATACTTTCAATATTTTTAGTACCCTCTATTATATTTTTATCACAATTATATAAAAAACATGGGAAAGATGTTAAACCATTAATTCTAACGTTGTTCAATTTCAAAATCTCTTTAGCTACATCTTCTATATCATCTAAATAAAATCCACCACTTTGACCAGAATATATTTTGCTATCTTTTTCTAAAACTCTTAGCATAATATCTTGAACTTTTCCATATTTTTTAGCAGCTTCATCTATTTCTTTTATCTTCTCTAAAGAGTAAACTGTTATAATCTCTGGACTATGTCTTACAACTTTATCTATAAGTGACGATGGGATTTGAACTAGATGACCAACGTTCCCAAGTTTAACTCCATTGTCCATCATAATTAGAGCTTCTTTAAAATCTACAGTTACAACTCCAGCAAATCCAATCTCCACTAATTTTTTAGCTAAGTATGGAACTCTTCCAAATTGTTTTGTCATAGCATAAAGTTTAATGCCATTTTCCTCAGCTTTTTTACAAAGAGCTCTTCCGTTTTCTAAAATAGCATCCACATCTAAAACGTATGTATCTGGTAATATTTCACCCTTTTGATGAAGCTCTATTGCTACCTTTATCAAATCTGGATTTTTTTTCTGAACAATATCTATAAACACACTATTTCACCTCTTTTGCTATTTTATAACTCTCTTTTAATATTCTAACTATCGTTTCAACTCCAGCTCTATTCGGATTTATTCTTATCATTCTTTTTTCTAAAGTTGGATCTGTAGCTCTAAATGTTCCAGACACTCTATAAAAAAGCGGAGAAAACTCATACTTTGATTCTGCTCCCACAGGATTTGGTAGTGCTCCTAGTTTTTCAGCATGAACTAACATCTCCTCAGCAATATTTTCTTTTAACTCTACAACTATTACTTTCGACTGAGCATTTACAAGGTAAGCACCCTTAATAAATTCTATCTCTCCACTATTAAATATTTTATGTAACTTATCATTTACTTCACCCTGAATAGCAAGTGAAACAGGGGCATAAACTAATCCTCTTAAAACATCAAGAGCTTCATGTCCTTGAACTTGTCCTCCACCAGAATAGTTACTACTAATAATTTTATTAACAAACTCTTTTTTACCAACTACGCATCCAATCCCTTCTGGACCAAGTAGTTTAAAAGTTGAAAATGCTGAAAGATCAGCTCCTAATTCACTTCCAATTTTATTTACTTTCATAACAGCATAATTATCATCTGTCACAATTGGTGTATTATATTTTTTTATTTCTGTAATAACCTCTTTTATATCATATGAATCATCAATTTTTTGACGAGTATATTGAACTAAAGCTGCATCAAAATTGTTATTTTTTAATACTTCCTTTAGCTCATCTAAATTATTAAAGTCAGCCTCTATCTTTTCCACACCCATCATTTTAAAAGTTACATCTGTTGTAGGATAAACAGGTGCTTTATGAACTAAAACTTTTCTTTCTCTTTTTTCACCTAAAATACTATAAAGTCCCCATTTTATAGCTGCAGTACCAGATCCTCTTACAAGAACTGCTGCTTCACAATCGAAAAATTCAGCTATTACTTTTTCAGCTTTTTCAGTAGTAACAGGTTTATTTAATCCCTTTACAACTCCAAGATCTCCTCTTGTTAAAACTTCATGGCCTTGAAAATATTTTGTTATTATATCTATCATTTTAAATTGCTTCTCTTTTGCTACTTCTATTCCTATAGATTCCAATGGATATGTTTTCATTTTCATTCAACTCCTAAAATTCTCTTTGGATTTTCTACCAACATATTTTTTAAATCACTCTCTTTTACCCCAACCTCTTTTAGCATAGGAACAAAAGTTTCAATTAGATATGCATACCCAATTCCACCATTTGTTTTTAAGTGAGATCTTCTTGTTAAATCAACTGACATTAATAATTTTTCACTCCATCCCTCTTCACAAAGTGTTTTTATAAAATCAACCCTAGTTTCATCAGGAAGATAGTTATTTTTACCAATAGTATCAAACTCTACATAGGCTCCTCTTTTTAAAAGAGATTTTATATAATTTAAATTACCACTCAACGCTACATGTCCTAAAATAACTTTATTTAAATCTACACCTAAGTTTTCTAAAAAATCCAACTGCTCATGCCCTAATTTCCCCAAACTTGTATGAGTTGTTATAAAAACTCCTGTGGCTTTTTGAGCAATTGCAGCTGCGTGGAAAACTTTTTTTTCAAGCTCAGTCATAATTTCAAATCCTGTTCCAATCTCTCCTATAAGTGTTGCACATTTAGTTTTTCCATCTATTCCAATCTTTATATCATCTATCATTTTTTTAGCAAGCTCTTCAACACTTAACTCTTCAACTTCTTTTGGCAAAAAAGGTTCCTTATAATACCCCGTAGACATATAGATATTTAGTCCTGTGGCCTCCTCCATTTTCATAACATAATCCACATCTCTACCAATACCAACATTACTCACATCTACAACTCTAGTTACTCCAAGTTCTTTTAATCTTAAAAACTCCTCTTTCGTTATATCAAAGGTATCCAATTTACAATCTATATTATTTTTCTCCTTAGAGAGATCTATTGTTACATGTTCATGCATATATGTTATATCTTTAATCATTTTCCCTCCAAATTTTAAAATCTCGATTATCTATCTCTTTTAATGGATAGTTTAGAAAATACTCTCTATAAAGTTTTGGCCTTTTATCCTCATTTAAAACTTTAGATATCTCTAGTAAAGATTTCAAATATATCTCGCCCTCTGGTACAACTATAACAATTGCACTTCCTATATCTCCTGTTGGAATAGTTATAGCTGAACAATTTAACATATTTAAAACTTTTAAAAATCCTTTATTTGAATTTTTTTGAATCTCTTTAGCTTTCTCTCCCATAACTCCAAAGACAGAGTCTCCTAAACCATAAAGCTCCACATCTTTTTCTAAATATATAAGCGCACTATATGATTTAAAAGTATTTTTTAAAAACTCTATCATAATATCTCTTTCATAAAGTTTTTCTTGTTTTTCTAAAATATTTATCTCATAACCTTTTTTTAATTTTCCATAGCATTCAATATCTAAATCTATAACGCAGCATTTTTTTATAATCTCTTGAGGTTCAGTTAAAAATATCTCACAAACTTTTTCTAATTCAGTAAAATCTTGAGTTATAAATCCAACTCCTGGTGTAAATTCTATAGAATCTGTTGATTTTTTATTTGTTCTTCCTTTAAGTCCAACTCCAGAAAGTAAAACTGAATATAGATTTAAGCCTATAGCTGGGCCAAGCACAGAGCCTCCCCCATCAGTTCCAACTCCAACTGTGTTTAATCCATATAAAACATTTATCGCTGTTCCACTAGATGAACCAATCATAAGTTTTCCTGTTATTGGATTTAAAAGATTTAGATCTACAGCTCTTCCTCTATCTGTACAACTATCAATTGTGTTCCAAGAATAACCTTTCTTTAATAACTTTTTTATGATGTTATCACTTATCTCACTAGTCTCTTTAACTCCAAAAGTTTTATAATTAGAATCTTCTCTAAATATATCTAAAATTATATTTGGATTTTGCTTCTTCACGCTTTTACCTAAAAATTCCTTTGTTCTTTGTACTCCAGAAAGAGCTTTTATATCCATTTCTTCACCTCACTATAATTTAAGAGGAGTAAAAACTCCTCTTAAACTTTATCTATGCTATGCACCATATAATCCTAAAACTGAGAATATATTTAGTAAAATTCCAAAGAATATTGCAGCTACAGGTCCCACTGCCATATCTACAAGAGGTTTCTTAGCTGTTTTATTTAAAATATAAACTCCAGCTACAAACAGATAACCAAGTCCTGGAGCCATTGCATCAGCTGCAATCATTCCACCAACAATAAGTGCAACTTCTAAAACTCTAGACATAGCTGTTCTAATCTGATCTCCACAACCTTTTACTCCTGGGAATTTATCTAAGAATTTAGCTATTGCTCCAAGAGCATATATCTCAAAACAAATAGCTGCTGCTCCACCTATAAATGCTATAAAAGGATTTCTTAAGAAAATTCCAATTGCAAATACAAAAGTCATTCCTGCTGGAGCATAAACTCCAGTTGCTATAGCAGTTGTAGCAACCAATGGTACAAATCCAATAGCTCTTGCTAATGCTGCAAGTCCAGCTTCAGAAGTTTTTCCATCAGCTAAAAGATTTAAAGATATTGGATCTCCTGCAACTAAATGTAAGCTTATAGCCGCAGATATTATTCCTCCCATAAGAGCTAATCCTAAAATATTTTTCTTTATTCTTTCAACTCTAGCAGCAAATATATTAAGTAACATTGCATTTGATCCAGGAGCATCAGTAGCTGCCTTTTCTCTCATAGCAAAAGCAATCATAATTACCATAGCTACCAGTAATGCCATTCCATCTGGATTTAGTACTACCTTACTTCCATCAAACATGAAAGTTCCATACTTTTGAACAAGTTGTCTAATAACTATAGTCAATCCAAAAGTTGTAGCTCCTTTTTTAAATCCATATTGATAAGCCACTACCAATGCTGGGAATGCAGCAAATGCAACTATAATTGGAGATCCTACTTTTCCTAAAGATGGTAAGAAATTCACTGGTAATTTTGCAAATAGTTCCACAACAACTTTTAATCCAAGAGTTATTAGAAGTCCATAAAGTCCACCAGCTACAGTTGATAAAATTGCACCTTTTTTATCAAAACTAAAAGATGTTCCAATTATATCTGTTCCCAAAAGAATACTATGAATAAGAATTATATGTGTTGTAAGGGAAAATGGAATTCCAAATCCTACAACTAAACCAAAGCTTAAAGCAAAACTTGTAGCTGCTAAAGATTTTCTATCCATTCTTCCCTCTAAAAACTCAGGAACAATAGGTCTTAATCCATCATTGAATATAGCTACTCCTCTGTTTGCTAAAAGTGCTGCTAAACCTCCCAATAAAACTGCAACTATATAGTTCATTCTTACCCCCTATTTTAAAATCTCTGCTAAAATAACTGGTACAACTGCATCTATGTGCTGAGCTGTAAATCCAAAAGCCTTTTTTCCAGCGGCAATTTCAGATTTTATTTCTTCGTCACTTTTTATGTTTCCTGGCATAGAAACTGTAGCGCAATTACTTGCTCCTAAAAGTGCAATAGCCATAGCTAAAGCTCCACCTCCACCAGTATTACAAGCTCCTAAATAATAATCTGCCATATTTGTTTTTACATCCATAGCCGCTTCAATATCTGTTTTCACTGTTATAACAGCTCTTTCTCCACATATTTTTCTTACTGTTTCAGCTAATCTCTCTTTATCAATCTGTCCACCTATAACTATTCTTTTCATTAAAATCCACTCCCTCTTATTTTAATTTTTTAATTATTTTTCTAATATTACACAGATATTTACAAGCATATACTTCTTTTCATCATCTGGTAAAGTTACATCTAAAACCTCTGATAAATCATCATAAATTAGATTAGCTCTTTCAATATGCTCACTTTCTAAAGTCTCTTTAAATACCTCTTCATCTATAGTTTTAACTGGCTCACCATTTTTCACTCTTGTTATAGCCATTGATAGATGAGTTACCATCATCGCACCATTATCTTCAGTAAGTTCAATATTATGCTTTTCATTAAACATATTAATTACATTTAGCATAACATCTTTTGTACAATCAGTTATTGCTCCTGAAACATTTAAAATTTCTAATCTAGTTTGTAAATCCATCTTCCCTCCAAATTTTACTTAATCTATAAGTTTAAATTTTTCCTTATCGAAAAATTTTTTAAATATATTTTTTATAATCTGATTATCTTTTCTTATTACTATAACTGATTCAGTAGCTAAAAGATTTCCCTCATTTTCATTTAGCTCCTCTATTACTATCCCATGTTTTTCTAAGTGTATCATTTTATCTAGAACATCATCATAGTTCCAGATAGCTGCATCAATCTTTCCATCTATTAAATTTTCAATAACTTCTGAATATTTAATATCTACAAAATTTATATTTTCATTTTTTTGAAAATTAAAATTTGTTAAAAAAATATGGTCGTTAGACTCAGGATCCTTTCCAACATTAACCACTTCTCCATTTTTCCTTTTTAAAATAACATGTTTCGTAACATAAGTTCTTGGTCCAAATTGCTCTATAATCTCCAAATCAAATCCAGAATCAATAGCATTTTGAGCTGCTAATTTTGAAACAACACCAAAATGATAAACACCCTCTTCAATAAGTTTTAATCTTACATATCCACCTCTCATGTGAGAAAAATATAATGGAATTGGAATCTTTAAACTATTTGTTATATTATCCATTATTTTTTTATATCTCTGTGAATATGTTATTGGCATAACACATAGTAAGTAATCTACCTTTAAAACTTTTAAAAGATTTTTGTAATCTATATTTTCAATTACAGTTCCATACTTACCTTTTTTCTTTAAATCAATTACTTTTTTATCTGTTAGTTCTTTCAAAGCTTTTTGAATTGTTCCTAAAGATAGTTCTAAATACTCAGAGTAGTTTGTAATTGTATCTAAATTATCATCTATCTCTCTACCTAAAATATCTTTTGACAATCCCACTATAGCTTTTTGTAATTTTCCAGTTTTACTATTCATATCTACCTCTTTTCTAATTTTCATTTTTTTGAAAATAAGATTTATGTACTTATTATAACCTATTTTTTTATAATGTCAACAGTTTTAAATTTTTTCAAACAAAAAAAGTTATAGAGCTACCTATAACTTTTTTAAAACTCTTAATTTTCTTTAAATATATTTTCTCCTGCTCTTTTTCCAAAAACAATTATCTCAGTTATGGCATTACCACCTAATCTATTTGTACCATGAAGACCTCCGACAATCTCTCCTGCTGCAAATAATCCTTCAATAACTTCTCCATTTTTATTGAGAACTTGGTTTTCTTTATTAATTCGAACGCCACCCATTGTATGATGTACTGCTGGAGCAACTTTTTGAATATAATAAGGTCCTTCTGAAATTGAAACTAAACTTCCTCTTCTATTAAAATCTAAATCTTTTTTGTTTTTGACAAAATCATTATATCTTTCAATTGTACTTAAAAGCTTTTCTTCATCAACACCCATAAATTTAGCAGCATCTTCTAAAGTTTCTGAAACAACAATTAAATTGGAATTTTTCAATCTCTCAACTTCCTCTTTATTTTTACTAACATAGTTAGTTATCTTTTCAATCTCTTGTCCCCAAACTAAATAACCTACTCCATTTTCCTGTTTCAATATAGCTTCTGACACAGTATCTCTTCTTTCAAGCTCCTCTACAAATCTCTCTCCACATTTATTAACTAGTATAGCTCCATCAAATCGACTTCCTCCAACATGAGAAAGTTCTCCTGTTTCAGGATTAGAAATAGGAAAAGTTTGAATATACTCCATTTGAATAAAATCTGCTCCAACCTTTTCACACATTAAGTGCCCATCTCCAGTTATCCCACTTATATTTGTAGTTTTATATCTTTCATCTAAACTTGGATTATATTTTTTTCTTAATTCAATATTTCCACTAAAACCACCAGTAGTTAAAATAACTCCTTTTTTACTCATAAACTTAACATTTTTCTCTTCAATAGTTGCTAAAACTCCAATCACTCTTGAATCTCCATCGATTATTAACTCTTTAGAACGTACTCCAGTTCTAATATCAACTCCCAACGAAACTGCTTTTGCTCTTAATTTTGCAATTAATTCAATTGCATATTTACCAGAAAACACTGCTGCTCTTGGTACTGTATGCCCACCAAAATGAATAAGTTCATTTTTAAAAGAAACTTTAATCTCATCCTTTAGCCATCTATATGTTGGTAGAGCTTCATTTACAAAAATATCCAGAAGTTCCAATGAGTTTTCATTATCTCCACCTAAGAGAATATCTTTTTTATAAAGTTCAACTGAATCTTGAATATCTTTTTCTATTTGTGCATCATTTCCAGGAATGTTTATTCCTCCCATAGAAATAAGTGTATTCCCACCAATTGATGACATTTTTTCTAATAAAACTACTTTTGCACCTTTAGAAGCTGCCGAAATAGCTGCTGATAATCCAGCCCCTCCAGCTCCCACAATGACAACGTCAAAATTTTCAACAGGTTTAATTATTTTTTTACTAGCTCCATCTCCTATTTTAACTAAGTTTTCAGCTTCTAACATTTGGATTTCAAGTTTGTCTAAACTTTCACCACCTTGAATTAAAGCATTTTTTATAGCTTCTCTAATTCCTCTTGAACTCATAGAACATCCTGAAACATTAGGAACTAAAATACTATTGCTTTCTAAAACTAATCTAGGTATATGAACAAAGGCTGGATCAGAAATTATTTTAGTTTCATTATGAGAAAGAATTTCTATATTTTTTATAGAGCTATCATTGATTTCAACCTCTACAGAAATATCCCCTCCATATCCTTTTCCTATACCTATAAATTTTCCATTTTTCATTTTTGTCTCCTCATTAAATATAACTGTCTTTATTGGAATTTGAATCTCTGTTATATATTCGTTTTTATTTTGAGATAAAAATGAGTTTATAATATCAATTTCATAAATAAATGGTTCAATACTAATTTTATTTAAAGATATGTAGTCTAAAATCTTTTTTAGTGCACTCTCTTTGTTTCCATATCGATACCTTATTGTTATATATTCATTTCTTTCAATTTTTTCTATACTTTTTAAATAATTTTCATTTTTAAAAAGTAAAAACTCACTTATTTTTTCTATAGTATAATCTCTCAAGTTTGAAAATCTAAATTTTTTTCCCAAATGAGCGCTTCCACATTCAACAGAAGCTTCAATAATTTTATAAATATCAAAGATTGAGTTATTTAAATCTTTATTAGTGATAACATCTAAGTTATATAAAAACTTTTTAGGTAAACACTTTAAAATAATTTTATCCACTTCCAAATAGGAAAATTCATCTAAAAGATTTTCAAGTCTCTTCTTACTATTTTTTAAATTTTCTATCTGAATATCTATATCTTCAATTTTCTTTTTGTATATATCAAAAAAACTATTTATCTCTCTAGTTTCACCTTGGTCAAATCTTTTTTTTATCTCTTCTAAAGAGAATCCATTGTCTTTAAGAGTTATTATATTTTGAAGTTTTAAAATTTGATATTCACTATAATATCTATAACCGTTATTTGGATCAACATAATCTGGTTTCAAAATATTATTTTCATCATAGTATCTCAACGTTTTATTAGAAAGTCCTGTTATCTTTGATATTTCACCTATTAAATACAGATCTTTTTTCATAACTTAACAATAACTCTCCCTTTATTTTCCCCTTTTAAAATTAATTCAATTTTTTCATTTAACTCTTCTAATGTTACTTCTGTAGAAAGTTTTTCTAAATCATCTATCTTCCACTCTATAGATAACTTATTCCATAGAAGCTCTCTTTCAGAAGAACTTATTTGAACAGAGTCCACTCCATAAAGAGTCACTCCTCTTATTATAAACGGATAAACAGATGATTCAAAAGAAGCTCCTGCAACATTTCCACAAGTTGTAACCACACCGTTATATTTCAAAGATTTTATAGCTGTAGAAAGAATATTTCCACCAACAGTATCAATAGCTCCTGCGTAAACTCCTTTTAATATAGGTCTTGATGTGTCATTTACTTCATCTCTTCCTATAACTCTCTTAGCACCAATATTTAATAGAAACTCTTTTTCCTCAAGTTTACCCGTAACTCCAACAACATCATATCCTAATTTACTTAAGATTTTAACTGCAACTGATCCAACCCCACCAGTAGCTCCAGTCACTAAAATCTCTCCATCTTCTGGTTTAACCTCTCCTTTAATAACTAATTTATAAACTGAAATAGCTGCAGTTAAACCAGCTGTTCCATAAATCATGCTCTCTTTTAATGACATATTTTTAGGAAGAGGTACAACCCACTCAGAAGGAACTTTTACATATTCTTGATAACCACCTGAAGTGTTCATTCCAAAATCATATCCTGTGATAATAACTTCTGTTCCAGGTTTTAAATTTGGATTTTTACTTTCTACAACTGTACCTGCACCATCAATTCCAGGAGTATGAGGATAAACTTTTGTAACACCTTTATTTCCACTTGCTGATAATGCATCTTTATAGTTTAGTGAACTATACTCAATTTTAATTAAAGTATCATAATCAGGTAGTTCATCAATATTTTTTTCTACAATACTTCTGTTATATTTTCCATCTTCTTCTGTAACTAAAAATGCTTTAAATTTCATAATAGCCTCCATAAATATTTATTTATAATAACATTATAAACTATGTCCTAAGGTTAATGTCAATTTTCTATATATATTTATCTTATTTTTTAAATTAAATTGTCATTCCTAATTTTCTCATAAAAGATGGATTTAATATCTAATTTCTAAGAATTATAAGTATTGTTATTAATATGTCATTTTAACTAAAATTTATATCCAACTCCTACAGTTACATTTATATTTCTATTATAATCTTTAGCAAACTCTAAACCTACTCCTGCTGTATAGATCATTCCATTTATTTGTTCTAACTCTAGGTTATAACTAACTTTTCCAGTTGTTTTAGGAAGTTCTACTCCTTGAATATCAAACTTCTTCCCATCTTGTTCTTTTCCTAATATATAACCACTTAACTCTTTTGATTTATCTCCAATTGTCTTTATTACTCCTAAAGATAAAATATTTTTTAATTTTCCATTATTTAAATATAAACTCTTAACAAAATCTACTCCAACTTCTATATCAGCTGTATTACTATTTACTGCATCTGTTTTCATTGATATTTGTCCAGGTGTATATCCTTCATTTGTTTTATCTTGATCTATATAAAAATAACTTAATCTTACTTTTGGTTCTACCGTCCAATCTTGCTCTGCATTATAAACATATTTAGCCTCTACAAAAGCATTTAATGAATTAATATCATATTTATCTCCTGTTGAGAATGAATCATATCTGTTTGATACTTTTCTCTCTGCATCAGCTGATGTATATTGATATCCAATCCCACTCATAAATTTAAAATTACTAATATCTGTTTTAGTAAATGTTCCTAAATATAATGAATTTCCTTTTATTTTACTTGAACCTTTAAAGTTAATATCTTGGTTATTTCCACCTAAAACAACTCCAACAGATGTTTTATCACTTAAACCATATTCAAAACTTGCTAATCCTCCAACTATATTTGTTGTTGTCTTATAGTTTCTATGGCTAGTATCAAAACCATAATAATTTTTTCCTGAATCACTACTATCATTTTTAACTCCAGTATAAATAGATTTACCTTGAACTATCATCTCATCTTTTTTAGGTTTTATTGTTAGATATGACAGATTATCTTCAAATAATTTCAAACTATCTCTTGATGATTTCAAAGTATAAGCATAAGGATTATTTGCGTATATTTGATCTAAAATTGTTAGTAATTCACTTAAAGATTCATTATATGTTTTACCTTCTATTAAAGTTGTTTGAGATAATTCTCCAACTTCTCCCGCTATCACTATTGACTCATATACTTTATTCAATTTTCTATATAAAACTTTATCTATATTCAAAGTTGGTTCTTCTGGAGATTTTACAACGCTTATTTCATATGCTTTATTTGTTATTCTATCTACTGCATACATTTTTCCATTTTTATTTTCTATCTCTACACCTGAAGCTATTAGTTCATCTAACTTACTTGTTGAAATATCATATTTTCCTGCCACTACCCATGGTTTTACTGCTACTTCATACGCTGTATTATTTTTACTATCTACAACATACTCTTTATCTTTATATGTTTTTATTTCTCCTGCAGCTTTTAGACTATCATACTCTTTTTGTGTTAGCTCCTTAAATGGCTTTTCTGTCCAGTTTGTTATTTCATATGCTTTATTTGTTGTTCTATCTACTGCATACATTTTTCCATTTTTATTTTCTATCTCTACACCTGAAGCTATTAATTCATCCAACTTACTTGTTGAAATATCATATTTTCCTGCCACTACCCATGGTTTTACTACTACTTCATACGCTGTATTGTTTTTACTATCCACAACATACTCTTTATCTTTATATATTTTTATTTCTCCTGCAGCTTTTAGACTATCATACTCTTTTTGTGTTAGTTCTTTAAATGGCTTTTCTGTCCAGTTTGTTATTTCATATGCTTTATTTGTTGTTCTATCTACTGCATACATTTTTCCATTTTTATTTTCTATCTCTACACCTGAAGCTATTAATTCATCCAACTTACTTGTTGAAATATCATATTTTCCCGCCACTACCCATGGTTTTACTGCTACTTCATACGCTGTATTATTTTTACTATCCACAACATACTCTCTATCTTTATATATTTTTATTTCTCCTGCAGCTTTTAGACTATCGTACTCTTTTTGTGTTAGCTCCTTAAATGGCTTTTCTGTCCAGTTTGTTATTTCATATGCTTTATTTGTTGTTCTATCTACTGCATACATTTTTCCATTTTTATTTTCTATCTCTACACCTGAAGCTATTAGTTCATCCAACTTACTTGTTGAAATGTCGTATTTTCCTGCCACTACCCATGGTTTTACTGCTACTTCATACGCTGTGTTATTTTTATTATTAACTACATATGTTTTACCCTCAAATTCTACAATTTTTCCATCTTTTTTTAAAATATCAAACTCTTTTTGATATACTTCTTGCGATTGATTAATTGTCCATATTTTTATAGTATGATAAATTGCATTTTCATAGTCTAATCCTATATAGTGTCCATCTTTTAATAAAGCCTCATTATTAGATAGTAAATTATTTAAATCTTCTTGAGTAATATTCCAAGTATTCCCACTTTTCCATAAAAGTGAATCTAAATTTTTTTTAGTTGTTATAAAAACATCTCCATCTTTTAACTGAGCATCCAAAACTAATGAGTTAGTTTTTAAACGATCTGATTCTCTCCACCATTTATTATTTATATCTGGCTTTAGGGAAAGTTTTCCCATTGAAATAGTTACATTTTCTCCTAACCCATTTAATCCTATTATTAAATCTCCTCCAGTACTAGATAAAGTACCTTCATTTTCATATAGCGCATGCCCTATTATTTTTCCATTCAAAGTTTTTGTTGGATCAATTCTTAGTGTTAAATCTCCAGTTTCTAAAACTATATCCTTTGCTCCTGTTATTTTAGAAGTTTCAAATAATACAACACTTCCATTAGTTAGTATATTTTCAAAGTTATTAATTTTTTGAAATATATTTAATTTAGTATTCGTAACTTTTTTTTCTCCTAAATTTAAATTATCTTCTCCTAGTCCTCCATCTAAACTACCATTTAGTTGCACAGTATTTGAAACTACTAAATTATCATTTCCATTCTCCAATTCTAAGTTTCCATTAACTATTGAATCTCCTAATAATTTTAAAGAGTTTTCACCATCACTTCCTTTAACAACTGCGACATTATTTTTTACTCCTCCACCATTTATAATGATATTAGATCCAACAAAATTTGTATTATCCTCTAAAAATAAAGCTGTATTATATCCATTGATTATAGTATTATAAAGTGTACTATCATTATCAACTACTAAAGATCCCTTTAAAGTTCCAGCACCATTTATAATAATATTATCATTTATTTTTAGTTGTGAAGCTAATGTAAAACTATCATTTCCTGAAAGGGTACCATTTACAATCTCTTTACCATCTACATTTCCACCATTTCCAACTTCTATTTTATTAATTCCTCCATTAGAATCTAAAAATATTTTAAGACCATTATTCGTAAAATTAACTCCATCACTTGGTGTTTTACCAGCTAATATTCCATTATTTAAATAAATATTAGATGGATTAAGTTGAGAAGTAAATATACCTGTTTCATTCCCTTTAATAAGACCATTATTTATTATAGTTTTAATAGCATCTTGAATATTTTGATATGGAGTAGAGTTGCTTATAAACAATCCCTTTCCACTCCCTTCATCAGCATATCCAGAAATAACTCCATTATTTAAAAATTTTTCTATAAAAACTGCATTTGCATTTTCTTTACTTCCATCCATATAAAACCCTACGGTACTTCCTACACCCTCAACAACAGAACTAATTAATCCCGAGTTATTAATGTTCTCAATATTACTAATTCCACTTAAAGTTTTCTTAGATAAATTTAATTGAACTCCTCGATAACTCATAAAATCTTTTCTACCAATTACAAATGTTGAAATAGTTCCTTTATTAATAAACTCCTTTAAATCACCAGATGTTTTTTTTAAATTTTTACTTCCTGAAAATGAAATTCCTCCTTGCACTCCGTGTATAAAACCTGTATTAACAATACTATTTAGTTTCGAATCAACTACTTCATCTAAACTTACACGCAAAGCTGTTGATGCTGTATAATTTCCAATATTAGTATCTATAACTCCATTATTTACAATATTTCCATTATTTTTTAATAGAATAGAATTATATCTTCCAAAAACAGTTCCTAAATTTAAGAAATTTTTCATACCTTTGCTTAAATTAAATTGACTATTATAAATAATTCCATTATTCATAATCTCCCCACCATCTACACTACTATTAAAAGTTGAAGAATCTATTAATCCGTTATTTATGAGTTTTGAGGTCGTTTCAGTAAAATTTATTACTTCGTTTAAATGGCCATCATTAATATAGCTGTCAGCTATATCTATTGCATAAGTTATACTTCCTGTTATTAAAAAAACTACGATTAAAGATTGACTAATTTTGATCTTTTTTTTTAATTGGTGTTTTAGTACATTAATTTCTTTCACTGTTCCATTCTCCTTTTAACTTTTATAAATTTTTATTCAAAATCACTCTTTTTTTTGACTTTATAGATGTCAAGGGGCGTTGAAGATCTTGAGCCAATTCAATATTTTTTTTATATATATTTTTTTGTAAATATTCAATCTCTTCATTTGTCCAAGGTTTAACACCTACTAATTTTAATTTTGTGATTTTTTCATGTACTTGATACGGACTTTTTTTCAAATATTTTGCAATTTCTTCAACAGAAACTTTTGTATAATTTGTTTTTAAAAAACTAATCTCTTCATCTGTCCAATTGGATACTGATAATCTTTGCTTAGATTTTTTAAACTTTAATTCCCCATAAAGCCTGATAAACTTTTCATAAATTTCTTCTGAAATATTTCTAAAAATAATAACTTTCTCATTTTCAAAATTTATGTACAAATCGTCATTTATCTTATGAAAACTTTTTGGCAAACTACTTATAAAAATATTTAAAATATATAGCTCCTTCTCATTAGAAAGTTTTAATAATTTTATAAATTTTTTAATCATTAACATCCCCTTTATGTTAAAATTGTTATTCTAATAAAAATATCATGTACATGTCTCTTTCATGTCTCTAATTCAATTTATATATTTTATTAAATTTATTTAATAATCCGCAATTTTTTATTAAAAATTGCAGATTTAAATTCAGTGGTGCTATATTAGAGTAATTACAAGAAACTTTAACATCTAACTAAAATAGGAGAATTATTCAGATGAAAACAATGGAGAAAATATTATTTAAAATAAATCAAAATCCTGGAATAACAATATCCGAATTGTCTTTTCTTTTAAATTTAACAAAATCAACTCTATCAATGCACCTAAAAAAATTAGAACTTAATAATTTTATAAAAAAATATCCATTTCACAATAATTTAAAAATTTTTAAAATTCATCCAACAAATCAAGGAAAAAAACTATATTTAAACAAAAAATTAGAGCTTTTAGAAAAAATAAAATAAAAAAAACCACTGAAAAAATCAATGGTTTTTTATTACTTTTTATTTATTTTTAAATTCTCATCTTTTATATAAATTATTTCATCATCAGTCCACTTTTTGATAAGTTTATTATCTAATTGTGAGTTTTTCCCTAATATTGTTACATTATTATTTTTACAAATCACTGTAATTTCATCTCGCATTTTAATAGTATACTTCATAATTCTTTCCCCCTCAGTTAAAATAACAAATCAACACTAAAAAATTATATTATTTATAATTTTATATTAAAAAATAATACCTGTCAAACGATTTGAAAAATTAGTGTTTTTTTTGTATATTATTAATGCAATGTCTAATATCGAACACAACAATAAAACACTTCCATAGTTTAATAAAAAAGCATTCTTTTAATTTAATAAAAGAATGCTTTCTATATTCAATTATTTATTTACTCTATTAACTCTCAGAGCATTAAATTTATTTTTGTAACTCTCTTTTTATCATTATTTCTAATAATTTTGAATAATCAAACTCATAAGTTTTGCAAATTTCTTTTCCTAAATATTCATATAACGAAAGAAGTTCTTTTACATCTGTTCCATCAATTTCAGTTACGATCTCTTCATCGTTCAATATAATACTTAATTTCATTTCATTCCCCCTAGCTTATTAAATTAACTATTACAAATAATCTACTAAATTAAATATTAAATTATTTTTTTATTTCTAATAAATTATATATTATTTTTTATTTTTTTTCAATCATAATTGCTAAAGGAACTATTCCCTATCATAAACTACAATCTATCGCCTCTAACACTAACAAGTTTCTAACTAACTACTAAAATATTATTCTAAAAAGGATATGTATAACTTCTTCTCCTGGATACAACTTTTACTGGTTTTTTAAATATGATATAAATATGGAAAATCTTTCTAATGAAATATCAAAAGTTGTAGCAGATGTACAAATTAGTGGCGGGTCTAAATTACAAAAAATATTTTAACTTCTAAAAATTAAAGGGTATATTTGTAATAAAAACTACAAATATACCCTATTTATCTATATACTATCTCTTTGAAATTTTATTTTTTACAACCTCGTAAATGTAAAACAATATAGGAATTAAAATTAATGTCAATAGCGTTGAAAATATAAGTCCGAAAATAACTGCTATAGCCATTCCTTTATACATCTCACTACCTTGCCCAATTCCTAAAGATAACGGAATCATTCCAAATACCGTTGTCATTGTTGTCATAAAAATTGGTCTTAGTCTTGTTCTTCCAGCCTCTAATATGGCTTCTTTTAAAGGAATCTCTCTTTCTAAAAGAATCTTTATGTAATCAATTAAAACTATTGCGTTGTTTACAACTATTCCTGCTAGCATAATGATTCCAACAAAAACCATCGTATTTGTTTTTTGCCCAGTTAATAAAAGTCCGCTATAAACTCCTATAACTGAAAGAGGAACTGTTCCCATAACAATAACTGGTAAAATATATGATTCAAATTGTGCTGCAAGTATAAAGTAAACTAAAAACATCGCCACTACAAAGGCAGCCTTTAGTTGTTCGTTCACTTCAGCCATATTTCTTCCACTTCCACCAAAAGAATATGTTATTGTTTTAGGTAACCCAACCTCATCTAAAATCTCTTTTATATATTTTTGACCTGTCACTAAATCTAACCCATTTGTAGTATTAGCATCAATTGTCACCATTGTGATTTTATCCTCTTTATCTATTCCGTAAGCTCCCTCTCCAATTTCAAAAGTGGCTATATCTTTAAGTTTTACAACTCCTCCATCTTTTGATTTTATTCTTAACTCTTGAATCTTTTCAGGAGAGTTTCTAAACTCTTCAGCAAGTCTTAAACTTACATCTACCTCTTCATTTGCTGTCTTTATCTTTATTGGCGCTCCACCTAATATTTGATAACTCACCGAAAGCGTTAAATCGTTAACCTTAACTCCATAATACTCCATTTTTTTTCTATCTAAAATTATTCTCACTTCTGGATTTCCATTAACCATAGAGTTATTTATATCTGTAAAACCTGGATTTGCTGCCATTTTTTCTGAAATCACTTTAGAAACATAACTTAATTGATTCAAATCATCAGATTTTAAAATTAGAGATACATCTCTTCCTGTTCCTCTTCCAAAAGCCATTCTAGGAACTAAATTTAACTTTACATCTGGAATATGTGATATCTTTTTTCTTGTTTCGTTCATAATCTCTTGAACTTTTTTATCTCTATCACTTTTAGGACCAATGTCTACCATAACAGAAACTGCTTCTTTACTAACTGAAGATATGAACTTTTTCGTTTGAGGATCTTTTCCAACAATCCCTTCTAACTCTTTTGTAATTCTATTTGATTTTTCAATCTCCATACCACTTGGAAGTTCAGCTATAATAGTATAAACACCATCATCAGTTGTTGGCATAAACTCTCCACCAATTTTCTTAGATCCATACCCAACAACAACTATGAATAAAACAACCATAGCTCCTAAAACTATTCCTTTATATTTTAGTGATAACACTAAAACTTTAGAGTAATACTTCTTTATAGTTTTTAAAATCTTTCCCTCTTCATGAACTGTGTTTTTAGATTTTAAAATTCTACTACATATCATAGGAACAAATGTTATTGCTATTATTAAAGAGGCTAATAAAGAGAATGTGATTGAAAAAGCCATATCTTTATACATCTCTTTTGCTCTTCCCTCTCTTATAACTATTGGGATAAATACTGCTATAGTCGTTGCTGTTGAAGCTATTATTGGGATGATAACTTCTGAAGCTCCGTTTTCAGATGCTTCCATCCTATCTTGACCTAGCTCTGTTAAATGTCTAAAGATATTATCTAAAACAACTATAGAGTTATCAACTAGCATTCCCACTCCTAAAGATAATCCCATTAACGATATTATATTTAGGGTCATTCCTTTTGCTCCAAAGAATCCAAATGTTGCAATTATAGAAACTGGTATAGCTACTGTTACAACTAAAGTTGCTCTCCAGTCTCTTAAGAAAATAAACAGTATTATTCCAGCTAGCACAAGTCCTGTAACAGCATTACTTTTTACTGTATTTATAGATGTTGTTATATCTACTGCAGAATCTCTATTTATAGTAAAAGAAGCTCCCTTAGGTAAAAGAGGTTCCATCTTTTTTAATTCCTCTTTTGCTATTTTAGAAATTTCAACAGTGTTTCCAACATCACTTTTCTCTATATTTATTATTATGTTATCAATTCCATCAGTTCTACCATAACTGTCTCTATCTTTTATACTTAACTCTACGTTAGCAACATCTGTTAAATATAGTGTTTGACCGTTGGCATTTTCTAAAATAATCTCTTTTATATCCTCTAAAGTCTTAGCTTCTCCTGAAACTTTTACTAAGTACTCTTTATCTCCCTCTCTTATATATCCAGATGGGAAGTTTAAACTTGAACTTTTTAAAGTACTATATAAATCTGTTACTGTAAGATTATATGCCTCTAATTTCTCCGGATCAATATTTATACTTATTTCCTTTTCTAAACCACCAAAAACACTTACAGTTCCGACACCTTCTATTCTTTCCAACCTTGGTATAACAACATTATCTGCAAAACTTTTTAGATTTATTAGATCTTCACCTCGTAATCCAATAAGCATTACTCTGTCTCCAGAAGATGAAGTTTTTCTTATAACAGGTTCGTCTATATCGTCAGGTAGATTATTTCTTATTCTACTAACTGCCGTCACTAAATCGTTTACTTTATTATCTATAATAACACCATATTCAAACTCAACTGTTAATGCTGATTTTCCCATGGTAGATTTTGTTGTTATTCTTTTAATTCCTTCTACACTTGTTAATCCTTTTTCTACTTCTTTTGTAACTAGCTTCTCCATATCATCTGGAGAGGCCCCTTTCCAACTCACTCTAATTGCAGCCATTGGCATATTATAATTTGGCATAAGTTGTGTTTTTAAATTAACTAACGTTAATATTCCCAGTATAACCATTGATATTATTATCATCATAGTAACAACAGGACGCTTTATTGAAAACTGTACTATATTCATCTGTTCCCCCTATTCTATAATATTAACTTTATCTCTATCTTCTAATAAAAATTGTCCCTCTGTTACAAGCTTCATATTCGAATAAAGTTCATCACTTATTATCTCTTGCTTGTCTCCGTTAGAATATCCTCTTTCAATCTTTATTCTTCTAGCTTCATCATTTTCTACAACAAAGATATATGAGTATAACTCCTTTATGACAATAGCATTTTTAGGAACTAAATATCCATTTTGTTTACCAGTTTCAACTAAAACCTTAGAGTACATTCCTTTTTTTATTTTTCCTTCTAAATTTTCAATCTCTACTTTTATCTGATATTTTTTATTATCTTTATTAGCTACGGGATTTATTTCATACACACTACCAAAATAGTTATTTTCAATTCCTTCTAAATCTATCTCTGCTTTATTTCCAACAGATAGTTGACTTATCTCATGAACAGAAACTCCTGTTTTTACAAGAATTTTACTAATATCTACAACTGTTACTAAATCAGTATTTGCAGCTATTTTTTCATATAGTTTCAGATTTAAATCTGTAATAACTCCATCTAATTTAGATTTCACAACTAAGTCTTCAAAATCTTTTTTAGCTGATAAATACGTCGCTTCTGAACTTTTCAAATCACTTTCACCTTGCAAATACCCAGTCTTCTTAGCTAGGTATTCATCCTCTGATATAAGGTTTTTATCGTAAAGTTGTTTAAACTTTTCATAGTTTTTTCTTTTTATTTCAAAGTCTGCTTTATTAGAAACATATGTTGCTTGAGCTTTTAAATAAGCTGATTGCACTTCTTGATCCTCTAAGACTAATATAATTTGACCTTTTTTTACTTTATCACCATTTTTAAAGTTTATTTCTTTAACTGTTCCACCTGTTTTAGTTACAACTTTAACCTCATTTAAAGGTTCCGTCACTCCACTTGATATATTTAGTCTTGTTATTAACTCTGGTTTTACTTCAGATATTTTAATATTTTTTCCTAGCTTTTCTTTTGAGTTTTGTTTTGCACTACCATTACCACATCCAATTAGTATTAATGATATTAATATTCCTAGTAATTTTTTCACTATTTCTCCCTCCAATTATTGTTTTCTATACTATATAAGCGACGATCTATATGTTTCAAATGCTACATAATAATCTAATACTGCTGAGTTATAATCTACAGTTGCCTGTCTATATTGACTTTCAGATAATAAGAAATCTACAGTTGAAATAAGCCCCGCATTGTATCTTTCTGTATCTATATTAAAGTTTTCTGTTGCTGCTTCTAAAGCTTTACTTCTAGAGTTTTTCAGTTGTTGTAAACGTATCAACTCTCTATAATTTTTTGTAACAGACAGTTTTATACTATCTGATGTTAGCTCTTTATTTAAAGATTCTATACTCTCATTGTTCTTAGCAACATTATATTCATCAATTCCACTTCCAAATGAAAATACATCCCATTTCACAGAAACTCCACCTCTCCACTCGGCATTATCGAAACTATTTTCAAAGTTATGACTCTCTTTTGAAGTTCCATATGTTGCAAATGCATCAACTTGTGGTAATAAACTCGATCTTGCAACCATCTTTTCAGCTTGAGCATAATCCACTTTATTCACCGCCAATTTAGCAGATAAACTATTTGTTAGTGCTTCGTCTAAATCTTTTCCAAAATCAATTCCTGAAGTTAGATTTTCTGGTACTTGGAAATCTTTTAAAGTAATATCTTCGTTATTTGGAATCATTAACTTTAATTTTAAATCCTTTTTAGCTATTTCTAAATTTGTTTTAGTTCCAGTTATTTGAGCCTCTAAATCTAAAATAGAGTACTCAGTTTTCAATAGATCAGCTTTTGTAACTAACTTTAAATTTAATTGCTCATTTTGTTTATCATATCTAGCTTGCAACTCTTTTCTAGAGCTTTCTAAAACTGTTAAGTTTTTTTCAAAATTTATTATACTTGAATATAAAGATATGATATCTAGTCTCACATCTCTTTTTTCAGCCCAAAAGTATAAATCAGCTATATTTTTAGATGCTTTAGCACCTAAAACACCACCTGTTATAGCTCCACCTCTAAATAGTGGTTGATAAAGTCCAACACTTTGTGAGTAACCACTTTTTTCTCCTCTACCTATTGTTCCATCTGAATCTAATATATCTATCATACTACGTGTAGTATGTTCCGCTCTTTGAAATTGACCGTTATAAGTAACCTTTGGCAAAGCTGTTTTAAAAGCTCTTTTTACATTTAACTCTGCATTCTCTTTAGAAAGTTCAGATGTTTTAATAGTTTTTCCATTTTCTAAAGCTAAGTCAATTGCACTTTCTAGTGTTAACTCCCTTGAAAATGCTACTGTTGAAAACAAAACTACTAAACCTAATAACTTTTTCATTTACTCCTCCTGAATCTATATAAATTTTTTATACTATTTTACTTTAGCTTTGTGTATTTTTTGTGTATTAAAAAAAGTTGCAGATTTTTTTCTGCAACTTTTTTATTTACTCTAATTTATAACTCTTCTGTAGTAAATTCACTGTAACCTTCGTAGTAGTAACTGATATCTATTCCTTTCATGAATAGATTACGGTCATTAATTTCAGTAGTCAATGCTGCTTTTAAAAGGTATTTAATTTCAATATCTTTAATAACACTTCTTTCCATAGCTGATAAATATTCATCCTTATCAACAAGATTCCAATCAATTACTTGCTTGATATTTTGTTTTAATATCAAATCAAGCCATATACGAGTTGCTCTTCCATTTCCTTCACGAAAAGGATGAGCAATATTCATTTCAACATATTTCTCAACAATCTCTTCAAATGTTGTTTCAGGCATAGTGTCTATATATTTTAACGAGTGTTCAAGATACATTAAAGGTGCAAAACGAAAATTTCCTTTAGCTATATTAACTGTTCTTAACTTTCCTGCAAAATCATATATATCTTCAAATAAATATTTGTGAATATACTGAAGTCCCTCAAAAGTTCCTATTTGCACTGCTTTAATATCTCCAGAGTCAAAAAGTTGTTTAGCTTTTTGTTTACTAATCTTCTCCTCTACTTTTGAAAGTTCTATCTGATTTTTAATATTTAATTTCACCTCAATCTTTTATTCTTTTTTCATATCTATTTTTCTTATATTATACCATACCTTTAAAATCCATTTCTATTTTTTCAGATTCTACAGGTGAAGAGTTCCTCACGAAATATTTTCAATAGATCTTTTTTAGTTTTTTCATTTGTTACAATAAACTCTCTAAAACTAAATCCATGTAGATCTAATTCCAACTCTTTTTTTATTAAATTTTTTAAAAGTTTTTCAAGACCAGTGTCATACATATCTCCAACTTGAGGAATTAAACAGTATCTAAATATCTCTAATGGATTATACACTATCTCTCCTGAAATAACATATCCTGAATAATATTTTTTAATCTCTTCTAAATTGTCTGTTAAATCATACTCTTTCAAAATTTCGTTCAACTCTTTTTCTGAAATTCCAAAATATTTTAAGTTTTTATCAAAAATTGTAGATGCAGCTAAGTTATTAACTTCATCCATTATAATCCTTGTTGTTCCTGTAATAACTGCAAATTTACATGGGCTATCCTTTAATCCACTTCCATACAAACTCATTAAAAAACTTTTTATATCTCCTAAAGATTCCTTTCCAAATGCATCTAACATTGGAGCATCATATTCATCTATTAAAATAACAGCTTTTTCTCCATAATATTTTTCATAGAAATATATATTACTGGATATTTTCCTTGTTCACTCATATTTCGTGATGCTTCTATATTTAATCCTGTAAATAGTTTTTTATTATACTCAGCATCTTTTTTATCTAAAAAATATCTTAATGTACTTAAATTTAGAGTTTTTCCAAATTTTTTAGGTTTTGCTATTAATTCTACAGCCACTCTTTTTTCTAAAATTTCATCTATGAAGTCTGTCTTATCTACATAATAGTAGTTTCTTTCAATTATTTCTTTAAAATCATCTATATTTATTGGAAGTTTTTTCTTCATTATACTCTCTCCTTTTTTATGTTTATAATAACATAAAATTAAAAAATGAATATAAAAATAAAATTTGGAAAACGTTTAAAGGAAATTAGAAACCAAAAAAAAGTAACCCAAGAAAAACTTTCAGAACTTGCTAATATTGATAGAAGTTATATTAGTGATATTGAAAGAGGAGTAAAAAGTGTATCTCTAGAAAAAATAGATCAACTTGCAAAAGCTTTAGATATTAACATTGTTGAACTATTTAAATTTTAAAAAATTGAAAAAAGTTGTAGATTTTCACTCTACAACTTTTTTATTTACTCAACTTCACTTTCAATAGCTACATCTTTGCCACTAAAAGCCATTCCTATCTTTATAACTTTTGATACTCCATTATTTTTCATAGATGTATCATATTTCTTTTCATTTATTTGAGTTAAAGCTTCCTTAGCTTTCTCTTCAATAGAGTTTTTGTCCCCTATTTTAAATTCAAATATTAACCCATAATTTCTTTTATCTTTAGGTTCTAAAGCTATATCATATCTTCCATATCCACTTTCTCTATTAGAAGTTATTATATATTTGTCTCCTAATGTTAAAAGTAAACCTAGCATAAAGTGATGATAGTACTTTTCACTATCCCCTGTATCATGATAACTTATAGCTGAGGCATACATTTTTTTAAATCTATTCACAAATGAAGTTAGATTCCCCAAAAACAGATCTTCCATCATAAGACCATAAAAATGTACATCTCCTTTTGTATACGTTTCTATAAAACTTTGTCTAAAGAAACTTTTAATCTCTTGGTTAGGTATTTTTAATGAATATGATTTAAGTCCAGTTATTGTAGAAATTCTTATATCTTCATATGTTAAATATCCTGAAAATAACATTAAAGACCAAATAGTATTTATATTATCTAAATCATCAAAAATTATATTCTCCGAAATTGTTTCCCATATTGTTTCACCTTTAAATACTAGCTCTAACTCTTCAAATACCTTTTCATCGTTTTTAGTCAATAATTGTTTTATCAAGGTATTATCACTTGTATTTACCCAATAAGGATTTAACTCATTTTTACTAGCAAAATTAATTAATGACCATGGATTATAAACTAACTTATTTCCAAACTTATATCCGTTATACCATTTTTTAACCTCTTCTAATTCATACTCTAATTCATAGTATTTTAACAACTCTTCTACTTCCTCTTCAGTTAAACCAAAATGATTAAAATCTCTATCTAAAATTGTTGATACTGCAAGATTGTTTAGTCCTGAAAATATACTTTCTTTAGCTACTCTTAATATACCTGTAAGTACTGAAAACTCTAAATATGGATTCCCTTTTAATGCTGCACTTAAAAAGTTTCGAAAGAAAAATATTGCCTCATCGTAATATCCTTGTGAGTGTGCTGTAACTAATGGTGTATCGTATTCATCTATTAGTATTATCACTTTCTTCTTATATTTTTCATATAAAAATTTTGATAAATCTAAAATCGCATTTTCTTGATTTTCTCTTTTCTTCTCCAAAGTTAAATTGTATTTATCATATTCATTTTGCAATAAAAGATGCAACTTATTTAAGCAAAGATCCCAATTATTAACTTTTATCTCTTTCAAACTTATATATATTACTGGATACTCTCCCATATATTTCATTTTATCTGTATTTGAAATAGCTAGTCCTTCAAATAACTTTTTATTGTTATCTTTATCATCTATATTAAAAAAATAGTTCAGCATTGACATATTTAAAGTTTTTCCAAATCTTCTTGGTCTTGATAATAGCGTCACTTTTGATTTTTTACTTAATAGTTCATTTATTAATAAAGATTTATCTACAAAATAACAATTACTTTCTATTATCTCTTTAAAATCATCTATTCCCACTGGCAAACTTTTCTTAATCATGCTTTCACCTCACCATATATTTTTCTTATATTATACCATACCTTATATTTTTAAACAAAAAAAGTAGTGCGTTCACACTACTTTAATTTATTTAAATTTATTCTGCTTTTTTAAAACTTTCAATAAACTCCTCGATATAACCTATCACATCTACAAGTATTCGCTCTCCAAGATCTACTGTTGAATTTTTAGGATCATAAGGTCCTATCCAACCATTCGGAACAACGCTTTTAAAACTTCTCATTATTTTAACATTTCCATTTTTATAGTTATGAAGTGTTATGTACTTATTAGTTATTTCATCTGATAACTCATTTATTACTAATGGTTCACAATATTCTAAATTTACAGAACCTCTATCTATTGCCATAACTGTGCTAGTTTCTTGGATATCTCCATGACCACCATCATAATCTGGATTTAAAAGTTTGGCTAAATTCCACCAATCAATAGTTGCTACTAACCCACCTTTTTCAAAAGTGTCTAGTCCCACTTGATCTAAAGCTGATATATTTCCGCCATGACCGTTAACAAATATAAATTTCTTTAATCCACTATTTAATAAAGAGTCCACAATAGAATTTAGAATATTTATAAGATTAGTACTTCCTATATTTATAGTTCCTGGAAAATCTTTAATTGATTGACAGTTCCCATAAGGTATTGGAGGAAGAGTTAAAACATCATCTCTATAAGATAGTTTTGATACTATATAATCTGGTATTATGTAATCTGTTCCAAGGGGAGCTTGAGCTCCATGATACTCAATACTTCCAATGGCTATTATAGCTATTGGAGATTTCTTCATAAAGTTTACAACATCTTTAGCTGGAGTATTTGATATATTCATAGTTCACCTCTTTTATTTATTAGAAAATTCTACATTATATAAATCAAAATATCCTGTAGGATGTAGAACAAAATTTTCTACATATTTTTGAGTTGCAACATTTTGATTGTTATAAACCATAGTTACAGATGGTATCTCCTCTTGAATTATTCTTTGAGCCTCTTTATAGTTAGCCATTCTTTTCTCTTGATCTGTTGAAACTCTTGCTTCATCAAGAAGTTTATCCACAGTAGCATTTGAATAGAAAGATCTATTTCCTGGTCTTCCATGAGCTGAACTATGGAATACTGGGTACAGACCATAATCAGGATCTCCTGTTACAGTTATCCATCCTAAAATATACATATCGTGTTCTCCTGCAGCAGTTCTATCTATATACGCTCCCCATTCAAGAGTTTCAATAGTTGCATCAATTCCAATTGTTTTAAATTGGTCTTGTAAAATTGTTGCTATATCTTTTCTAATTGTATTATCACTTATCCAAATAGAAGTTTTAAATCCATTTGGGTATCCTGCTTCTGCTAAAAGATTTTTAGCTTTTTCTACATTATACTCATAATTTTTAACATCTTTATTATACCCTGGAATTTTTGGACTCAATGGTGAATTCCCTGGAACTGCAGTATTTTTATATGCAACCTCTATTATATCATCAACATTTATAGCATGAGCAATAGCTTGTCTTACTCTTACGTCATCAAAAGGTTTATGCTGAGTATTTAATCCTAAGTAAGCATTTCCTAAAGATTGTTCCATTAAAAACTTTAAACTCTCATTACTTTTTATCTTATCTATGTCAACTGGTTCAACATCGTAAACTATATCAGCTTCACCAGTCTCTAAGGCTATTGTACGATTTGTTCCTTCTGGAATAGACTTTATTATAACACTTTCTATTGGTGTTTTTCCCAAATAATAGTCAGGGTTAGCTTTTAAAAATATTCTATCTCCTGCTAGCCATTTATCAAAAATATATGGTCCTGTTCCAACTGGGTTTTGGTCATATTTTTCACTAGAATTTGTTACTGCTTTTTCATTTAATATAACAGCTCCAGGATGGGATAAGTGACTAAGAAGTGGTCCAAAACCATCTTTCGTTACTATCTCCACTGTATAATCATCAATAACATTTACTGCCTCTATCTCACTTATAAGAAATGAAACAGTTGGCTGATTTTTCATTCTATCTAATGTGAATTTAACATCTTTCGCTGTTAGCGTCTCTCCATTATGAAACTTCACATTTTTTCTTAAATTAAAAATAGTTTTTCTTTCATCAATTTTTTCCCAACTCTCTGCTAACCCAGGAACAATATTCATATCCTTATCTTTTTTTAACAGTCCATCATAAATTTGATTATAAACTCTTACCGTTGGAGTATCAATAGCTTTTTGTGGATCCATTGTTCTTGCATCTGACCCTTGAACTATAACAAGAGGTTTTTCCTCTTTCTTCTCCTCCTTTTTTTCACATCCTAAAAGAGTAAGTATCCCAATAATTAATAAAAATATTTTTTTAATCATAATCCCCTCCCACTTTTTAAAAAACTTTTTTTATTTTTAAGGATAATGATAACATATTTTTATACAATTGTCTTATATAAGAATATAATAAGGTTTATATATTGAATAACTAATTTGAAAAAGGAAAGAGCTGTAGATTACTCTACAACTCTTTCTAAAGTTTTTCTAACTCCTCCTACCTCTCCAACCATACCTAAAAAGTATTCTTCGATTATTTCTGATAAACCAACAGCAACTAAATCCACTCCGAATATACTCTCATTAGATAGAATTTTATTTAAACTTCCTTTTTTATAACTACTTAAATTTAAATATTCTATCCCTTTTAAGTTTTCTCTTAATTCTTCTAACAGTGGATCACTACTTAAAGCCATCTCAGCTCCATTGTCATCAACACCCATTAAGTATCTCATCCATCCTGCTATAACTAAAGGAATAAATCTCATTTTTTTCACATCTAACTTCTCATCTTTCAAATACGCTTTTATAGTCTCTCCAAATCTAATGCCAACTTTTTGAGATGTATCTGTTGCTATCCTTTGTGGTTGATCTGGTATAAACGGATTTGAAAAACGCTCATCTAAAACCTCTTCTAAAAACTCTTTAGGATTAATTATTTTAGGGTCTTCTACAACTATCAAAGATTCTTCATATCCTAACCTTCTCACTAAAGTATTTAATAAAGAATCTTTCATACAATCAGATATAGTCTTCTTATTTAATAAACATCCAAATATAGCTAACGTCGTATGTAAAGGATTTAAACAAGTTGTAACTTTCATTCGTTCAACTTTTTCAACAGATTCTCTATCAGTTAATATAACCCCTGCTTCTTCGAACTTCGGTCTTCCATTTGGAAATTTATCTTCTACAACAAAATACTCTGGTACCTCTGCATTTACAAATGGTGCTGTATAACTATTTTTTTTAGTCACTATTATATCCATATTTGAGAATCCTAAATTTTCTAAAAACTCTTTAATCTCTGGTGATGGTCTAGGTGTAATTTTATCTATCATCGTTATTGGATAACTTACTTTTTTCTCATCCTCTAAGTAATTTAAAAACTCTTTCTCCACTAAACCATTTTTTAGCCATTCATTGGCTACTGTTTTTACAGCCTCTTTTATTTTATCACCATTAGCAGAACAGTTATCCATACTCAAGAGAGCTATTGGAGCCTTATTTTTCTTATAACGTAAATATAGTAAAGATGTTATTTTTGCCATTAAATGATTTGGATCTATTACTCCATTTTTTAAATTATACCCTTTTTCAGTTATTGTAAAGCTTATGATTTGTAAATCTTTACTTGTGCAGATCTCTTCTAATCTTTCACAATTTTCAGCTGTTGCATCAATACTTTCAACTATACTCGTTATTACTTCTGGCTTAAATTTTCCCTCTTTATCTAAAGTAACTAGAATCGTTTCATTGTTATATGGCTTAAATACCTTTTCAATAATTTCACCATCATAAGTTTCAGCTACAACAATACCTGTACTCTCTAATCCTTTTTCAATTAAAGTTTGTTGAACTTTTCCCATATATCCTCTAAATATATTCCCTGCTCCAAAGTGTAACCACTTAGGATTTTTTTGAGATATACTGTCTTTTTCCATAAGCATTACCCTCTCTTCTCTTGTCTATTTAAACTATCCCATATTCCCCACATGTACATTATTCCAAGAGCTCTATCATATAATCCATATCCTGGTCTACACTTCTCTCCCCAAATATGTCTTCCGTGGTCTGGTCTTGCATACCCCTCAAATCCAGCTTCATGATAAGCCTTTACAACATCATATATATCTATAGATCCATCACATGTTCTATGTGAAGTTTCTATAAAATCTCCATTTTCATATATCTTTACATTTCTTATATGAGTAAAAGGTATTCTATCAGAAAACTCTCTTACTATAGATGGGATATCATTCTCTGGACTTGCACCTAATGAACCTGAACAAAGAGTTAATCCATTTGATGGACTATCAACTAACTCTAATAATCTTTTCAAATTCTTCCCTGACGTCATAAGTCTTGGTAACCCAAATATTGACCAAGGTGGATCATCTGGATGAATCGCCATTTTTATACCATTTATCTCTGCTACAGGTACTATCTGCTCTAAGAAATATCTTAAATTTTCCCATAACTTCTCTTCGTCAACTTCCTTGTATGCTTCAAATAGACTTTCTAATCTTGCAAATTTTTCAGGTTCCCAACCTGGCATTGTATATCCTTCACTTCCTTTACTTACACTTTTTATAAGTTCCATAGGATCTACATCTTTTACTTTTGCATTTTCATAAAACAGTGCTGTTGATCCATCTTCTAACTCTTTAAAAAGATCTGTTCTTGTCCAGTCAAATACTGGCATAAAGTTATAACAAATTACTTTTACTCCAACTTTGGCTAAATTTTCAATTGTTTTTTTATAATTTTCAATATATTGGTCCCTTGTTGGTAATCCTAATTTTATATCCTCATGAACATTTACACTTTCAACTACATCTATATGTAATCCTGCTTTTTCAGCTTGTTCTTTTATCTCTAATATTCTATCCATTGGCCAAACATCCCCAACTGGAACATCATGTAGTGCCCAAACTATCCCTTCCACTCCAGGAATTTGTTTAATTTGAGATAACTCTACACTATCATTTCCCTCTCCATACCATCTAAATGTCATTTTCATGTTGTCTTTCTCCTTTTATTTAAAATGTAAGTACTATTTTACAAATTTCATTTGGTTTATTTTCTATTAAATCCATCGCTTTATCTACCTCTTTAAAAGGGATAACATTTGATACTAATTTTTTAGCTTGTAATTTCCTATCATTAAATAGCTCTACAACATTTGCAAATTTATATGTCTGATGTCTTGAACCTCTAACATCTAACTCTTTTATAGTTATACCTAACTGAGCAATTTCTGAAGTGTCTTTAGAAAATCCTAAACACATAACTCTTCCAGCTACAGATGTTATTTCAATAGCCTGCTCAAATGTTTTTGGTAAACAAACTGCATCTATTGTTACATTTGACCCCATTCCATTAGTTATCTCTCTAACTTTAGTTAAAGGGTCTTCTAAATTTGGATTAATTACATAATCAGCACCTAACTCTTTAGCTACTTTTAATCTTTTTTCATTAAAGTCTGAAATTATACAAATTCCACCTTTTAATTTAGCCATCTCTAAAACACATAGTCCTATTGGTCCTGCACCAATTATAAAAACATAATCTCCTTTTCTTATATCTGCTCTCCAAGTTATTTGATCAGCTATTGTGTATGGTTCTATCATAGCTGCTTCTTCCCAAGAGATTGAACTGTCAAATTTAAATATATTTTTTCTAGGAGCTACGTAATATTCTTGAAATCCTCCATCTACATGACATCCTCTAACTTTAAGAGATGAACATGCATTTGGTCTTCCTGACTTACATGCATAACATTCACCACATGCAATCATCGGTTCAACAACGACTTTATCTCCAATCTCTAAATCTTTTACACCCTCTCCAACACCTATAACCTCTCCAACCATTTCATGTCCTATTACTCTTGGATAAGTTGCCACTGGAGAAGTTCCATGATAAATATGAACATCAGAACCACATATTCCTGCTGCCTTTATTTTTACTAGTACGTCTGTTGCCTCAGATATTTTAGGTATTTCTCTTTCTACAATCTGTAATTCTTTTGGTTTAGATACTATTATCGCTTTCATTTGAACTCCTTTTTATCCTAATATTAAATTTGGTAAATATAAACTTATTGCAGGAATAAATGTTACCATTCCTAATACCACTAAACTAATTAATAAAAATGGAACTATCGCTTTTATTGCTTCGCCCATAGATATTTTTCCAATACTAGAAGCTACAAATAAACATACCCCTACTGGTGGTGTTGTAAGTCCTATTATTAAATTTAAAACAACCATAACTCCAAACTGAATTGGATTCACTCCTAAAGGTATAACTATTCCAAGTAAAACTGGAAATAGTATAACTAATGCAGCTATTGTTTCCATAAATGTTCCCACAAATAAAAGAAGTAGATTTATAAGTATTAAAACAATATATTTATTTTGAGATATTCCTAAAACCCCTTCTGCTATGGCTTGAGGAACTTGTTGGCTTGTTAAAATCCATGCAAATATATTTGCAAATCCCACTAATAACATAATAGCTGATGTTCCAACCATTGAATCTAAAAGTATTTTTGGTAAATCTTTAAATTTCAACTCCTTATATATAAACTTTCCAACTATAACAGCATATAACACAGCTGCTATCGATGCTTCTGTTGGAGTAAAGACTCCTCCTAAAATTCCAAATAGAATTAAAACTGTAAGCATAATTGCCCAAAAAGCATCTTTAAAACAGTTAATTTTTTCTTTTAAGGTTACTTTAACTCCTTGAGGATGATTTTTCTTTATAGATATTCTATAAGAAACTGCCATCATCCCTAGACCTAAAAGTAATCCTGGAATAGCTCCTGCTAAAAACATTTTTGATACTGATATCCCTGTTAGAGTTCCAACTATAATCATTGGTAAGCTTGGCGGGATTATTGGTCCAATTGTTGAGGATGCTGCTGTTACTGCTACTGCATAGTCAGGATTATATCCTTCTTTTTTCATAGCTGGAATCATTATTCCACCAATACTAGCTGTATCAGCTAAAGCTGTTCCTGATATTCCTGCAAAAACCATCGATGATCCAATATTTGCTAATCCTAATCCTCCTCTAATATGTCCGACAAAGGCGTTACAAAATTTTATAATTCTTTCAGTTATTCCTCCACCATTCATAAGATTTCCAGCCAATACAAACCCTGGAATACAAAGTAGAGTGAATGAATCTATTCCAGCATACATCTTTTGAGGTATTACAACTAAAGGTATATCGCTCAGCAAAAGATAAACAAAAGATGATAATCCTAAGCAAAAAGCTACTGGAACTCCTATGAATAAAAGTATAAAAAATACTCCAAATAACATTAATTCCATTCTACTCTCCCTTCTTCTAAATTAATTGCACTTATTTTTATATCTGACTTTTTAGTAATTTTATCTTTAAGAATCTGTAATCCATATATTAATAAGAATACTCCTGAATAACAGATTGTTCCATAAGATAGATACATTGGAATTCCCATAGCTGGTGATGTTTGTTTTAATCCTAACTCACCAAATGTAAATCCTTCATAAGCTATTATTAGGAAAAAAATATTTAATAAAACATATGTTATTATTTCTAATACATGTTGTAGTTTTTTATTTAGTTTAACTAATAAAATATCTACTCTAACAAATTCATTTCTTTTTAAAGCTAAGGGTGCTGCTGTCATAATCGAATATATAAATAAAAATCTAGAAAGCTCCTCTGTCCAAGAGGGTGCTTTTGGTAAAAAAAATCTAGCAAATACTTGTAAAAACACAACTAATATCAGCATTAAAAAACTAATAATAACCATACATTCCAATGTTTTTTCTATATATCCTTTTTTCATAATCCCATCCTTTCTTATTTTGTATTAACTATTTTTAAATATAGCTCATACTGCTCTGGTGTTAAAATATTTTGCATCTCTGGCATTATTTTATTCTGATACTCCTCTTTGTTTACTGATACAATTTTCATTCCTTTATCTAATAAGTTCTGTCTAGATGTAGTTACAAACTCTTGGAACTTACCTTGTGCAAACAGTTGAGCTTCTTCCGCTGCTTCTAAAACTGCAGTTTGTTGCTCTGGTGTTAGTTTATTAAACTGCTTTTCACCAACTGTTGCATATATCCATTGGATTACATGTTCTGTTTCATAAGCATACTTTTGAACTTCATAAAATCCTAAACTATATATTAAATCATATGGATTTTCTTGTGCATGTATTGTATTTTGTTGAAGAGATGTAAATACCTCTTGTAATGACATTGGAGTTGGTTTAGCTTCTAACTTTTCCCAAGTTTTTACAAAGATTGGAACATCTGGAACTCTAATAATCATTCCTTTTAAATCTCCAACAGATTTTATCTCTCTATTCGTTGTAAGGTTTCTTGGCGCTCTCTCATGATAATAAAGTGGAATTAATCCTGCATTTGTTTGAATATTTTCTTTTATCTCCTGCCCTATCTCACCATTTAGTACTGTATTCATATGATTTAAATCTCTAAAAGCATATGGAACAGCCATTAGTGCTGCTTTTGGTGCCCAGTTTTGTAATGTTTCTCCAGTTAAAACCATATCTAAAGTTCCTAATCTTACGCTATTAATCATATCTGTTTCTGATCCTAATTGACCATTTGGAAAAATTTTAACTTTTACCTTTCCATTTGTTTTAGTTTCTACAGCTTCAGAAAATTTAACTGCTGTTTCATGCCAAATATGATCTGTATTTGCATTGTGCCCTAACTTCCACTCCACTGTTTTCTCTTTACTACCAAAAAAAGAAAAACTAACTGTTGCTATAAATAAAAATAAAACTAAATTAAAAAATTTTCTCATAACTTTATAACCTCCATTTTTACTTTACTTTCAACTTGTATATTAATATATATACTTCTTATTTGTTTTTTTGTCAAATTTTTTGTTCGTTTTTTATATTTATATTTTGAAATTAACCCATTTAAAATATAAATATAGTTCTAACATTGCTTATTTTTTACAAAAATGCTAATATACAAGTTGAGAAATACGAAATTTTGGGAGGATTTTTTTATGATGAAATTCGCTTTAAAAAATTTAAAAGAAAGTAACCGTGAATATGTTTATAGAACTTTAAAAGAAAATATTATAAATTTTTCTTATGTTCCAGGAGATATGATTAGTGAGCCTGAGATTTGTTCACTTTTTAATATGAGTAGAACTCCTATTAGAGAAGCTTTTATTAAGTTATCTGAAGATAACTTGGTAAATATCTATCCTCAAAAAGGAACTTTTATATCTAAAATTAGTACCTCTCGATTAGATGAGGCTATGTTTATGAGAGAATCTCTTGAGAAATCTGTATTTAAAGTTGCACAAGAAAAATTAACACCAGAAGATATAATTGAGTTAAAAAAATTAGTTAAATTTCAAGATGGAATTTTAGAGTTTGGAAGTGATATTAAAGAATTTTTTTATTTAGATAATCAATTTCATGCTACTATTTTTAATAAATGTGGATTTTCAAGTATCTGGAACTCTATTGAAAATATTAGCCAAGATTATAATAGATTTCGTTTTTTAGACACAATCTCTAAAATAAACGCTACTAAAGTAATTGAGCAACACAGTCAGATTATAGAAGCTCTCGAAACAAAAAATGAAGAGTTGTTTAATCAGATAATTTCTGAACATCTTAGAAATATCTGCCCTCAACTAGAGTTATTTAAAGAGAAATTTCCTAATTATTTTGAATAAAAAAAAATTGCAGAATTATTATTCTGCAATTTTTTTAACAAAATATTCTATATTTGTAATACATTTTTAGAACATGTCCTTATTCGGCTTTTTATACTCTTGTATACTATTTTTTAACTCTATGACTACTAATTAGGCCAATTTCAAACGAACGCCTTAAATCTCAAATTAAAGAGTCATTTTTATGGACTTTTGTGTATAAAATAGTACCATCAACTTTTCAGCCTTATTTTACAATACTTTCATTATAAAAGTATATATTTCTAGTATAAGCGGTCGTTTTTACTACTAAAATTCCACTTGTTCCACCTAAAGTATCTATACATACATCTTTAAAAGAAGTCCCTCTTCCAGGTATAAAACTTTGATGAAACTCGTCACTAATAGCATATAGTATTACAAATCCCACTATTTCTAAAATCTCTCTTTTTCCTGCTTTTTCTCTACTTAGTAGTAAACTCATTCCTAAAACCATATATATAAAAAAGTGAGCATTTTTTCTAATATTATATTTTATTCCTTTACCTATAACTTTATTTACTTGTTTTTTTACATATGTTGATTGTCTAGCTGACTCTTTGGCATCTTGATGAGAAAACCAAAATATAGAAAGCATTACAGCTATAGATAAAAATTTAAAAACTTTCTCTTTTTTCATTTACTCATCTCCTTTATTTATGTCAAAAGGCAGAGCATCAAACTCTACCTCTAACTATAATTTTATAATTTATTAATATTTATTTAAAGTCTCTATTATTTCGCATAACTCAATTATAGTTTTATCTAAATTTTGCTTTTTATCATCTATAAAACTACTATTCATACCATACTCTCTTACCTTATCTATCCATCTCAAAACTACCTCTTTTGGATACCCCTCATTTATCAAAGAATAATATATATAAGCAAACTCATTACTTAATATAGAATTAAAAACAGATGGATCATCACTATTTATACTAACCATTAAATATTTATAATTTTCATCATCTTTTTCATACTCTAATCTATTTAAATTAGTTATATAGTGTTCAAAAATACTTTTTAACTCCCCTATTGCCATATTTGACGTTGGATTAGTTTCTATTATTATCCCATCTTCAGATATTTTTTTCAAAACTAATTTTTGAAGCTTTTCAAATATCTCTATCTCCTCTTTTTTTATTCTTATTTGAATAGGTTCATTCATTCTACACAAATATTTTTCACAGTGATATGCTTTTAATAGACTTTCTAGTGTCCATATTTGATTTTTATCTTTAAAGCACAAAACTCTTTCAAACCTCTCTCTTCCTAACTCTTCAATATTTGAATCTACTGATATTAAACATGGACTATAACCTTTTGTGCTAATATCTTCTACATGAAATTTTTCAAACTTCTTACAATACATCTCCCATAAATTAAATATTGTTATCCCATCCATTTTCCCATATATATCTTTTCCTGTGTCAAAAATTAATTTCTCCAAATAAGTAAGATTCATTTCTAAGATACGTTCTCGACTTTTTCCCCACATCCAAATTAAATTTTCAAAATATTCTACTCTAGGAAGTATTATTACTGGATGATGTTCACACCATCTTTTCATATCTACACCTAAGGCTATCCCATGACCTATTCTATCACCTGAATGATATTTAAAATATTTCATAGTTTCATCTATTCTTCTTATGCCTGTTATAATATGTCTAAAATCCTCTCCTGCATGAAAAGAAAAACCTAAACTTTTTATTCCTCGTCCACTATCACATCTATAACCATTATCACTATCTCTTATCCCATCATAAATAGATGTAAATACCCAAGGCTCTGTATTGTTCTCAATGCTTGCACCATCTACTCCTACAATATATTTTGATAGATTTCTAATTTTTCTTAATTCTAAAATATTCTTTTTTTCTTTTTCATATTGAATTATATTTTTATTAAAATTTAATAATCCGTGCTCTGACTTATTTTTACACTTTTTATACCAACATTTTTGAAGTTTTGATTGATCTCTACTTTTAATAAAATGGTATATTATACCTATTTTTGGAAAATCTATATCTCCGTCAAAAAACTCACTTTCTAAAACTTTTTTATAACTCTGAAAAATAGCTAATAACTCTTTTTTCATAATGTCAAATGATGTACTTGGTGAAATTCTAAATTCAACTTTTTTTAAATTAGAATCTTTAAATTGAGTTCTAATTCTATGCTCCCACCAATATTCATCTTCATCAGCACCTATTTTTGTTGACCTTTTAAAATAATTAGTAAAAATATCTAAACCTTTAACTTTATTTCCTTGAACCATAATTTTAAAATAAACATTTTTTACTTTTAAATAATCAAAGAAACATTCTAAAAATATTTTATCTTTATTTTCACCTAAATCTAAATAGTTTAAACACTTCATTAAAAAAATATTTTCTTCATTTGTTTTTAACTCTTCTATATCTTCCTCTTTCCAAATATATCTTAAAATATCACCATTTTTTAGCTTTTCAAACTCTTCAACCGTAAAATTTCCATTAGAAATTATATTCTCTTTTAACTTATGAAAAATTTCTTCCAACTCTTGAGTATTTCCATCTTTTATCTCTTTGTATTCTAATTTATAATATATGTCCTTTCTTTTCTCTTTTAGATATCTTTTGAAATCTAACTCATCTTCATCTCTTTTACATATAAAATCCGCTAATAAAATTCTATATATAGCTGCTAAAACTTTAAATTTCTCTAACTTTTCAAATTTTCCCAGTATTCTATCTTCATAAAAACTTTCATTTCTATTTTTTAATCTCATTAAATTTTTCCAAGAGTTATAAAAATCTGTTGAAGCAGATGCATGAAGATGAGTTTCAGAGATACCTTTTTTTAGTATTGAATTTAACTGCTTATCCTCTAATTTTATTATAGATGAATAGTTTTTCAAGTTTTCTAAATCATTTAGTTTATTTGCCCTTAAAAATAAAACTCCAATTATATCTGTTGGAATTATTCGTGTTAAACTATTCCAAATTAAAACTTTTTCCACACTGTCAAAAGCTTTAAAAATGTCTTTTTCACTATTCCAATATTTAAAAGTTATTTCACCATCTCTATGAGTTAAAAAACTTTCACTAAAAGATTTTAAAAGTTGTAAATATCTCTTCTCCGGATTATCTTTTAACTTTTGAAAAGATAATCCATAAAATTTTTTAAATGTTAATTCTAATTCATCTAAATTTAAAATTTCTATTTCTTTATTTAATATAGGATATAATTCATTTAAAACTTCGCTAATATTCTTGGAATTTTTAAAGATATCATTTTCAAAAAACTCTATATTTCTAAAAGGAGATAGTATTGTGTTCAATGTTCTATCTATATATTTTGTATCTATTTTCATTTTTTACTCTCACTAAATAAGTTTTTTAATTTTGTTTTAGTCTTCAAACTCTTTTCTAAACTCTTTAACTTCTCTTCTCTAGACCCAGCTATTTTTATTTTACTTTTCTCCATCTTTTCTTTTAGCAGCATCTTAAATAAGTTTAAATAAACTTTTAAATTTATATAATTAGAATCTGATACAAACTCTTCATACTCTATATTCATAAATTGTTCCCTACTCATATTTATATTTTTTAATATATAATTTTGTACATAAATTAACTCTTTATTTATTACATCTTTTCCTTGATTTAAAGAAAGTCCTCTTATATTCTTAATACTATCTTTAGATAACTTTAAGAACTTCATTGGATTTATATAGTTATTTAAATTAAGTAATCTTGAATATGCACTCTCTTTTATAATATTTAAAATTACCTCATCTTTTATTGACAAGATTTCTTTACTTAAAATAAGTCCATTTTCCAATTCAAAAATTCTTTCATCTATATCATCTAACATCTGTGATATCTCTTTTAATGGTTTGCTTTTAAACAGTGACTCATATAAATAGTGATTCAGCTCTTTTTCGTATATTTCAATATAATTCTCTCTAATTTTAAGAAAACTTGAATTTAATTCTGCTTTTACATCTATTTCATTACATTTTGAAGTTTCATTTAAGACCATATAATGGATTTTAAGAAAATCAAGTTTATTTACTATTTCACGTATTTTCATCACTCTTTGTAAATTACCCTCTTCATTTTGTATACTTTTCTCGATCTTTTTTATCTGTTTTTCTACTGCCTCCATTGAATTACTCTCTAAAATTATCCCTAAATTTTGTAACTCTTCATCTAACTTTAAAGTATTAATTTTAAACTCTCTGAACAATCCACCTCGAATTATCTTACTTAACTCAACAAAATCTCCAATTTCCAAATTATTCGAATATTCTTGTTTTAAATCATTTATTAATCTAGTTCTTTTTTCTCTTTGTTCATCAATATTTATATCTTTTCTTAAAAATATATTTTTCCACTCATCTTCTAACTCAATTATTTCCTGTAATTTATTATCTAATTCAAACTCTAAAAGTTCTGCAGTATTTAGTATATCTCTTACATCTTTTCTCATATTTTCCAACTTTTCAATTAGACTAGTATCCATTATATTCATACTACCTAAACCAAACTCTTTAAAATTACTCTCTAAGCAACGAGAGCTTTTTTCTGAAAGTAGTTCGTAGTTATTTTTTTTCTTTATTCCACCACATATTTTTTTCCATTCATCCAAATTAATATTTAAAGGTTCCTCTATAATATCTCTAATCCCATCTACTAAACACAAATTTTGAAATATAAATTCCATCTCTTTTCTAACTTGATTTTCCTCTATCTTATTACTATTCTGAAGTTTTTCAATAATTCTTTTAATCTTCTCTTTATTATAAATTAGATTTTCACAAAAATAATCAGGAATAGATTGCCCTTGTAAAATTAAAGTTAAACTTTGAACGTAAGCACTTATAAAATCACTCTCCTCTATTTTTCTATTCCCTAGCTCTTTTCTTATGAGATGAAACAATTCAATATTTTTTACTAAATCACTCTTAGTTAAGAATATATCATACATCTCTTTAGAACTGTATGATATCGAAGCTAGGTTTAAATTCGTTTTAAAATATTCTACAAAATAGTTTAAAATCTCTTTTTCATATATAGTTTGATTCTCATTTATTAATTCATCTATAAAAACCATTAAATACAGTTTCAATAAATTTTGTTCAGAGAAATCTTTAAAACTAAATTTTTCAAAATTAACTATTACTTTTTTATCTTGAATCTCTATTAACTCCTCTATGCTTTCTTTTTCTATATTCAATATACTAGATGAATCAATTATAATATTTAATATTCTTTTTATAAAAAGATTTTTATTCTTCTCATCTAACTCTTCATATTTTTTAGCACTCTCTAAAAAATAGTATATATTCATAAGTCCTCTAGGTTTTGAATCTAAAAGATCATAATAGATATTATTAAAATTATTTCCTAATTTTTCTTCAATTAAGTTTTTTAATTTAAATTTATTGTCATCTAGCTTACCATATTTAAAGTCTTTCTTTTCATCTAAATTATATTTTTTTAGTTCATACCTTAAAGCTGGCGATAGTACTTTTTTCAAATAATCATACGCTAATGTCTGTCGAACTTCTAAAGCAGTACATTTTTCAAAAGTTTCATTCAATAAGTCTTTATACAACAATCCATCATCTTTTAAATATTTTAGTGTTATTGTCTCTTTAAATGTTGAATAATCTCCTGCTACAAAAACAACTATATTTGCATGAGAAAGATATCTCATTATTGTTTCTAATACCATTAAACATTTTTTATTACTTATATCTACGTCATCAAAAAATATATGTATTAATGGCTCGGAAGCATTGTTTTTATTTACGTTTTTTTTATACTTTACATACTCATCTATAAAATCTTTAAATTTTTTAGAAAGATTTATATCCTCTTTTATTACCTCTCCATTTCTTTCTATGTACTCTGTTATAGAGTTATCACTATTTATACTATTTTTATAACTTTCACTTCTTATAAAAAAAGATTTTTTTAACTCTTTAAATTTCATTAATACTGGATTAATTTTACAATTCTTTTCATAATAAAACAGTTGCCTATTTTCTTTAAAATCCTCTTCTATCTTCTCAACTAAATTTGAAAAATAAGCAATTATCCACCCTATTGCACTTGAATTTCCCTCCATATCTTGTGGAACTATCAGCTGTAAAATAGTATCATTCTTATATTCTTCTTTATTCTTATAGTGCTCCATCAGTCTATATTTCAAACTTAATTGAACAGACGTTTTTCCTGCTCCTCTTTCTCCTAATATTGAAAATACATTATTATGATGTTTCTCAAACTCAGGTTCCTCTTTTAATATTGAGTCTTCTTCATCTTTTCTTATCGAGCTATCTCTTATTTTAACAATCTCTGAAAATATATCTTCCCAATTTGGCAACAAAACTTCTAACTCTTTATCTGACAAATTTCTTGCTCCTATTTTTGTATTGCTCATTTATTGTCTCTCCTTTTATTTTATATTTTTACTTTGTAGTTAAAAAGGTAGAGCTTTTTACTCTACCTATAACCAAAATCTTATATTTTTTCTTAAACTAACTCTTTTTCAACAACTTCAGCAATCTCTTTTGCTACTCTGTTCACTGTTGCCATCTCTTTTCCTTCAACCATTACTCTTACTATTGGTTCTGTTCCAGATGTTCTTACTAATACTCTTCCTAAACCTGCCATCTCTAACTCTTTTTCTTGTATAAACTTAACTATCGCTTCATTTTTATTCCATAGATTTTTTTTACTATTATCTACTCTAACATTTATTAATAGTTGTGGCAATCTACTATTTCTCCTACCAGTTCATCTAATGATTTTCCTGAATCTCTTATAGCTTCTACCAGTTTAACAGATGTTAGTACTCCATCTCCTGTTGTTCCAAAGTCTGATAATATTATATATCCTGACTGCTCTCCACCTATATTTACATCAAGTTCTTTCATTTTTTCAAGCACATATCTATCTCCAACATTAGCTCTTATTAGATCTATGAAAAGATTGATTAATATGAAAACTACTGTTACAGTTGATAATAAAAATTCTTTTTCCAACCATAAATTAATGAATGGTAATATTAATTATATATATAAACTATAAAAAAGTTACTGATAACATATAAATTGAGTATAACTCTCTTCAAATTCATATATTTTATCCTTACTATTTTTAGCTATAAACACTCCTATTTTTTGGAGTATATTTGTTGTAAAATAAAATAGGCAGTCATTACAAAGTCAATTTTTCTGTATTTACAAAAGTATGAGGGTCGTTTAGAGTAAAAAAAGCTATTCTTAACAACAAGTATCTTTAAAGTACCCAATTTAAGATAGCCTATTTGAATATTTAAAATTTGATATACTCTCTAAAAAGAATAAAAGACTGAATTTATATTAAAAATAAAATTTAAAATACTCGAAATATTATTTTTCTTAATCCTTAAACTTCCTGGTAATATACTTTCACGCTCTTTAGAAACAATAGCTGATATTGTGTCTCTATAAGTAACTCTTCTGAAATCTCTACCATATATAATCTCTCACAATATTTGTTCATTCTCTTAGTATTCATCTCAGGTCTAAAAAATCGTATCTCTCTATTTTCTTCTATATATCATCATTCTCTCAAAAACTTTCTGTCCATAGTGAAATATAAAAGATACTAGTCCAAAGGGAACTATTGAAAAGTTATACTTCACTTTCTCAACTTCATAATCCATCTGGAACATATAATTTATAAAATTTTTTCCAAATTGCAAATTTTTAAAATAAAGTTTAATTTTTAAACCCTCTTTTTCTATAATATTTATTTTTATATTCTTCTCTTTAAATATTTTTTAATGCTCTTTTCTTTTTTTATAAATACTTATCATTAAAATGAATTTAAGTATTGATGACATCAAAGCTGCAAAACAAAAGCCATATATCCCATAATACTTTACTAGTAATAATGAAAGAACAATGTAATTAAAATTATTAAAAATATTAATCCACATCTGCCATTTAATATCACAAAATTTCATAATTATCGGATTTATTACATTACTCAACATCAAAATTATTGATGTTAAAGTTGTTATATATATTAACTTCATCGCCTCATTTACATACAACGGATATAAAATTTTTAATAACGGTTTACTTACAACTATTATTATAAAATAACTTATTCCACCTAAAATAGCAGAAAATATTACCAAAAAGTCAAAAGAGTTTTTTTCAATCTTTTTCATTTTTGATATATAAGTTAGTAATACATTGTTTATTGGTCCAATCAATAGTGACAAAGTTTTTCCTAAGAGACTTGATACATAGTAAACAGTAACAATCTTTCCTCCCAATATTGGAAATAATATTAATCTATCTATATATGAACTAGCTGTCCCTAAAAATGAAGCCACTAATATCGTACTACTATGTTTAAAGGTTTCTTTAAATAATATGGTTTTTCTATATGATTCACTTAATATATTGGACCTTTTCAGTATCGATATTAAACTAATCATTTCTCCAAAGATATAAACAACTTCCCATTTCTTAGTATATATAAATACAATTACACCTATAAGATAACCGATTATTAAAAAAATATTACTATTTAAAATTCCAGTATAATTTATTTTTAATCTAAAAGACACTAAAGTGTATTTTCTAATTAGTTGCAAATTCGACAAAAAAACAACCAACAATATATTAAGACTGTTGAATTTATCTTCATATAAATATGTCCCTACACTAACTACTATACTATTAATCATACAATAAGCAACCAATAATATGTTAAAATCTCCAACTGTATTTTTTTCTGTATATTCAGAATTTTTTAATAATCTAGAATTCGTTAAAGCTATGCTCAAAGATTGGGTTGATAGAGTCACTAAGCTTATTATTGTTAACATTAAACCATAAGTTGCCTCATCATATTTTCTTCCAATAATTGGTAATAATATAAATTGTAAAAATAATATTGGAATAAATGAAGCAATTATATTTACAAACATATCTTGACTCACTTCTTTTATTTTTTTTGATTTTATTTTTTTTAGTATTTTTCTCTCCTTTTTTATAAACTATTTATAACAATAAATTCCTTTTTCTGCAAATTCTCTTGCTTTTTGAAATCCTTCTTTTGCATCAATAATAACCATTTCTAAATTTGATATCTTTTGATATCTTTTATTTTTTATCTCTCTAAATATTTTTTTAAAATTTTTATTATTATTTGAATGTCCACTTTTCCTTGTAATCATCTTTTTTGAATATTCTTGATCCTCTATTACGAGTTTTGAATTATAAACGTTACTTAATAAACTCTCAAAATATTTATTATTTTCCATTAGCTCTGCACTAACACAATGAAATAAAGATATTTTAGTAGGTTCTTTTCCTAATCCTAAGAATAATATTTTTGAATTATCTAATTTTATAAACTTTGAGTATGGGGAATATTTATCAAATCCATATTTACTAAAAAAATGATCTTTTGTTAAATATTTTGAATTTTTTCCATAAGCAGACATTGAAAAATGAGTACAATGACTTCTTAAAGTTCCTGGTAATTTTCTAAAAATTTCTGTTATAACGCCTGCATTTGATTTACTTTTATTTACATCAAAATATCTTATATTCTCTCCATAAGATGGCATAATTAAAGTTCCATCTTCTCCTAAAATTTCTTTTAAAACTTCTATTACATCTTGTGGTGTTCCTAAAAAATTGTAAAATTGTCTCCAAGATGAATGGACTATCAAATTATCTCCAGCTCTCACACCTAGTTTTTGAATATTTTCTTTCAACTTCTCTTTAGTTATTTTTGATTTATAAAATTTTTTTTGAATATTTATTTTTTTTCTTTCAATTCCACTATTAATAGTCTCATTTTTTTTTAAATTTAATATTCTTCTTATAAAACCTCTTATTTGACTTTTCATATTTTTCTCCTATATTTTTTAAGTTTTCTTCGTTTTTCTAAAAAATATAACGTTATGCATAATCCAATTAAACCATGAGTTAATAAAATTGTAAAATAAAATGAACTAATAAAAATAAAAGCCAAGGTTATAGCAGGTGTTAATAATATTTTATCTTCCAACCCTTCAGCACAAGAATCTAATATTTTTAGTATAAATATTATTGCTAGGGGCATTAGAAAAATTCCAAAAATTCCAAAATTTGCATATGCATCACTAAATAAACCATTATTTGCACCCATTTCAGGTTTATTAAAATAAATATCACCTATCATATTGTCTATCGGTGGATATTCAGATTTTTGATTTAAATATCTCAAAAAACTTTGTTTTAAATAATCAGGAGTATTCTTTTTAAAAAAATCGTAATAATAATAATTAAGTAAATTAGGAACAAAAAATACTCTCCTTATAAAATAATTTATTATTGTATATGTTTTTAATATATACACTTCTAACACTCCTAAAAAATTAAAACTAATAAAGATCCAAGGAAGTAACTTTAAATATTTTTTTTTATAAAACATATTAAATATTACTGCTAATAAAGTCGTCGTCAAAATTGTTTTTGAACCATTAATTGAGAAACTTAATATCTGAATAATGAAAATCAATATAGAATACTCATATTTTTTCTTTGTTAAATAATATGCTAATAAAAGAGGATTTATAGATTTTGAAGCTGAATATATATATCCTAATATTATAGGTATTTTAAAAGTTTGAGCTTCACTTCTTAATTCATAAACATTATGAAAGTTTATTTTAAATCTAAACCCTGTATATCTTCCTGAAATAAATACTATTGTTCCAACTAAAATAAAAACTATAAACATTAAAATTTTCTTATTCGTATTTTTTTTAAATACTTTTTTTATTTTTATTTTTGGTATCATAATATAAAAAACGAATATTAGCATCCAATAACTTAAACATTGAACAATAAATTTTTTTTCCATTGGGAAATATGCTACCATTGTTGTAAATGGAATATATGAAAGATATACTAATAGCAACACAATTATACTTGAAAATGTATTTTTTTTATTTAATTTTCTAATAAACGGAATTATTAAGACTACTAATAAATAAGATATAATTAAATTAAAATTATTAATTAGAACTTTAAATCCTGAATATCCAAAAATTTTTCCAATTAAATTTACATATATATAATCTGTAGTTATTTTAAACATTAATAATGTTAATATTAATCCTATTACATTTTTTTTCATCATTTTTCTCCTACTTTTTTCGGACTAATATTTTATATTTTTATTTCCAAAGAATAACCTCTGTTATAGCATTAAATCCTAAAAATTTATGTATTTTTTTTATTTTTTCTATTAAATTATATGCTTCTTTAAAACTTCCATTTCCATTATTGATAATCCAATTGGAAGTTTTTTTAGAAAAGTGAACTCCTTTTGAATTTCCTAACCCTATAAATTTTATTATTTGCATTAAATATTTATTATTTTGTCTAAAAACACTTCCAAAATTGTATCCTGAATTATCTTGGAGTCTTCTCACTAATTCCATTCTTGTTTTTTTTCTTTTGTCTGATTCTATTTTTTCCATTTTTTCAAAATTAAAAATAACTCCTATTACAAAAATTTTCTTTTCTTTACATACAGAATGTCTGTAACTAAAGTCACACTCACTTTTATTTAAAATTTTATTTTTTTTCTCTTCAAAATCATACACATGTAATTCCTCGATATAATCGCTTATTGATAATTTATGAATTTTTCCTCTTCCAGCATTCATGGCCACAGCTCCACCCACTAATGCTGGAAGTGAATATAAATATTCTATTCCTCCATAACTTTTATCATTAATAAAATTTATTAATTTTTGAAGAGGGACTGAAGCCCCTATATAAAATTTCCCATCCTTTATTTGCGATATTTCACAATTCATTTCTTTTAAAGAAATAACTTTTTTAAATACTTTTAAATCATTTATTAATAAGTTTGAACCACCACTAATTATATATAACGATTCTTCTTTTCCATAATTTTCTAATAAATCTGAAAACTCTTTTGGCGATTGTGGAAAATACATTTTTTCAGCTCTACCACCTATTTTTATAGTTGTATAGTTTCTTAACTCTTCATTTTCTAAAATTTTCATTATTTTCTCACTCCTAATTAAAAATCGAGTCTTTTAAAAATTTTACTGAACTCTTTATATATTTATCTAATTTTTCTTGAACAACTTCATAATCTATTGGAGTATTTATTTCTTTTTCTGTCATTCTTTCATTAAATATTCTATTCTCTAATCCAGTTATTCTAAGGATATTTAAAACTCTTTCATCTTTTCCTTTATCTCCAACCAATATAGCCACAAAAGGAACATTTAATATTATAGCCATTGCTATACAATGAAATGAAGCTGAAACTACTAATTCTGCATTAGCTATTGTTTCTATAAATTCAATAGGTGAAATTGAATAACTTATTTTTATTTTCGAACTTAAAAAATCATTTATTTTTAGATTTTTGCTTATTTTATATACTTTTTTATCTTCAATTTGATAATTTGTTTTTTCTATAAAATTTTCCCATTGATTAGGTTTATTTGTATATGAAAAGATATATTTAAATTTCGAAGGTTTAATATTACATAAAGATAACCATTCTTTTTTACTTAAAAGAAAAACTGGATCTAAAACTAATTGTGCTTTTCTGCCTGTTAATTCCTCAATCAATTCTATCCCACAACTTTCTCTACAAGAAATATTTTTTATATCTTTTAAATTTTTTATGTACAAATTTTTATATTCTTCGGGTATTGACGCTAATCCAAAACTAGAAGAATACGAAATTTTTTTACTCTTATTTTTTACAAACTCTAAAAGAAACGAAAAATCTCTACCATTATTTTTATAATTCCAAACTTGATCACTGCCTACGATAAATTTATCATATTTTTCATTTAAAGTTTCAGCTTCTTTCATATTCTTATATGTTTTTTTTGTGCATATTAAATTTTTATCATAAAATTTTAAAAATTTTTGCTTTCTAGATGATAAAAATATCCCTCCTAAAAAATATTTTAAAGATGAAATTATTTTTTTATTTTTTAATTGTTGAAAAGCATGATAATTAGTATTATATGCATTTTTTCTACTTTCATTAACATAATCTATTACTTCGCATTCTGCTCCAAGTGATTTTATAGCTTTTTGAGAAGCATAAACTTGTAATGCTGCTCCATAATTTATTGCATTATGAAATGTTAATAAACCTACTTTCATTTTTTCTCCTCACATACGTCTTTATAAGACATTATTTTAATTTTATCAATAATTAAATTAACTTTTATTTATTACTCAATTCTTTATAAAAATTATTAAGCTCTGCTGCTATGTTTTTCCAATTAAACATTCCAGAATTTTCAATACATCTTTTCGATATTAATTCATAATTATCTTTTATTTCTAATATTTTTTTTGCTATATAGTCTGCATCCATACTTGGAACAGCATTTCCTATATAACCATCTTCAAAAATTTCATCAAATCCTTGATTTTTAGAATAAATGACCGGTAATCCTTGTGTCATCGCTTCAGCATATACTCTTCCAAAAGTTTCATTTATAGATGGCATTACAAAGATATCATTTTTTCTGTATACTTCTAACAATTCCTCTTTGTTTAAATATTTTATTAGTTTTACAAAATTTTTAGTTTTTAAAATTTTAAAAATCTCTTTTTCTACTACTTGACCAACAATTGTAAATTCAATTTCATATCCAACTTTCCTTAGTATTTCTATTGCCTTTAGTGTTGTACTTAAATTTTTATTTTTATCTATTTTTCCTACACACAGAATTTTTATAATAAATTTATCTATTTTTTTTTCTTGAGTTAATCTATTATTTATCCAAAATTCTTCTAATCCATTACGTATTACAGAACTTTTTTCTTCTAATCTTATTTTTTGATTATCATTACAATATTTTTCTAAGTATAATTTTTTATATGGAATTGATAAAAATTGTACACCTAAAGAGTTTTCAATAATTTGATTAGCTATTTTTTTAAAATATGGTAATTTTAAAAAAATATTCATATCTGTATTTCTTACAGAAATAATATAAGGTATTTTAAATTGCTTATTAGCCAAATAAGCTACATACCCTCCATTAAAGAGAGTATGTGCATGTATCATTTCTATATTTTTTAAATTTACAGATTTTATTAATTCTTTAAAAATTTTTTTTTGTTTATAAAAATAAAAAAATCTATCCCATTTTGAAAAACATTCTCTATGAATTACTAAGTCGTCCATTATATTTTCATATTTTTTATCTATTTTTGTTCCATAAGATACTGCATTAAACGCAACAACATTTTTTCCAATTTTTTTTAAAGCTTCCATTAAATCCCTAAAAATCATCGCTCTATGATAATAAGTACACAAAAATAATATTTTCATTTTTTACTCCTATTACATTCTCCAATAATTAAATTCTTCAACCATTTCTTTCTTATTAAATATTCCTTTTAAATCAAATATTAATGGTTTTTCTTCAGACTTCGCATATAATTTTTTAAGGTCATTTTTAGTTATCGTCATAAATTCATCATGCTTTACTGCCATTATCACAGCATCGATATTTTTTACAACATCAATAGCTGTAAACTTAATTCCATATTCCTCTTCCGCCTCATGTGAATTTGCAACTGGATCATTTATTAAAATTTCTACCTCATACTCTTTCAGTTCCTTTATTACATCTACAACTTTAGAATTTCTAAGATCTGGGCAATTCTCTTTAAATGTTAGGCCTAATATTAACACCTTTGCTCCTCTAATTACCTTTCCGGCTTTTATCATCTCTTTAACACATTTTTCAGCTACAAATTTGCTCATTCCATCATTAATCCTTCTTCCAGAAAGTATAAGTTGGGAAATATACCCAAGCTCTTCTGATTTGTATGTTAAGTAATATGGATCTACACCTATACAATGTCCTCCCACAAGTCCTGGTAAAAATTTTAAAAAATTCCATTTTGTTCCCGCTGCTTCTAATACTTCGTGAGTATCTATTCCCATTTTCTCAAATATCATTGCAAGCTCATTTACAAAGGCTATATTAACATCTCTCTGTGAATTTTCTATAACTTTTGCTGCTTCTGCAACTTTTATAGATGATGCTCTATGAACTCCCGGTCTTACTATGATTTCATATACCTTAGCTATTGTTCCTAAAGATTCTTCATCCATTCCAGATACAATTTTCACTATTGTTTCCACTGTATTTACTTTATCTCCTGGATTAACTCTCTCTGGTGAATACCCTACTTTAAAATCTACTCCACACTTTAATCCAGATTCTTTTTCTAAAATAGGCACACATATATCCTCTGTTACTCCTGGATATACAGTTGATTCAAAAACAACATATGAACCCTTAATTAGATTTCTACCTATTACTCTTGAGGCTCCCTCTACTGGACCAAGATCAGGAATATTATTTTTTCCTACTGGAGTTGGAACTGCCACGATTATAAATTTCCCTTCAGATATTTTTTTCTCATCTGTTGTATATTCTATAGTTTTTACAGTTTTAAGTCTATCCTCTCCCACTTCATTTGTTGGATCTTCTCCATTTTTATATTTATTTATCTTGAGTTCATTAAGATCAAATCCAATAACACTAGCCCCTTTTTCTGCAAAAGCTACAGCTAAGGGTAAACCTACGTAGCCCATTCCTATTACTGTTATTTTTTCTTGTCCAGTTAAAATTTTACTGTTCATTTTTCCCCCTATTTTTCTATTTTTTTTATTATATTATTCAATTTTTCACACGCTATTTTGGTTGAATATTTTTTTCTTGCCAATTCATATGCACTCTTACTTAATTGTTGCTTTTCTTTTGATTCTTTTATCATCAAAATTTTATCAGCCATCTCTTTTGGATTATCTGGTGAACATCCATATCCAGCTTTAAATTCTTCCAATACTTTTTTTTGCCATCCTCCATAATTAACTAATACGGGGAGTCCTGCAGCCAAAAAATCAAAAAATTTATTTGCACTGTTATCTTCTAAAATTTTAAACTTTTTAGTTATCATTAATCCTAAATCTGAGGTTTTTATTAATTTTACTATTTCTAATTTTGGAAGTGAATCCATAATTAAGATATTTTTTATTTTTTCATTTCTAATTCTTGCTTTTAATCGTTCCTTTTCTTTTCCTTCACCCACAAGCAATATTTTAATTTGTCTATCTTTTTCTTGAATAATTTTTCCAACATCTAGAATATAGTCAAGTCCGTTTACAAACCCCATAGTTCCAGGGTGAATACATATAAAATGTTTTTCAAGATTATACTTTTTTCTTTCAATATTTTTTTCAATTTCTGTAACTTGATCATATAAATAAACATTCGATAGATTATGAATAACTTCAATTTTATAAGATTTTACTCCTTTTTTAATTAAATTTTCATACATCCCTTCCGAAGCAACTATAATTTGTTCAGAACTATTATAAATTTTCATTTCAAACCATTTTAAAATTTTAATTAAAATTTTATTTTTTATAAATCCCAACTCTACTGGAATATCTGGCCATACATCTCTAACTTCAAATATTAATTTTGTTTTCTTGAATCTTTTTAAAATTAATGCAGGCACTCCTATTGTTAAAGGAGTCGAAGTTGCAAAAATAATATCTATTTCGCGTTCTTTATTCCCTAAATATATTGCTTTGATTAAATAATGAAAAAAACTATATATTCTCTGAAAAAAATTCATTTGTTGATTATACTTAGTCTTTGTTGAAATCACTCTAAATTTTAATATACCTTCTATATAATTCTGACTTCCTGTTATTATAGTAACTTCGTTATCCTCAGATAAAAATTTTGAAAATTCATATGACCTTGTTCCACCAGCCTCTTTATTTGTATTAAAGTATTGATGTAAATATAATATTTTCATTTTAATTTCCCTCTATTTCAGTTCTTATTAATCTAATTGGATTTTGCCTTATAACTTTAAAATATTTTCTTATATTCTTTATTATTACAGTTCCTGCTCCTACCATAACTTTCTTTCCTATCTTTTTTTCTTGTATAATAGTTGCTCCTGCTCCTATCCAAGTTTCTTCTCCTATTGTAATCCCCCCACAAAGAGTAGCATTTGGCGATATATGAACATAGTCTTCTATTGTATTGTCATGTTCTATTATACTTCCAGTATTTAAAATACAATGTTTCCCTATTTTAGTGTAAGAATTAATTATAGATCCCGCCATTACAACAGTTCCCTCTTCAATACTGACTTTCTCTCCTATAATTGCTTTTGGATGAATCAATGTTATAAATTTTTTATCAGAATACTTTTCTGCTATTTTTCTTCTAACACTGTTATTTCCAATTGCAATTACATAATATACATCTTCTTGTAATTCAAGCATTTCATCAATTTTACCAATAACAGGAGTTTCAAAAATTTCTATTTTTTCATCTTCATTATATTTATCATCTAAAATTCCTATTATCTTTAGATTATCATCTAAAACTTTATTTCTCTGTAAAATAATATCAATTACAACTTTTGCATGACCACCCGAACCAATTACGATAATTTTTTTCATAATTTATTACCTTCAAATTTTGTCATAGTTGCATTATTCTCTTGAGATATTCCCTCTTTTACAAATACTTTTTTTACTGTTAAAAACAGTATTTGTATATCCAGTAAAAAGTTATAGCTATCAACATAATCTACATCTAATCTAAATTTTTCATCCCAAGAGATTGCATTACGTCCATTTACTTGAGCCCATCCTGTAATTCCTGGAAGAACTTCATGTCTTCTAGCTTGAAAATCACTATATCTTCCTAGATACTCAACTAAAAGAGGCCTTGGTCCAACTAAACTCATCTCTCCTTTTAATACATTCCATAGTTCTGGCAACTCATCTAAACTAGTTGCTCTTAATAGTTTTCCAAATTTAGGAAGTCTTTCAGTATCAGATAGTAGTTTTCCATCCTTATCTTTAGCATCAGTCATACTACGAAATTTATACATAGTAAATATCTCACCATTTTTTCCTGGTCTTTCTTGTTTAAATATCACTGGGCTTCCCAGTTTAGTTTTCACTAAATATCCAACTATCAAAAATACCCACCAAAAACATGTAAAAACTATTAAGGCAGCTAAAATATCTATAAATCTTTTAAAAAAGCATCTATACATTATCTTGGAACTCCTTTAACTTTTCAATTACATATTTTGCATCTTCTTCAGTTAGATTAGATGAGCATGGAATGTTTAAAACTCTGTCATGATACCATATTGCTCTTTCTATTCCATATGCTTGATGATTCTGATATGGCTTTTGCTGGTGAATCAATCCCCAAATAGGTCTTGTTTGAATATTAGCTTCTACTAATTTTTTTAATAGCTTATCTTTATTCATTCCATATTTTTCTTCATCTACAAGCACTGAATAAAACCAATAATTTGGTCTAATATCAGAATTAAACGGTAACAGTGTTAATCCCTCAATATTTTCTATAGCCTCTTTATATAAATTATAGTTCTTTATCTTTGTCTCGATAAAACTTTCTAAATTATCTATCTGGCTAGTTCCAAGGGCAGCTTGAAGGTTTAACATTCTATAGTTATATCCAATCTCATCATGAATAAAATATAGTTGATCCGTTTTAGCTTGAGTTGTTAAGAATCTTATTTCATTTAAAATTTCAGGATTATTAGAAACAACCATTCCTCCTCCTCCAGTTGTAATTATCTTGTTGGCATTGAAAGAAAATACTCCTGCATCTCCCATAGTTCCAGCATACTTTCCAGCATATTTTCCTTCTGTATAATAAGTTCCAAGTGCCTCTGTAGCATCTTCTAAAACTTTAAAGTTAAACTCTTTAGCTAGTTCTATTATTTTTTCCATATTTGCCATATTTCCAAATACATGTACCACTGCTAAAGCAGCTATTTTAGCATTAGTTTTTTTGTTATATGTAACTCTATCTCTAACAATACACTCTTCTCTTAAAAACTTTTCCAAAAGATTTGGATCCATACAAAGAGTGTCATCACAACCTATAAATACAGGAATTGCTCCTTGGTAAGTCACTGGATTAACAGCAGCTATAAAAGTAAGTGTTGGAACTAAAACTTCATCTCCAGGGTTTACTCCTAAAACTCTTAATGATGTATGAAGTCCTGCAGTTCCAGATTGAACTCCAACTGCTTCGGAAGTTCCTACGTATTTTGCAATTTTTTCTTCAAACTCACCTATAAATCTTCCTCCAGTTGATACCCACCCAGATTCTATGCACTCTTTTAGATTTTCCACTATTGGATCTACATCTAAATTAGGCACTGATAGATTGATTGCCTTTCTCATAACTTCCCTCCCTGTATGTTTGCACAAATTTTTTCATTAATTCTTTTAATTCATCCTGCTTTGGATTTTTTACTGCTGCTTTTAGTTTCTCTAAGTGATACTCTAAATCCACGTTCATTCTATCTATATCAGTTATAAATATCTTGTTGTTATCTGTTTTAGTGGCTTTAGTCACATCATAAAGAAGCTCTTCATAAAGCTTTTCTCCTGGACGAAGTCCAACTATCTCTATATTTACTGGTGCATTTGATAATTCAATCATAGTTTTAGCTAGATCCATTATCTTTATTGGTGCTCCCATATCTAAGATAAATAGCTCTCCACCATTTCCTAAGGCTCCTGCTTCTATAACAAGTTGAGCTGCTTCAGGTATTGTCATAAAGTATCTTGTTATATCTGGATGTGTCAGCGTTAGATTTTTACCTTCGCTTATTAACTTTTTAAATATTGGTATAACTGAACCATTACTTCCAAGTACATTTCCAAATCTTACAGCCATAAACTTAGTCTCTGATCTTTTGTTCATCTCCTCCACAACTAACTCACAAGCTCTCTTTGTAGCTCCCATTATATTTGTTGGATTTACAGCTTTATCTGTACTTATAAGTACAAATCTTTCCACTCCATACTTTATAGCCATTTCAGAAACATTTTTTGTTCCAAAGATATTATTCTTTATAGCTTCCTCTGGGTTATGCTCCATAAGAGGCACATGTTTATGAGCTGCTGCGTGGAAAACTAAATTTGGTGAATATCTCTTAAATAGTATCTCTAACTTATCTTGCTCTCTAATGTTACAGATCTCACTTTGAAGATTCAAATTTTTATACTTTCTTTTTAACTCTAACTCTAAGAAATAAAGATCATTTTCATTTACATCTATTGTTATAAGTTTTTTAGGATTATGCTTTGCTATTTGACGAGCTAGCTCACTTCCAATACTTCCAGCTCCACCAGTTACAAATACAACTCTGTTTTCAATAAGTTTATGAATACTATCTCCATTTACAAGTATCTGCTCTCTTCCAAGAAGATCCTCTATACTCACATCTCTTATCTGGTTAGAAAGTTTATCATTTGATAATACCACTCCAACTTGTGGAAGAATCTTTACTTTTATATTTTTTTTCTTACATCTTTCAACTATATTTTTAATGCTCTCTTTATCTATATCTGATATAGCTATAATCAAACCCTTTGCTCTTTTTCTTTCTAAAATCTCCTCTAACTCACCAATATTTCCAAGAACTTTTACTCCATTCACATATATTCCACGCTTTTTAGGATCATCGTCAACAAATCCAAGTATGTTGTATTGAAACTCCTTATTGATTTTAGCCTCTCTTATTAGATTAACTCCCATCTCTCCAGCTCCGTAAACAATAACTCTTTTCTTATCATCATCTTCACCCTTTTTAGGTCGAGTATATGTCCTATTTAATCTAAAAACAAATCTTCCACCTAGTTGTAAAACCATAGCGAAAACTGCTGTTAATAGAACAGTTGCCCTTGAGTAACTCATACCTAAACTTGACATATATACTATTGTTGTAACTAACGTTAATGTATGAGTGTACATTAAATTTAAAACATCTAGTGAGTTAGTGAAACTCCAGCTTTTTATTCCATCTCTTTTAAAAAGATAAAACATTAAGAAGAAACTACCATAGATAAACACATACTCTTTTTTAGCATTAATTAACCATGAATCTTCAAATCTAGCTAGCAGTGCAAATCCAACACCTAAAACTATAGATAGTACATCGATTCCTAGCTTTACAAAATTACGCTTATTTGACAGTAACTCATCTAGTAACTTTTCTTCTACCATTTCATTCCCTCCCTTAAATTTTCAGTGCCTCTACTATCTCTAACTCTCCTGCTCTTTTAGCTGGGAAAACTCCAAATATTAGACCAACACCCATTGTAAGAACTAATGCTCCTACCAATTTTATAAAGTTAAAATATGGTGGTATTTTTAGTAAATTTCCAGCTAGGTACGACACCGCCACTCCAAGGATTACTCCTATAACAGCTCCTAAAGTTATCACCACTGCTGCCTCTATTAAAAATATTTCCATCAAATTTTTTTTACCCATCCCCACTGTTCTCAGTATCCCTATATATGATGTTCTCTCTCTTACCGCTGAAGCTATTAGATTTAAAATCCCAGCTCCACCAACAATTAAAGAAATAAAAGAGAGGATAAATAAACTTTTTCCTACAAAGCTTTTTATCCTCTCCACTTTTTTATAGACTGCTGGCGTTTCTAAAACACGCACCTGGTTGTAAAGCAACCGAGACCTGTTAAGCTCTCTTAGTACAACTGGTATATATTCCTCCCCGTCTTCATCTTGTGGAAAGGAGACTACTAAGCTATTGTAGTTACTCCTTCCAAAGATTCTTTCAAAAGTTTCATCACTAACTATGACTCTATCGCCCATTTTCATAGTTTCAAATGGACTCTCCTCTTGATACAAATCCCTAATTGTAAATTTCCTTTTTCCTAACTCAGTTTGTAGCTCTACTTCTGCCCCCACTTCTGCGTCTAAAAACTGATTTCTATCTAAAACTACCTCATTCTCTTTAAGACTTGGTAGCCTCATAGCCTTTAAAGCTTTTTTACTATAACCTCTATACAGTGTATTACCTACAAGTTTTCTCTTTTCTGGGAAAACTCCATACTCTACAAAAGGCATTCTTTCCATTAGCTCTAAATCTTTACTACTCAGTGATCCACCACCTACGAGAATCCTATTTCCTCCTATGGCAGATAGATCTTTATCTATAATATTTTTTGCTCCATCTCCCAGCGATAGAGTCATAACCAAAGACATAGCTCCAACTATAACTGCCATCAAAGGAAACGCTGCTCTTTCTAGATTTCCCTTTAAAAACCTAAATGCCATCCAAAATCTCATTAGATCACAGCCTTTACTCTTTCACCGTTACTAACTTTAAATGGATTTATTACAACCTCAGTTCCTAGCGGTAAGTTAAGCACTTCATAATCTGTTGAAGTTTTCGCTCCAATTTTTACCTCAGTTTTACGAACTCTTCCTTCATCCACTATGTAAACATAACTTCTATCTCCCTCTTCTATTACAGAAAAAGATGATACAGTTGCTACACTACGACTACTTTCGCTGCTTATCTCAACGTCAGTTATAAATCCAGGTTTTAAATCATTAGCTCCAGCAACTTTTACTTCAACCTCTATAACTTTATCGTTTTTTCCACCTAAAACACTTTCACGAGCTACACTAGAAACTCTAGATACAACACCGTCATAACATAGATCTCCACCTGATGATGAACTTCTCACTATGGCTTTTTGTCTTGGTGCAACACTACTTGCCTGATACATTGGAACTTCAACTTTTACTATACTCTCACCCTTTGGTGAAATAGCTAGTAATCTCTGTCCACTAAAAGCGTTACTTCCCTCTGTCACATCTATTGTTGTAATAACTCCAGCTACTGGTGCTTCGAGAGGTTTTTTTAGTTGCTCTGCACGACGAACTAAAATCTCATTCATAAGTTGTAACTTCTCTAAACTTGACTTTAACTTCGCTTCCTCAATTTGTAACTCTCTTGTTAAACTTTCAAAACTCACAGCTGATAGTTCAAACTTTTGTCTATTTAACTCTAAACTAGTTTTCAAATCCTCTAGTTCGACTATTTTTTTCTCAGCTTCATTCACAGCTTTGTTCGCTTCTGTACTAGAAACTCCATCAGCAGCTAGTAGCTTTTTGTAAGCTTCAGCTTTCTCTTTTAAAGTTCTCGTTTCCGCTGTTAATACTGGAAGTCTTCTTTCATCTCCTCTTATCTTCTCCTCTAAGTTTCTCATCTCAAGTTTTCTGTTATCTAACTCTAACTTTAGTGATCCACCATCAAGGTCAGCTATTCGAAGTTTTATATCTTTTATATCCAACTGATTTATTCTTAACTCTTTATCATTTTCAATAACACTCTTAGAACTAAAAGTCAGTAGTTTATCTCCTGGTTCAACTTCTTGTCCCACTCTTGCCATTACTGATTCAACTAGTACTGGAGCTTCAACATATACAGGTATAACCTCTCCAGGAGCAACCATTCCTGCGTAAAGTATTGAGCTAGATAGATTTCCCATCTCAATTTTTGAAACTTTAACATCTTTTCCAGTTACTTTATTAACTAGAAGATATCCTCCAAGAGCTAAGGTTGCTATCACAGCACCAATCATTAATTTCTTATTCATAACTCTCCCCTACTTATATAGATTCTCATACTCAATTACAGCTAAAACTAATCCTCTTTGAAGTTTATAGAAATCCTCTTCAGCTGTTCTAAGTTGATTTACTGAGTTTAAGTAGTCAAAAGTTGTAACTAACTCATTGTCATATCTTAAGTTATCAATTTTTAGGTTTTCTCTAAGTAGTTCCACTCTTTTCTTTTGAGCTTCACTTTGTCCTGCAAGAGACTCTATCTCTCCAAGTTTGTTTCTCATGTCTAACTCTATCCCTGCGATGTTATTGTCATATTTTATCTTAGCTTGATCTAGCTTATATTCGCTTTGATCCACTGAATCCAAAGTTGCGCCCCAAGCAAAAGTATATCTAACTCCAATTTCAACTCTTCCCTCGTTTACCGTTTCATACTTATGCGTATCTAAATTTTCCTCTTTAAACTTATGAGATGGCTTAACATACAGTATTGGATACAGATCAGCTTTTGCAATTTTCAGATCATATTCAGCTAAATCAACCATTAAATTTTGTGCTTTACCTAAAGTTGTATTTCTTGGATCTTCAACTTTTTTAATTGTTCCAAGAGATTTTAGATAATCTGCTGCATTAAACTCATCTAATGTTATTGCCTTATCTAAATCATATCCAAGAAGTTGCATTAAAGTTTCCTTAGATGCTCTCTCTTTTTGAGCGTTTTCAAAGTTTATTGCTTTATTGTTTTCAATATCCGCTTCAACTTTTAAAACTTCAGATTTTGGAATCATCTTATTCTCTTTATATAGTCCATCAAGTCTATTACGCTGTTTTTGTAGCGCTGTTATTGTTAAATCTGTTATCTCTCGCTGCTTTTTATAATTTAATGCTGCAAAATATGAGTTTACTCCAGCTTCCTGCCAAGAATACACTGCTAATCTTTGTTCTGCTTTAGATAATTCTAACTCACTCTTAGATTTTTTATAGGTGTTCATCATCTTTCCACCTTGGAAAAGAGGTATTGTAGCCTCTATCTTTTCAAATCCAAATCCCTCATTTTTAGCTGTTTCCCAGTCGTTTTCACTCTGTATAGTTACTGGTGGCAAAATTAAATTTCTAAACGCTTTCTTTTTACCCTTCTCTTTTATCTTTACATCTAACTCTTTAACTTTAACCTCAGGATTATCGCTTTCAACTCTTTTAAGAATCTCCTCCAATCCAAGCCCCTGTGAATATGCTCCTAAAGAAAGAATTAAAAACCCTGTTAACAGGTTGTTTTTTCTCATGCCCCTTAGCCTCCTTTTGAATTTCCCTATAACTTCGTCTCTCCACTCCGTGAGCGTCACTACCTAAAAAATCAATATGTTTCTCTTTTTGCAATCTAACTATATGTTTAGGTTTCTCTCCCCCTATGTTTACCTGAAATTTAACTCCAAGTTTTTTTAACCTCATTAAATCGCTACCTTTAAAGTTAGTATATCTTTCCACATGAGCTAAAATTGGGTGAAATCCTGCTACCAAAACTTTTTTTATTAAATTTTCTCCCGCTGGTACTGATGTCAAAGGTGAAAATTCTACTAAAATAAATTTATCCCACATTAAATTAAAATTTTTTTCTTTTAAAACCATATCTATATTTTCATCTAAATAAACTTCATTCCCTTTATGGAGTTTTACTTCTAGATTTAACTCTTCACACTTTTTCTGCAAAATCTTATAATTTTCATCATAGTTTTCATTACAGAATCTCCCTTTATTGTAATGAGATGTTAAATAGAACTCATTAAATCCTAACTTCATTCCATCCTTGATCATCTCAATAGATTCCTCTACTGTTTTAGGTCCATCATCAACTCCAAATAACAAGTGAGTGTGGATATCTACCATCTTTTCCCCTTTTGATCCCCACTTAACTGTCTCTTGTAGTCTCTTTTTAGTTTTTCAACGAACCCTTTAAATCCCTTTTGAGGTTTATACGCTTTTGCTAACGCTTCTCCCTCTTCTGTGTAATAATCCTTATAGTATGAATAGTTATTGTTGTAATATCCATAGTTTCCATATGACAAACCATTTTTATCAACTTTATTTACAACAAATCCGTATATATTTGCTTTTGCATTATTTAGCATAGTTTTACCAAACTCTAACTCTCTTTTAGCAACTTGGTCATAAGCTACAACATACACTACTCCATCGCAATGTTTTGAAAGTATCGCTGCATCACTTGCAATTATAAGTGGTGGTGTATCTAGTACTACTGTATTGTATTTATCTTTTAAATCTTGTAACAATCCTTTCATTTTGTCCCCTAAAAAAAGCTCTGTTACATTATGTGTCACATTTCTAGTAGGAAGAATGTCTAAATTCTTCTCTACATCCTTTAAAATAACATCTTCAACTTTACATTCTCCTGACAATACTGATTCTAACCCACGATTAAAATTAACTCCAAAGCTCTCGTGAGCTCTTGGTCTTCTGATATCACAGTCTATTAGTAAAACTTTTTTTCCTGTGATAGCTATACTCATTGCATAGTTAGAAGCTATTGTACTTTTTCCCTCTTTAGGTGTAGTGCTTGTAACAAGTACTGTTCTTGCTTTCTCTTTCTCATTTAAAAAATGTAAATTTGTTCTAATAACTCTAAGAGCCTCATTCATCTCATGATTATCAGCATCTTTAAAAAATAACTGTCTTCTTGCTTTATTTTCCATCTTTACCTCCATCTACTAGAGAAAGATTGAAATCTGGAACCATTCCAAGCATTGATGTCCCTAAAATTTTCTCTATGTCTTTTGGCTTACGTAACTTACAGAAGAAAAACTCAACTATAAATGCTGCCATACATCCCATCATAATTGAAAGCACAAATGAGATAGCAATTATTAACGCACGCTTTTTAGGCAATGCCTCTCTTGGAATCTCTGCTGGTTCAACAACTTTTATATTTTGAAAGTTCATAACCTCACGAACTTTTAACATAAACTCATTTCCAATCTCATTTACCACAGCTGCGGCTAAAGCTGGATCTCCATTTTTATATGTCAATTGAAGTAGCTCTGTATCTTGAACTGGAGATATTGTAACACTATTTTGTAATCCCTTTAAACTTGTTTCTAAATCATATTTCTTAATAACGCTTTTTAAAATAGCGTTACTCTTAGCTATCTCTGCATAAGTTGTGGCTAACTTTTGATTTACTGATAGCTCTCCACCATCTAGTGAGCTAGCACTGAAATTTCTTCCACTTGATACCATCATTGTCATCTCAGCTTTATACACAGTTGGTCTAGTCATTGCAAAGAAAACTCCTAGTGCAAAAACTGGTATAGCTATCAAGGTAATTAACTTCCATCTTCTAAGAAGTGTAAAAACAAGATCCATTAAATCTAACTCTTCCTCATCTTCATAGAAGTCATCCTCGTAAAAATCCTCTTTTCTCCTCATCCTTCTCCCCATATTCCAATATTTTTTTCATAAAAAAAAGCTGTTCTCTGAACAGCTTTTCACTTTAATTATTAATAATTATTTATGTGTTGCTTTCAGTGTTACTTAATTTTTATTTCTTATTTGTAGCTATAAGGTGTATTTTGTAAATGTGTTAAACTTATTGCATTTCCATGAGCTGATGCGTGAGCTACAGCTGTTGAACCTGTTTGATTTTCTTCTCCATCTGGAGAATCTTTCATTCCAAAAGCCACTAAAAATGAATCGCTTTTTGAAAGTGTTACTGCTGGAGTCTCCTGTGCTGCTGGTGTCTCCTCTGGCTCAGCTGCTAATGCTAAACTACTTACTAATAAAAGTGATGTCATTATTAATAAAATTTTCTTCATTTTTACCTCCCATTAAAATACATATGCTGCTGCTAAAGATCCAATTGCAGCTACTTTATCATTTGATCCCTGTTCATTTATATTTGTTGCTCCTAAAGTAAGTGAAACTGGATAATCTGGGAATGGTACTAAACTTACCCCTGCTGTTAATATATTACTTGTATAATCAACTATTACACTTAATTGAGGATGTACGTAAAGTGCTACTGCTCCAAATCCATCAACTTTATCTTTTCTATCATTTTCTCTATTTATATCTGCATATGAATTATTTCCAAATCCAGCTGTAATAGCTACAGGTATAAATTCATTTGCCCATAATTTTGTAACTGCTGTATAAAAACTTGGATCTTGATAATCTCCATCAAGTCCATTATCATGCCAAAGGTCAAGTCCTATCATACCTACTGACCAACCAAATCCATATTCTTTGAAATGGTGTCCAACATTTAAGTTTAAGTTTCCTCTATTAAAAGATCCGCCATCTCTTGGATCAATACTTCCAATTCCTAAAGATACAGCTCCTCCTATTTTATTGGCATCTCCAAATCCCATTCCAAGTGACATTGCTCCATCAGTGTTATCACTGTCTCTTCTTCCTGAAATACCTGCAAAAACTACTCCGTATGACGAAACTAGTCCAGAAGGTGCTCCTAAAGAAAAACTAGGTAGTGTTGCCATTTCATGAAAATTATCAGCTAAATAGATTAACGGTTTATCACTCACTACTTCTTTTTTTGCAAAAGTTGCTACATTCTCTCCAGTAACGGTTGATAAATCTGATGCATAAAGTGCTGAGCCTAATAGCATTGTTCCCACTAAAACTTTTTTCATCATGTTTTCCCCTCCATATTTTTCATTAGTATGAAAACCTTTTTTATATCTAAGGGTAGTATACTCGATAACTCTTCTTTTTTTCTACTTGAAATTTTTTTATTTTTTTATAATATTTTTTCAAAAGTGTTTGACTTCTGAACTTTTTTACTCTATAATAAACTGGAATTCATTTTCAAAGAGGGGGAAGAATTGTGGCAATTACAATTTGTTCAAAACATTTAAGAGTTTTAAATCTCTTAAATTTCACAGAGGGAAATAACTTGGATTTTTTAGAAAATTTTTTAGAGCTTTCAAGAGCAAATTTAAATGTATATCTTAAGGATCTTTATAGTTCTATTCCAGATATAAATAAAACAAATAAAATTGACTTGATGATTAAAGAGATTTTAAACTGTAATGATCTTTTTTCTATACTAAAAAAACAACAAGTAATTTCAAAAAATGAAAGAGTATTTTTTTTAACTTTAAAGCTTCTTGTAAAAGGTAGCCTTAATTTAGAAACTCTTTCTAAAAAACTAGATGTTTCTAGACGTACTGTTAATGGTGATTTAACTGATATTAAAAAGGATTTGGAAAACTTTCAATTAATTATTGAAAGTCACACTGGTAAGGGTGTATTTTTAACAGGGGAAAATATAAATAGAAAAAGAGCACTTTCATGTTACATATATAAGTATCTGATTGAAGAGCAGTATCTTCCACCAATTTTTATAGATTACTTTCACTCTTTAATCCATAATAGTGAAATTGATACTTTTTTATTAAAGGATATTGAAAAACTCTTAACACTTTCAAATATGGATAATTTTTTTTGTAATAGAGAGTTACTCAAAGCTTTTTATATTAGCTTTAAATACTTTGATGACTTAGGAAATAATTATAATAATACTTTTGGAAATATTTTAAAAGACTTTTCTATTTTTAATTTTTATTTTTCTAAACTTTTTTCAAATGATGATTTAAACTCATTTTATAATATTTTACACCATTCACTTTTCAAAGATATTGATTTTAATGAAATCCCATACTTTTTAAATATTTTAAAAATATGTACTGGAAGTTTCCCAGAAGAGGCCATATATTTCGAAGATCATCTTATCTCTTGGAATGCAGCTAGTAAAAAAATTTTGAATAGACATTTAACTTCTAAAGAAGAGTTAGCTCTAAAAAAGATTATTTTGAGAGTTGGGTTTTCTAGTAGACAAAAACACTATATTCCTGTTCAAGAGTTTTTATTTTTTAACCTGAATATTGAAAAAGAAATTATTCATAAATGTATCTCCCTTTTTACAGAATTAAAACAATACTATTGGAACTTATCTTTTAATGACATCGTTTCTGTTTTTTTTATAATGAACTGTATAAAAGAGGATAAAAAAGAAGTTGTAGTGGTGTATAAAGATGTCCCTAGATATATTGTTGAAAATCTAAAAGATAGATTAGAATATAAATATAACATTTTTATAAAAGACTTTGTTACTATGCCACTATTTGAAAATTTTAAAAAAAATAACTCTGTTAAAACCGTCGGAGTTTTCACAGAGTTAAATTTTGACACTAATGATTTTGAAGTTATAAAATTAGATCTTAATCTATAAATATTAATTATCTACTTTAAAAATTTTAAAGTCAAGGGGGAGTTTTTCCTAAACTCCCTTTTTTATAAAAGTACCATAAATTTCTAATAGTTCTTTTATTAGCTTCTCTTTGTTTACTCTCTCACTATTATTTTCTATAATTTCCAAAAGAGTTTTCAAACTTATAACTCTATTTTTCTCGTTCTCCATATAAGTTTTAATCTCCTTAGCTATATGAAAAACCTCATTTTCAGTTAATTTTTCAGGAAGATAACTTTCATCTTTAGAGTACTTTTCCACTAAAGTAAAGATTTCATCTCTCTCTCCACTCTCTTTTATACTAAAGTTATTTTTTAGTCTATATATAGCTGGGATTAAGTACCCCATAAGTTTTGAACTAAGCTCATCATAATTTAAAGATCCATTAAAAGTTTTTTCCAGTGCTAAAATTAATCCATCTAAATATTTTTCAGTACTTTCCTTTAGCTCCTCTATATTTTCAGTTACTCCACCACTAATAAAGTACTCTGTTATATGTACTAACTCATAACTTAACTCTTTATCTAAATATTTTTCCAAACTATCTCTTGCTATTTCATAGTGAGTAGTATTAACTAAAAACTCATAGTTAACCTTTCTATCTATAACATGTCCCTCTTTTACTCTTTCAAAAGAAACATATAAAAATATCTCCATAAGTTTTACAAAGTCCTCTTTAAACTCCACAGAAAATTTCTTACTGATATTTAAAATAACCTCTTTTAACTCACTTAACAAATCTCTATCTACATTTTGAAAAATATAATCTATATCTAAAGGTGTTATCTCTACATCAAAATATTCTAAAAACTTTATAGACTTCAAATGTCTCAATTTTTTTTCATTTCCAACTATAGAGAATCTATTTTTTTCTGATTCTAACTTTAAACTATATCTTTTCAAACTTTCATTTAAAACATCTATATCTTTTTTCAAAGTAGCTCTTGTTATTCCTAACTTTTCCTCTATAAAACTAAGTCTTACATCTTTCACAAAAAGAAAGGTCATAAGTATAACCTCTGCCCTTTCCTCTTGCTCTAATATATAGTAGTTTTCATAAACCACTTTATAAAATCTTCTTAGTTCACTCTCACTTAGATGAACTAACAGTTTTTTTCTATCCTTCTCTATCCATTTATCCAATATTTTTTTTAGATAAAAGTTTAGATTATCAATTATATATCTTAAATTTCTTTCACTTGTTTCCATTTGAAAAAGAATCTCATCTACTGTTTTCCCAGTATTTATAAGTTTTAAAACTTCTAACTCTTTTCTTTTTAAACTCATTCACATCACCTAAGATATTATAACTTTCTTACCTTACTTTTTCAATAGCTCTTTTAATTCCTTCAACAGCTATTTTAACTTTTGATAGTGGACATCCTACATTTAAACGTATTCTATTTTTGTCACCATAAGCTTCTCCAGACATAATTGCCACTTTTCCATCTTCAATAAGTGCCTTTTTAAATCTATCCATATCTATATTACAATCTTTTAAATCTATCCACATAAGATATGTTCCCTCTGGAATATTAGCTTTAATTCCATAAAATCCATTTAATTCTTTTTCCACATACTCACAATTTTTAGTTAGGTAACTATTTAACTCATCCACCCAGTATCCACAACTATTATATGCAACCATTGTTGATAGCACTCCAAAAATTGTTGGAGATGATAGTGAGTCTACCTCTTTTAAATGTGTTACAAACTTTTCTCTAATATCATCTTGAGGAATTATTGCATATGATCCTCCAAGAGCTGGTGTATTAAAAGTTTTTGATGCTGAACTTACAATTAAACATCTCTTCGTGTCTATTTTTAACACTGGAGTTACCTCTCTTCTAGCTATATCCATATGAATATCATCTGAGATTAAAACTACATCATACTTTTCACATAGTTCTATAAGTTCTTTTAACTCCTCATACTTCCAAACCTTTCCAACTGGATTTTCAGGATTGCAAAGCAAAAACGCTTTAACTCCATTTTTAAATCCCTCTTCTATTACAGAAAAATCTGTATGAAACTCTCCATTCTCATCCTCTTTTAAAGTTACTTCAAAAAGGTCATATGGTTTTAAAATTTTTGTAAACCCATCATATCTTGGAGTGTGAGTCATAACTTTTCCATTTTTTCCAAGTAGCTCCTCTAGTAGCATAGAGATACTATAGATTACATTTGGCGAATATACAACCCAATCACTATTTATCTCTGTAGAATATCTAGTTTTATACCAGTTTTTTATAGCCCCTTTATAATCCTCATGATTCCAACGTGAGTATCCAAAAATTCCATGAGTTGTTCTTTCTACTATTGCATCTAAAATCTCTTGAGGACATTTGAAATCTGTATCAGAGATAGAAAATGGAGTTAAATCCTTTGTTCCAGGTCCAAATCTATCCTCTATATAATCCCACTGAGTACAGTAAGTTCCTTTTCTATTTATAATTTCATCAAAATTCATAAGTCCTCCTAATATTCTCCTATATAAAAGGGGGGATTATTTCCCCCCACTTTATTACATTAATTTTTGTAATTGCTTCTTTAACATTTGAACTTTTGGTCCAATTATTACCTGTACATTTGTATCATTTAGTTTTACTACGTTTACTGCACCTGCTGCTTTAACAGCTTCTACATCTATTATACTTGCATCTTTAACTACAAGTCTAAGTCTTGTTATACAGTTATCTAAACTTACAATGTTCTCTTTTCCACCTAAAGCTTCTAACATAACTTTAGCTGTATATCCAGCTATATCTCCACTATCAACAGCTTCTTGTGCTTGAGCTGAGTTATCTCTTCCTGGAGTTGGGATATCATATTTTACAATATACCACTTAAACACAAAGTAGTAAATTAGGAACCAGATAATTCCAACAGGAATTACGTAGAACCATTTTGTCCAGAATCCTTGGAACACTCCAAATACTAAGAAGTCAATTATGTTTCCATCAGTGTTTCCAATAGCTACTTTTAAAAGTCCCATTACCATAAATCCAAGTCCAGTCATAATTGCGTGGAACACATAAAGAACTGGTGCAATAAATAGGAATATAAATTCGATTGGCTCAGTTATTCCACCAACTGCTGATGCTACAACTGCTGATATTAAAAGTCCTTTGATCTTTTTTCTATTCTCTAAGTATGCTGATTTATATATTGCTAAAGCTGCTCCTCCAAGTCCAAACATAAATGTTGGCATCTTACCTTGAGATAAGAACTTTGTTGCTTCTGGAGATACAAACTCTGCTCCTTGTGCAAATTGATTATAAAATATATTTAAAGCTCCATGAATTGTTTCTCCTGCCTGAGTTACATAAGTTCCTCCAGCTTCTGTAAATCTTATTGTTGCAACTAAGATGTGGTGAAGTCCAAATGGAAGAAGTAATCTCTCTCCAGCTCCAAATAGGAATGGTCCAAATGGTCCAGCTCCGTGGATTGCTGCTCCAACTTTATTTATTCCAGCTGCAAAGAACGGCCATACCATTGGCACTGCAAGTCCAACCACTGACATTATTAAAACTGTTGCAATTGCTACAAATCTTGTTCCTCCAAAGAATGAGAAAGCATCTGGTAACTCAACGTTTTGGAACTTCTCGTGGATAAAGAAAACTATAACTCCACATATTAATGCTCCTAGTGCTCCTGTATCGATACTTTGAATTCCCATTACCATCTTTGTATCTACAACTTTTAAAAGTCCAGTCTCACTTAAATAGAAATTTGTTCCAAGCTGCATTGCAATGTAACCCATAAGTCCTGCAAAAGCTGCAATCTCTTTGTTCTCTCTAGCCATTCCCAGTGGAATTGCCACAGCAAACATAAGTGGTAAAAATGAAAAGGCAACTAAACTTATTTTTATCATAAAGTTAAATATACCTTGTAAAAAACTGTTTCCTAAAAACGGAAACATCTCTATTGTTGTTCCACCAGTAAAGGCAGCACCTATTCCAAGTAAAATTCCCATTGCTGCTAGTAAAGCTACCGGCAACATAAATGTTTTTCCTAAGCTTTGGAAAAACTCCCATGCACTTATTCTATTTTTGGTAGTCATCTGACACACTCCCCTTAAAACTTTTTTTATATCACAAATTGTACATATAAAAATACTTTTGTTCAATTCATAATCTTTTTCATAATTTTTTGAAAGAAATTAATAGTTTTATTTATGAAAATTACTTTTCATTATACCACATAAGAAAAAATTATTTGATTTTTGTACCTCTTTGGTGTACAATTGTACATATTAAAGTGAAATATTTAACAAAAAAAGGAGTACTAAATTAATGGAATCAAAAAAATTAAACTGGCGTATGCTAGCCATGATGGGATTCACAATTGTTTGGGGATTTGGTAACGTTGTTAATAACTACGCAAATCAAGGTTTAACAGTTGTAGTTTCTTGGGTATTAATTCTTTCTCTTTACTTTTTACCATATGCACTTATGGTTGGAGAAATGGGATCTGTGTTTGATCATAAAGCTGGAGGAGTTTCAAGTTGGGTTGGTTCAACTTATGGACCTATGATAGCTTATCTTGCTGGTTGGACATATTGGGTTGTTCACATCCCTTATTTAGCACAAAAACCTCAAAGTGCACTAGTTGCTTTAAGTTGGGTTTTCTTCCAAAATGGAGACATGATAAAAACTTTTAATCCTTTAGTTTTACAGAGTTTTGTTTTAGGAATCTTCCTACTTTTCCTTTGGTTATCATCTAAAGGTATGAACTCTTTAAAAAGAATAGGAGCTCTTGCTGGAACATCTATGTTCTTCATGGGTATTTTATATATTTTATTAACAGTTGCTGCACCATCTCTTATGAGTATAAATCCTGCTACAACTGATTGGTCACTGGCAACATTTATGCCTAAATTTGACTTTACATATTTTACTACTATATCTATGTTAGTATTTGCTGTTGGTGGATGCGAGAAAATCTCTCCATACGTTAAAGACGTTGAAAATCCTCACAAAAACTTCCCTAAAGGGATGTTAGCACTTGCTGCTATGGTTGGTATGTCAGCTCTACTTGGTTCATTTGCTATGGGAATCATGTTTAACAGTGGAAACATCCCTGCTGACTTAAAAATGAATGGTCAATACTATGCATTTAAACTTTTAGGTGAGTACTACGGTGTTGGAAATGCACTTATGGTTTTATATGCTGTAGCTAATACTTTATCTCAAATATCAGCACTTATGTTCTCTATCGACGCTCCATTAAAAATATTAATTGGAGAAGGGGATAAGAACTTTATACCAGCTGCATTTACTAAAACAAATGAAAATGGAGCACCTATTAATGGATATAAGTTAACAGCTGTACTTGTTGGAATCTTAATTATAATTCCTGCACTTGGAATTGGAGATATGAACAACCTTTATAACTGGCTTCTTGATTTAAACTCAATTGTTATGCCACTTAGATACTTATGGGTATTCTTAGCATACATTGGACTTAGAGGATTAATTAAAAATAAAGCTTTAAGTGATAGTTCAGGATTTAAGTTTGTTAAAAATGATAAAATTGCAACTGCAATTGGAGTTTGGTGTTTTGCATTTACATCATTTGCATGTTTAATGGGTATCTTCCCTAAAAACATTGAAACATTCAGTTCTGAGTGGTTCTTCCAAATTACTCTTAACATTTTAACACCAGTTGTTTTAGTTGGACTTGGACTTATCTTCCCTAAAATAGCTAGAAAAACAAATAAATAGTTTTTACATAGAAAACACAGAGGTTTTATAGAAACCTCTGTGTTTTTTTATTTTTTTGTATATAAAATAACATTTCTTTTACTTCATTTTAATTTTCATTTAACATACCTAGTTTATAATGAGTCTGATAAATATTTTTTACAGGGAGGATTTTTAAAAGTGAATACCATTAAATTTTTAGCTATTTTTACCACTTTAGCTACTTCAGCTTTTTCAACAGACTTTAACTACTTAGGTACTAAGCAACCATACAATGTTAAAGAGATTTCTACAGCACCTGTACCTAATGGATATAAACCATTTTTTATAAATCACTTAGGAAGACATGGATCTAGACATCTATCTTCACCTAAATATGATGTATCTTTATACGAATTGCTATCCATTGCAGAAAAAGAAGGTGCTATTACTCCTGAAGGGTTAGAGTTAAAAAACTCTATAGCACAACTAATGGAGATTGAAAAAGGAAATTACGGTCTTTTAACTGATGTTGGAGTTAAAGAACAAAAAGATATTGCTAAAAGATTCTATGAAAATAATAAAGAAATCTTCGGAAAAGATATATTCGCTTCATCTACTTATGTTGAAAGAGCTCAACAAAGCAGAGATGCTTTTTTAGAGGAGCTTGGCCAGTACACACCTAATATAAATTTTAAAGTTTCAACAAACAATAAAAAAGATATACTTTTAAGATTTTTTGATCTTTCTCCAGAGTATGAAGAGTTTTCAGAAAATGGTTCTTGGAAAAAAGAGCTAAACACATACTCTAAAAGTAAAAATTTTAATAATGAAGTTTTAAATCAACTTTTCTCTAAAGATTTTATTAAAAAATTAGAAAATGGTGAATTTAAATTAAAAGATAGTAAAGGTAAAACAGTTTTAAAAAATCCAACTGACGCAGTTAGAAACCTTTATGATTTATATATTATTCAAGCTAACATTGGAAAAGATTTAGGTTTTGGGAAATACTTTAGTGAAGAGCAACTAAAGTGGTATGAAGAGGTTGATAATCTAAATGATTTCTATGAGAAGGGACCTGGAAAAAATGGTGAAGATATTGCTACTAACATAGCCTTTCCTCTCCTAGAAAACTTTATAGTTACAAGTGATGATGCTATAAAAAATCAAAACACTTCAGCTAATTTGAGATTCGCTCATGCTGAAACTACTATCCCATTTATAACTTTATTAGAGATCAATGGTTACTCAGCAAAAGAGGACAATATTGAAAAGGTTTATGATAAATGGTTAGGAAGAGATATCTCTGGCATGTCTACAAATATTCAGTGGATATTCTATAAAAATAATCAAAATGATATCTTGGTTAAAATTTTACATAACGAAAAAGATGCCGAGTTACCAATAGCAACTTCTATGAAACCATACTATAAATGGGATGACGTTAAAAACTTTTACACTAATAAATTAAAATAAAATTTGGGAGGATATAGATTTGAAAACTTTAAATAAGTTATTTACATTGGGGTTACTTAGTTCTGGGCTTTTTATAACTGGATGTGGTAAAGAGGAAACAAAAGAGAAAAAACTTGTTATCGCCTTTGGAATTGATGAAGATTTAGAATCTAAGGTTGTGGCTAAAGATAAATTTTTAAAAGATCTTGAAAATGCTGTTGGAATGAAAGTTGAATGGTTTGAACCATCATCTGATATGGCTTTAACAGAATCTTTAAAAGCCAAGAAAAATAGAACTGATGTAGCATATACAGGAGCTATGCCATATTTTATGGCTGCTACTAAAACTCAGATTGAACCTTTAGTTTCTTTTGCTAAAGATGGAAAATTAGAAAATTGGGGGAAGTTTTCATATTTTTTAACTAGACCAGATACAAATATAAATGAGTTCAGTGAAAAAGATTTGATAAATCCAAAGAGTCCTTACACTTTTGCTTATACAAAACAATCTTCAGGTTCTACATATCTTTGGCCTGTAAATGATCTTATTACAAGTGGAATAATTAAAGATTCTAACGATTTTACCATTAAGTTTAAACCTTATGAAACTGGTTCTACAACAAATACTGTTAGAGCGCTTTTAGATAAAGATGCAGATATTGGAGTTATTTCATCTAACTCGTATGTTAAAAATAGAAAGTTTTTTACAGAGGATAATCACAAGATTATATATAAAAGTTCTGTTATCCCTGACAATCTTTGGTTAGTTCAAGAAAGTATGCCACAAGATTTAAAAGAAAAATTACAAAACTTTTTCTTAAACTATAATGATAAGTTCTTCATGGAAAATTTTTATGGAAAGAAAAATGGAGAACAACATATTAAGGTTACAAAAGAAAACTTTAAAATAATCGGACAAGTTATGAAAAATCTTAATTTAACAGAGATTAAAGAGGATTAATTTTTAGGGGGAATATATGAACACTATTATAACTATAAAAGATGGAGTTAAAAGCTATAACAATAGTTTTTTAGCTCTAAATAATATTAACTTATCTATAAAAAAAGGGGAATTTGTAGCTATTATAGGTTCTTCTGGAGCTGGCAAATCTACATTACTAAGATCTATTAACGCTATGAATCCACTTAGTAGTGGAAGTGTTATTTTTAACGGAGAAGATATTTGTAAAGTTTCTGGTGGAAAACTAAGAAAAGTGAGAAGAGAGATTGGAATGATTTTCCAACACTATAATCTTATTGAAAGGTTATCTGTTGTTCAAAATGTTCTTCACGGAAGACTTGGTTATATGTCTGACTTTAAAGGTTTCTTTGAACTTTATTCTGAAAATGATAAAACAAAAGCTTTAAATATTCTTAAAAGATTAGGACTTGAAGAACACTGTTATAAAAAAGCTTCTGAACTAAGCGGAGGACAAAAGCAAAGAGTTGGAATATCTAGAGCTCTTGCACAAAATCCAAAACTAATTTTAGCTGATGAGCCTATTGCAAGTTTAGATCCAAAATCTTCTGAAATTGTTATGGAAACCCTAAAAAACATCTGTCTTGAGGATAATATAACTTGTATTGTAAATCTTCATCAAGTTGAGTTTGCTAAAAATTACGCCACTAGAATTATTGGAATGAAAAATGGAGTTATAGTATTTGACAATACTCCTGAAAATTTAACAGAGGAGATTATAAATGAAATATACGGTAAAAATGTTTAATAAAAACGATATCTTTACTTTAGGAGTTATCTCCATTATCTACCTTTTCATAGCTTATAGATTGGATTTTTCTTTTTTATCTTTCTTAGTTGAACTTCCATCTGCAGTTTCATTTATAACTGAGGAGATGTTACCTGTAAATTGGAAAAGTTATAATAACTATATGACACCTTTACTTGATACATTTTGTGTAGCTATAGTTTCATTAATTTTTTCCTCTACTATCTCATTTTTTCTAGGTTTTCTATGCTCAGAAAAGACTATGCATTTTAAACCAATTAGAAATTTTGTTAAAAGTTTTGCCACAGTTTTAAGAAATATTCCTAATATAATCTGGGCACTAATGTTTGTTCCTGCTTTTGGTGTTGGCATAACAACTGGAATCATAGCTTTAACTGTTGGAAACATTGGAGACATGACTCGTTTTTATTATGAAACTATCGATGAAGTTGATTTAGAGCTACTTAGTTCTTTAAAAGCTACTGGAATGTCTCATCTACAAGTTATAAGATTTGGAGCTATTCCTCAAGCTATTCCTGGATTTATCTCTTGGACTATCTACTCTTTAGAGAGCAATATTCGTTCCTCTGCTGTAATAGGTTTAGTTGGGGCTGGAGGAATTGGAATGTACATAAGTAATAACCTGAGTCTTATGAAATACAACACTGCTGCTATGGGTATTCTTTTAATTGTTGTTTGTGCCATTGCAACCGAAATCATCTCTAATATTTTAAGAAAGAGGATTATTTAAATGAAGAAAAACTATTTTGGAAAAATAAAAATAAAAGATCATAAAAATGATAAGTTTTTAAATAAAATTATGTTAGGAATTTCAATTTTGTTCCTTCTATCTTTTTTTAAGTTAAACTTAGATTTTGGAAGAGTTGCAAGAGGATTAAATAAATTGGGAAATATTCTTTTAGAGTTTGGAAAACCAGATACCTCTGTTTTTAAGTTTGTTTTAATCGCTGTTTGGGAATCTTTTGAAATTGCTTTTATGGCTACCTTAGTAGGAGTTGTTTTCTCTGTTCCTCTAGCTTTTTTAACAGCTTCAAATACAGCACCTTGGAAACCTTTATCTTTAGCTATAAAGTCATATATATCTTTTATTAGAGCGGTGCCCTCTTTAATCTGGGCTGTTATATTTGTATCATCTGTTGGTCTTGGACCTTTTTCTGGAATTTTAGGACTTTCTGTTCATACAGTGGCTTATCTCACTAAGGCATACTTTCAATCTATCGAAGATTTAGGAGAGGAAAGTATTTTAGCCATTAAAGCTACTGGTGCATCTTGGTTAAATATTATGAAAGCTGCAATACTTCCAAATATAAAAAGAGTTATTACTGGATGGACTGCACTGAGATTTGAATCTAATATGGCACAATCATCTATTATAGGAGTTGTTGGTGCTGGGGGAATAGGTTACATAATATCAAAATTTATAAAGTCTTATGATTTTAACGCTGCTGGAACCGCTTTAATTGTTTTAATGATTATATCAGTTTCTGTAGAGCGTTTAGGTTCACTACTAAAAACTTATACAGAGAGAGGTTAAAAATGAAAACTATTTTTTTAGGAACGGGGTCTGCAAATGGACTTCCTGATGTATTTTGTTCATGTGAGTATTGTAATTCTTTAAGAAAACTTAAAGGAAAAAATATTCGTAAAAGGTCAACTTTTTTATTGGGGGATAAAATACTATTAGACTTTTCACCAGATATTAGAACCCAGATTTTAGAAAATGGTATAGATTTTAGTAGAATCAAAGGTGTTCTTCTATCTCATACTCACAATGATCATTTAGATATACAAGAACTTATAAAAATTAAAAATCCTATGAATATATATGTTAATAGTTCATCTGAAGTGTGGCTAAAAGAACAGATTAAAACAGCAATAAAACCTAAGCATCAAAAAAATCTTCAGGAAAAAATAGGTCATCTTAATATAATTCCTATGAGTTATTATACTCCTTTTACTATTGAAGATTTTGAAATTATACCTATTGAAGCAAAACATACAGGTTTAAATGGTAATGAGCAAGGTACAAACTTTATAATAAAACATGAAAAATTTACTAGATTGCATGCTTCTGATACTGGCATCTACTCTTTAGAAACATTTGAATTTTTGAAAAATTTTAAATTTGATGATATTGTTATTGAATGTACTTTTTTAGATTTTCAAAAGGATAACTCAGACCATCTTGATATTTTCACACTAAATATGGTTTTGAATAGATTGAAAGATTTTAACTGTATCGATTCTAAGACTCCAATAACTGTTACACACTTTGGTCATGATCCTAAAAAAACTCACGAAGAGATTGAGAAACTTATGAAATCTTTAAATTTTAATATCTCTGTTGCATATGATGGATTGTCCATTAAGTAAAATAAAAAAAGGGAAATTAATTTTCCCTTTTTTAATTCTATAAATCTATTCTTACAGGTTCCTTAACTCCAGACTCAGATGCTATAATCGCCTCTTTTGAAAGTAGCTTAAACTGTACTAACGATTCTGTTGCTCCAGCAACATTATCTATTTCATCTGGATTTTGTGTTTGTACTAACTCTTCAGAGAAAATCTCTTTAAGCTCTGGTACATCTATTTTACTAATCTCTTTATATTTTTTATTATACTCTACATCTTCACTTTTTAATTTTCCATCTTTATTGATGTAATCAAAATTTGCAGATTCAATTTTTCCCTCTTTCACTGTAAGATCCAAAAATACTTTCCAACCTCTTTTATCAAAATCTTTTGCTTCACTTTTATACACTCCATCATTCATCTTAGCAAATCCCAATGATGTTATACATAGAGCTCCAATTAAAATTAACATCTTTTTCATAATATCTCCCCCTAGTTTTTAGTTATTATTTAATAATGTTACTTCAATCATTTTATATACTCTATTTTTTATCTCTTGTCAAATTTTTAACCATTTATTATATTACTCTTCTTGTTTGCCAGAATCTTTTAGCCCAGTAGCTATCATACTCAGATATTGTAACTCCTGTACTTCTTCCTGCATGAACAAATTTATTATTTCCTATATATACACCTACGTGTTTTATTCTACTATTCATTTTAAAGAAAATAAGATCTCCTACTTTCCAATTTTCTCTATTTCCAACAACTTGCTCACCAATCTTAACCTGAGTAAGTGTTGTTCTAGGAAGCTCTACATCAAATTGCTCTTTATACAGATGCTGCATAAGTGCTGAACAATCAACTCCCTTTTTTGTTGTTCCTCCATAACGATACCTAGTCCCACGCCAACTTGAATAGAAATCAGTTATTTTACTACTTTTTATATATTCTTTTTTCTGATTTAAAATCTCCTCATCCACTTCAATTTTTTCTACGACCTTTGGTTTAGTAAAACTTAATGCATGAACCTCTGATGTTATAAAACTAAAGGCAAGTATGAAAAAGGTAAACAATTTTATTAATCTTTTCCCCATAATCATCTCCTGTCTTTTTGTATTTGTTATTTTTCTGAACCTCCCCATGTCTAAAGACAGGGGGTTCTAAAATATCAAATATTCTCATTTCTCTCGAAAGATGAAATGCACTATATTTTTTCTTTTAGACTTTCACTATCAATTATTCCATTGAACAAATTTGCGATAGTATTACGCCCGATTCAAGACGTTTTTTTTTTAATTTTTAAAACCTTATATACCTATACTACTTAAATTTTTATTACCTATTAACCTTTTTATCTCTTCATTGTGCAATTTTAAAAAATTCTTGTATGTTTCTTCACATCTTTTTTTATCTATTGATTTTAAATCTTCATTCACATTCATAATTAAAAATGCTGAATACATATCTCTTTGTACTCTTTCTCCTTCTATTATATTCCATCTAGCACTTAATTTTTTCTTTTTATAACTATCATCTATATGATTATACTGACTGGCTTTTACACTCCATGTATCTATTTTTTTTAAACTCAGATTCCATGACAAAAGTTTTCTCTCTAAGATATTCAAAAACATACTTGGAGCCTTATTTCCTAAGGACTTTCCGAATCTTTTTTTTCTTTTAAATTTCCCTTGTTCATTTACCTCAGTTCTTTTTGCTCTTCTCTGTAGTCCTGAAAAACTCATTTTTTCTACAAAAAAATCATCTCCTAAAGAGATTATCTCATTAGCTAATTTTTCATGTTGGTATTTTCTCACATCTGCTTGTTTTCTATATAGCTCTTTCAATTTTTTCTGAAGTGCTACATATCTATTAGATTTAATCCAAAGAACCCTTTTGTTTCCCTGTTTTTTTATTGTCCCATTAAGATTAAAATTATCTTTATTACTTGCTCTTCTTGATCTATCTAGCTTTCTTAAAATATTTTTTTTCATGTGTTCAATATTATTAACTCTATCTGCTATTTCTAAAATTTTTACTTCTTTTTCGCTTGATATAGCAAGTGTTTGTGTTCCTATATCTAATCCTACTCTACCCTCACCAATAGGATTCTTTATCTCTCCAGTTTTTAGATTAATCTTAGCTGGTGGCACACCTTTAAAAATTATTTGAAGATAATATTTATACTTGTTCCTTACAAATTTTCTAATTATTCTACAATAACTAATAGGATTTTTTAAAGACTCTACCTCATATTGATTATTTTTATTTATTACTACTGGCACTTTAAGACCAAGCCATATTAAATTATTATCTAAAAATCTAATTCCTGTTTTATTAGATTTCCCTTCAATAGAAAACATAGAATCAAATTTTTTATAGTGAATCTTATTTCCATTTCCAAAAATAAATTTTTCATAACTTTTCCATAAGTTTGTAGCTAATTTTTGAGCAGTAAAGCTATCTAAATTTTTTTTAAAATGATGTTGAAACTCTTTTACATCAGCATGAAACTTATATTCAGAAAATCCATATTCTTTATATAGAAGGTTCAACTCTTTTAAAGATTGTTTTTTCAACTCTTCATTTTTTATATTTTTACATTGAGTTAGAACTATTTGAACTTTTCTATATCTCTTAGTTTTAATGAATTCGTGATAACGTTTTGCAATTTTAGTTACTAAAGCATTATATATTTTTCTAGCTATTTCAAATCTTTTTTCTAAAATATCTTCTTGATAAATTTCTGTTTTAAGTTTAAATTCAACAACAAAATTACTCACATTACCACCTCACTTTATACTTTTATATTTATCTAATGTCAATAATTAAAAGATATGCTTATATCCCCATAACTAAAGCAAGGAGCTTTACGCACAATTTGGTAACTGATATATTATACTCAATTTTTGTCTATCTTGCAAATTTTTGACTTTTATATAACCTTTATGATAGAATCTAGGAACTTTATATAAGTTAAGGGGAGTGAAATTTTTATGATTAAAAGTGCATTTTTAAATCGGTCAAAAGAGATTATAAAATTAGCTATTCCCGCTGTTGGTGAAATGATACTCTATATGTTAATCTGGGTTTTTGATACACTTATGGTTGGAAAGTATGGTGGACAAATCTCTGTTTCCGCTGTTGGTTTCAGTTCTGAAATTATGTATACTTTTATTAATATCTTAATTGCTATGGGCCTATCTATATCTATAACATCTATTGTAGCTCGTTGCCTTGGAGCTAAAGAGCATAAAAAAGCTGAAGATATGGCTGATCTAGGAGTTAAAATTGGTGGAGTTATTGCTGTTCTTGTCTTTCTAATCTTTTTTATTTTTTCAAAAAATATATTAAGTTTAGCTGGAGCTAAAGGAGATGTATTAACTTTAGGTTATAAATATATGAGAATCTGTTCTATTGGACTTTTCTTCAATATGGTTACTAATCTTTTAAACGGTGTTTTCCGTGGATGTAAAAATACTAAAACTCCTCTTTATGGAGCTGCTATTTTAAATATTGTAAATCTTTCTTTAGATTATACACTTATATTTGGAAAGTTTGGTTTTCCTGAACTAGGAGTTGAAGGTGCTGCCATTGCTACTACAATTGGAAATATATGTGCATTTTTATTTATTTTAAGTCAACTTAAAAAACTACCATTTAAAATATCTTTAAAAGGTAAAGTTAACTTTAATTACTTAAAAGAGCTTGTTGATTTAGCTGTTCCATCTGGACTGCAAGAGGGAGCTTTTAGTATTGTAAGACTTTTAAGTGTTATGATGGTTATGAAACTTGGAAGTTTAGCTTTCTCTGCTAATCAAATATCTGTAACCATTGAAAGCATCTCCTTTATGCCAGGTTGGGGATTTGCTATATCTGCAGTTTCCTTAGTTGGGCATAGTATTGGAGAAAAAGATTTAAAAGGAGCTAGAGAATATGCTAATACATCTCTACTTCTAGCTTGTATTGTCATGGGATTTTTCTCTCTAATATTTCTATTTTTCTCTGAAAATTTAGTTAGATTATTTATAAAAAGCGATGAGATTGAAGTTATCGCTCTTGGGGCTGCTTGTCTTATGATTGGATCTATTCAACAGATTCCTACAGCTATAGATATGGTACTTTCAGGTGCCCTTAAAGGAATGGGAGATACTAAAACTCCATTTAGAATAGTATTGTTTTGTAACTGGTGTATAAGATTACCTTTAATGTATTACTTTATATATTTAAAAAGAATGCCTGTTACATATTTCTGGTGGATCACATCATTACAATGGACTGTTGAAGCAGCAATATTTATTAAAATCTACCATGATAAATTTTATAAGAATCCATTAAAGAGTTAGTTATTCTAACTCTTTTTTATTTGGTATAAATTTCCAAACAAAAAAGAAGGATTTCAATTCTTTTCTATGTATAGTACTTTTTGTTTAATAGTGCACAATATTTTATTTGTCAGGAGGAAAAGTTATGAAAAATTTTAATCTTTTACTACTTGCAGTAACTTTACAAACATCCAGTGTCTTTGCCCAAGAGCAAAGTGGCCTCATCTTTTGGTCAGATTATAATTACTTTAAAGACAACACTCGACCTATGAGTCAAACTAACAACTCTTATTTCAAATTATCAACTCAAGCTATTACACTTCCACCTATTGTTCCACCTCAAAAACCAGTTCTTCCACCTGCTCCACCTATTATTCCTACGCCTCCCACACCAGAACACCCATCTACAGATCACGTCCATGAAGTTGAACCACCAGAACAACCTCATACTACTCCATCACCTAAAAATGGATATATTTTCTATGGTAAATATTATTATCCCGGAAAAACTTTATACACAGACAAAGCCCCTTTAATGGGTGATTTTACTATTAACAAAGATCATTTTGTTGGAATGGGTAGTATTCTAACTGGCTATACTCTTTTTAACAAAAATACTTTAACTATTGATAATAATCCTCATAATACTACTACAACTGGAATGCAAGCTTCTGGTGGTGGAACTGTTATTAATGATGGAAATATAAATATTAATGGTCTTTATGGAACTGGTATCAATGTTATCAGTGACGGTTTAGGAATCAACAACGGAAATATTCACTTAAATTCATACTACGCAACTGGTATTCAAATTTATGGAAATACAACAGGAATTAATAACGGTACTATTTCTGGTAACGGGTATCAAGGAGTTCAAGTTATTGGAAAGGGACACTTTACTAACTCATCAACAGGTGTTATTGATATAACTAATGGGAATATTGGTATTTGTGCTTCTGAAGGTGGTATTGGAGTTAATGATGGTATCATAAAAACATATAACACTAACTTTGGTATGTTTTCACCTGGAGGAACTATTATAAATAATGGGACTTTAACAATGGATGACACTGGAAAAAATCCAAACAATATTGTTTCTAGTGGTATGGGTGTTTCTGAAGCTGGAGTCGCAATAAATAATGGGACTATAAATATAAATGGTAGAAGTTATTCAGGAATGAGTGGTGGAAAAAATACTGTTCTAAAAAACTTTGGACTTATTAATATCAATCCACCTGCTCCTCAAGATATATATACTGATGGAAGTTTTGCATTCCAACTTGGTCATTCAGCAATTGGAACAAATGAACCAAGTGGTGTAGTTAACCTGAATAAAAATGGTATTTTATTAAATGGAAAAGGTACTCTTCATAACTGGGGTAAAATAGTTAAACCTACTGATAATAATCTCCCTTTAATATATCGAGGTGGTAATTTAGTTATGGAGAAAGGTGGTTCTATTGTTACCTCTTCTGAAAAAAAATCTATTGAAACTATTTATTTAGGAAAAAGTTATATGGGAAATAACTACAATCTTATGAGTAAAGCTACTCTAGATAATACCATTATAAAATCTGCAAAAGAGATAAAAAGCAATCTCTACGGCTATAAATTAATTCTACACGGAAATGAAGCTATCTTTAGTAAACTTAGCTTTTCTGTTCTTACAAATGATCCTTTAGGTAATTATTTAGAAAATATCTATTACGATTCTAAAAATCCATCTAAAGATAGATTGTTTGATATAATTCTATCTTCTAAAAGTAGTGATCATTTTGAAAATTATTTAAATGAAATTTTTGGTCGTGGATATTTCCCATCTCTTATTTATCAAACTAGAGATGCCATAGAGTTTGGAAACAATAATATTTTATCTCATTTAACTGAAATTCCAAAAATTTTATCTAAAGAGAGATATATTTTCGGATACTCTTTTGAAAAAGTTAATAAAAGTGGTTATGACAATATTCTTGGGTATAATCAAGAGTTAAATAGTCTTTTTATTGGTAAAAACTATCCTTTAACCTCTTCTATCAGTAGTGGTTGGCTTCTTAATTATACTCGATTAAGTGACAAATTTAAAAATGACTACGGAAAACGTGAGGATAATTTATTTCAAGGAACAGGTTATTTAAACTATAATAAAAATAATTTTAATGGACTTGGAGCTTTATTTCTTGGATATTCTAAAGGCGATTTAGATAGAAATATTCAATTTGATTACTCTCAATACAATGATACTTTAACATCTGTCAAAACTGTAGATTTCAATGAAAGTTTAGATTCTAAAATTAAAACTTTCTATGTTGGTGGAATGGGAAAAATATCAAAAATATTTAATTGGAACTCTTTTTATGTAGAACCAATTGGAAAATTCCAATCAATGGGAGTATTTCAAAAAAGTATTGATGAACACAATGGAACATATAATCTTAACTTAGATAAATTAAATGGATTCTTAAATACTTTCTATCTTGGTGGAGATTTAGGAAAAAAATTTGATATTAAAAACTATGGAGTTAAACTTTCTTTAGTTGGATATCTAAAACAAGACTTAAACAATATTGATAAAAATATGAAATTTAAAGTGCAATCTTTGGGAAATGAAACTGGTTCTATAGATATAAATAACAAAAATAGATTTTCTCAAGAAATTGGAATTAATGTTAAAGTTGGGGAACTTCAAACAGGACTTTCTATATATACTAACTATTTATACGAATTTTCTAAAGAGAACTCTTGGAGAATTGGTGCTGGAATAAGTTACATTTTTTAATAAAAAATCCCAAGAGTATTTAAACTCTTGGGATTTTTATCTTATCCTATACCTCCATATAAAACTCCTAATATCAGAATTATTAATACTCCAGGTACAAATATATATTTTCCTATTTTTACAATATACTTTCCAACTTTATGTTTTGCTCCTAAATCAATCTCATATTCTATAGATTTTGAATCTATTCCATAGAAATAGAATCCTAAAATTATAATCGCTCCAAGAGGAATTAAATAGATTGTCATTGTATCTGCAAAAGTTCCAAATAGATTCATATCTAAATCCAATGGTAATCCTATTAAAAATAAAATTCCACCAACTATTATACTAGCTTTGACTCTAGAGATATTAAACTTTTCCATAGCTGCTTCTACAGGAACTTCCAATTGGTTTATTGCAGATGATATCGCTGCAAATATAACACTTAAAAAGAATATTATTCCTAAAATTCTTCCACCAGCCATATTATTAAACACAGATGGAAGCGTTATAAATAGTAAGCTTGGTCCTGCTCCAGGTCCATATCCAAAAGCAAAAGCTGCAGGTATAATTATAAATCCGGCCATTAGTGCTGCTAAAGTGTCTAAAATACATGTTTGAACAACACTTACAGATATATTTACATCTTTATCTAAATAACTACCATAAACTAAAAGTGCTGATCCACTTACTCCCACTGTGAAAAATGCTTGACCTAAAGCCATTACCCAAGTTACTGGATTTAGAAGTTTATCCCAATCTGGATTTAATAAAAATTTAACTCCCTCCATAGCTCCAGGAAGACTTAAAGATTTTATCATAAGTCCAAAGAATATTATAAACATAAGTGGCATTACAATTTTATTTATCTTTTCAATACCTTTTATAACTCCTAAAGATATTACTCCAACACTTAAAACTACAGCTACAAAATGCCAGAATATTGATTCTGTATTTCCTGTAAAACTCATAAAATACTCTTCATAATTTAAAGTATTCATATCTACCATTAGATATGTTACAAAATATTTTATTATCCATCCAAAAACTATTACATAAAATGTAAATATTCCAGCTACAGAAACTATTGGAACAATTGGTAAAAACTTAGCAAATGGTACTTTCTTTTTTTCCATAAGTTTTCCAACACCTAAAACACCTTTTTTCATCATTCTTCCAAATGATATCTCCCCAACTAATCCGATATAAGCAAATAGTGCCATGAATATAAAGTATGGTATTAAAAACGCTGCTCCACCATAAGTTCCTAACTTCCAAGAGAAAAGCCAAATATTTCCAAGTCCTATGGCTGCTCCTACACATGATAAAATAAATCCGATTCTGTTACTAAACTTTTCTCTTTTGTCGTTCACTTTAATACACCTCCTAAATTTTGTAAAAAAAAATTCCACAGAAATATATCTGTGGAATAAATGGTTTCTCAATTTAATCTATCAGATACAATCTTTTTTAGTTTTTGACCAAGCTAAAATAAGTTTGTATCCTGCATTCTCAGGTTACAAACTAACTATGGCCACCACCAAAATAAAACTGTTTCTGTTAAAGATGTATTAATTTTTAAGATATCTAATTGCTTTTTCATTTAATACACCTCCCTAAGAATAATTATTTTGAGTTATTGTAGCATTATACAATAAAAAAAACAAGGATTTTTTTATTTTTGTGATATAACTATATGTAGATATTATTTTTTTAAGAGAGGTAACTATGGAAAAAATTAACTGTAATCAATTTCAATTATTAAACTACTACAAAAAAAATAGAGAGCTTTATCGTAAATTGGGAAAAAGATTAGAACGTTTTTTAAAGCAGTCCTTTGAAAAAGAAAAGATTATCTATCATTCAATTACAAGTAGAGCTAAAACTCGAGAAAGCTTCCAAAAGAAAGTAGAACGAAAAGGTTATACATGTATTGAAGAAGCTACAGATTTATGTGGTCTTAGAGTTATCACATTTTTAGAAAGTGAAACTAAGATTGTTGAACATTTTTTAAGACACGCATTCATAATTGATGAAAGCAACAGTGTTGATAAAAGCGATACTTTAGGAGAAGACAAAGTTGGATATAAATCTATTCACTTAGTTGCAACTCTTCCTAAAACTCTTTTAGAGCTTCCTGAGTTCGAAAGATTTGAAGGACTAAAATTTGAAATCCAAGTTAGAACAATACTACAACATGCTTGGGCTGAAGTAGAGCACGATAAAAACTATAAGTTTAGTGGACAACTTCCCACAGATATAAAAAGAAGATTTAAACTTTTAGCTGGATTTTTAGAAATTGCAGATAGAGAGTTTGAAAGTATTTCAAAAGAGATAACAGAGTATGAAAAGAAAGTTGTAAATACTATCGAAGGAAATACTCTGCACGAAATTGAGATAAACTCTACATCATTAAGAAAATATCTAAATAAAAAATTCAATATCACATTCTCTCAAGGCATAAGTCCAAAAATTATTACTCTTTTACATAGTAATAATATAAATACCTTAGAGGATTTCTCTAAAATAGAGGAGTTAGAAATTATGAAAAAATACTTTGGAAATGGTAGTAAAAAATTTCCAGCTCGTTATGATCTAATGATTAAAAATCTTTTAGACTATAGAGAAAAACAATTATAGATTCAAAACAGGAATTGCCTTCTTACTCTTGTATATTCTAGAAATAGAATTTACAAAATAAGGAGGTTTTTTTATGGGCATTTTAAATAATGAAAGCTGTTTAAAAATGAAGGAAAAGGAGTATCATAAAACTATTGACCCCTTAAAGTTAAAACTTGCTGAACTTCAAAGAGTTGGTAAAGAGAAACAAATTCCTATTTTAATTATTTTTGAAGGTCTTGAAGCTTCAGGAAAGGGTGCTATTATAAATGAAATTCTTGTAACTTTAGATCCTAGAGGATATCGTGTTATTAACCATAATCATCCTTTAGCTGAAAATAACCTTCCTTTAAAACAATACTTAGAAGATATTCCTGGAAAAGGAGAGTTTCATATTTTTGATAAATCTTGGTATGATTTAGCTTTTCAAGAATCGACTGATATCACTCGAAGATGTAAAGAGATAAATAAAATTGAACGTTCTCTTATTAGAAGTGGAATGTTAATAATTAAATTTTTTCTTCATGTTTCTAGAAAAATTCAGAAGAAAAGATACTTTAAAGCTAAAAAAAATCCAGCTAAATCATGGAAAGTAACTCCATACGCTTGGAAACAAAATTTTAATTATAAATCTATTATTGAAAGTTGGGAAGATATTATTGAACGAACTAATAACTATGATTGTGGATGGAATATTATCTCTTCAAATAGTTTATATGGAGCTAAATCTGAAGTTTTTAGAATAATTGTTGAAAAAATAGAAAGTTATTTAAATCAAAAAGAAGTGCGACCTGATGATGTACTTCTTCCTTATAAAAAACCATACTCTTTAGATGATGTGGATCTTTCTAAAACAATTGATAAAAAAGAGTATAAAAAAGAGTTAGTAAAACTACAAAATAAAATTTCAAATCTTCATCATGAACTTTACACTAGGCGTATCCCTGTTATAATAGCCTATGAAGGTTGGGACGCTGCTGGAAAAGGTGGAAATATTAAAAGAGTTGTTGAAAAAATGGACCCTAGAGGTTATGATGTTATCCCAATTGCAGCTCCTAACGATGTTGAAAAGAGTAAACACTACCTTTGGAGATTCTGGAGATCCTTTCCTAGATATGGCCATGTAGCTATTTTTGATAGAACATGGTACGGTCGAGTTCTTGTGGAAAGAGTGGAAAAATTTGCCACTAAGTATGAGTGGAAAAGAGCTTATCAAGAGATTACGGATATGGAAACTCAGTGGGTAAATAATGGTTCTATTATTATTAAATTCTGGTTACAGATATCTAAAGAGGAGCAATTAAAAAGATTTAAAGAAAGAGAAAATACTCCATCTAAACAATGGAAAATAACTGAAGAGGATTGGAGAAACCGTGAAAAGTGGAAAGAATATAAAGAAGCTGTAGAAGAGATGATCTCTAGAACCTCTACTAACTCTTCTCCTTGGTATATAGTTCCTGCTAATGACAAATACTATGCTCGAATTTTTGTATTAAAGAAAATTATAAAAGAGATTGAAAAATGTCTGTACGGAGTTTAGATTAATTAAAAATCCCCTTCTGGCTTAGCCAAAAGGGGATTTTCTTTATTTATAAGAACAACAGTAATCTGCGTAATCATTAACTACAACTTTAAAAGATGAATCTCCCTCTACAGAAAAACTTTCTCCCTCTTTTATCTTGATAAATCCAGAATCTTGAGCTCTTTTAATTAGCATCTCTCCACCTAAAACTTCCATTACTTCTGGAGCTGCTGTTCCAAACTCATATTCTCCTTTTTGCATAAACCCTAAAGTTTTTCTACTTCCATCTTCAAATATAATTGTTCTACTATCTACCCTTCCATCAAAATATACATTTGCCTTTTTTATAACCTTTACATTTTTAAACTCCACTTTTTCTCCCCCTTACATTTTTCTAGCTTTAGCTACACAACCTCTAATCGCTTCTATAACACTACTTCTCATTCCTCTTTCTTCTAAAATACTCACAGCTTCTATTGTTGTCCCTCCTGGAGAACAAACCATATCTTTTAAAGCTCCTGGGTGTATCCCTGTTTCTAAAACCATTTTAGCACTTCCTAAAACTGCTTGAGCTGCAAACTTATATGCCATCTCTCTTGGCATTCCCTCCATTACTGCTCCATCTGCCAAAGCCTCTATAAACATATAAACATATGCAGGTGAGCTTCCACTAACTCCAACTACAGCATCCATCATATACTCAGCTACAACTTCAGCTTTTCCAATTGAATTTAAAAGAGTACAAATATAGTCTAACTCCCCTTTAGTAACTTTTTTATTTGCACAAATTGCTGTCATTCCTTCACAAACCATTGCTGGAGTGTTTGGCATTGTTCTAACAATTTTAATCTCTTTTCCAAAAGTTGCTTCTAAATTTTTTAAAGTTTGTCCAGGGGCTATAGTTACCACAGTTGTAGTTTCTTTTACAAATGGTGATATCTCTTTTATTACTTCACTATAAAATTGTGGTTTTACAGCTAAAAATATTACATCACAATTTTCTACAACCTCCTTATTATCCTCTGTTATATTTATTCCATAGTTTGTTTTTACTTTTTCTAAAGTTGGTAAAAACTTATCAGCAGCAAATACATCCTCTTTTTTAACAATCCCTGAAGAGATTATCCCTTTTATTATTGCACCAGACATATTTCCTGCCCCTATAAATCCTATTCTCACTGTGTCCTCCTTCTTTTTCTAACTAATTAAAGTTTTGTTCTGTTCTATCTATTATTTCATCTTGTAAAGCTTTACTTAGATTTCTAAAATGATCACTATATCCAGCAACTCTTACTATTAAATCCTTATATTCATCTGGATTTTGCTGAGCCTTTAAAAGTGTCTCTTTATCTATTACATTAAATTGTATGTGATGTCCATCCATATTGAAATATGTTTTTACAACATCTGCCATATGATTTAATCCCTCTTCACCTTTTACTACATTTGGAAGAAACTTTTGATTTAACAACGTTCCACCAGTTTTTAAATGATCCATTTTTGCTGCTGATTTTAAAACTGCTGTCGGTCCATAAATATCCGCTCCCTTTTCTGGAGAGATTCCCTCTGAAACTGGTTTATGAGCTAATCTTCCATTTGCACTTGCCATCATAACTTCACCGAAATACACGTGACATGTTGTTGGTAACATATTTATAGCATATCTTCCACCTTTCATATTAGGTCTATCTGTTACAACTGAGTTATAATACTCAAATACTGATTTCATTATATCATCTGCATAGTCATTATCGTTTCCATATTTTGGAGTTTTATTTTTTACTAAATTTAATATTCTTGCACTACCTTCAAAGTTATTATTTAAAGCATTCATTAACTCTTCCATTGTAAAGTTTTTTTCATCATAAACATTATATTTTATAGCTGCTAGAGAGTCAGTTATTGTTCCAATTCCTACTCCTTGAACATACGTTGTATTATAACGAGCTCCTCCAGCATTATAATCTTTTCCTCTAGAGATACAATCATTTGTTATAACTGATAAAAATGGAACTGGCATATATTTAGCATAAATTGTTTCTATTATATTACTTCCCTCTATTTTAATATCCATAAAATACTTTATCTGTTTTTTATAAGCTTCAAAAAGTTCATCATAGCTTTTAAAATCCTCTGCATAACCCAATTTTAATCCTAGTTGCTTGTTACTAATTTTATCATAACCATTATTTAAAGTTAACTCTAAAATTTTTGGTAGATTAAAATATCCTGTTAATATATATGCTTCATTTCCAAAAGCACCAGTTTCTACACATCCACTTGCTCCACCTCTTCTAGCATCAGCTAAAGTTTTCCCAGCATTTAAAAGTTCTTGAACTATAGCTTCTGTATTGTAAAAAGCTGGTTGTCCCCACCCTTTACGTGAAATCGCACAAGCTTCTTTTAAAAACTTAAGAGGTGTTTTTCTACTAATTTGAACATTGGAACTTGGTTGTAGAAGTTTCATCTCATCCATACATCTTAAAATTAAATAGCTTACATCATTAACTCCATCCTGTCCATCTGGAGTTATTCCTCCTGTATTTATATTTGCAAAATCTGTATACGTACTACTCTCTTTTAAAGTTATTCCAACTTTTGGAGGTGCAGGTTGATTATTAAACTTAATCCATAAATTTTCTAAAAGTTCTAATCCTCTCTCCTCATTTAAAATTCCATCTTCGCAGTCTTTTATATAGAAACCATTTAAATGCTGATCTAATCTTCCTGGACTAAAGGCATCCCATGGATTTAACTCTGTAGTCACTCCAATATGAACAAACCAATACATTTGAATAGCTTGCCAATATGTTTTTGGCTTATGAGCTGGTACAACTTCACAATTTTTAGCAATTTCTAAAAGCTCCTCTTTTCTAACTGGATCTTTTTCAACTTTTGCCAACTTATGAGCTAACTCAGCATAACGTTTTCCTAAAGTTATAATTGCATCACAACAAATACTCATTGCATTCAGTTCTTGTTTTTTATCTAAAGCTTCCTTATCATTTAAAAAATCTAGTTTTTCAATAGTTTTTTGAATTTTTTTCTTATAATCTAAAAATCCATATTTATATATATTTTCAGAACCTACAGTATGTCCTGGGCCTCTTTGCTCCATAAACTCTGTAAAAATTCCACTTTCATAACACTCTTTCCACTCTTTCCCCATAGAGTTTATAATTTTATTTCTAATAGATCTTTTCTCCCAATATGGAATAATTTCATCTTCCTGAATTTTCAAATCCTCTTTTGTAACTTTAAAAGATATTAAATCTCTATCATTCATAATATGCATATCTTCTAAAGTATGACAACAAAGTTCTGGAAAAGTTGGAGCTGCCTGTGGTCCATTACCTTTTTCTCCTACAATTAACTCACCTTCATTTATACAAATAGATTTATTTTCCATAAAATGTTTAAAAGCAAGAGCTCTTAACTCTGGAATAGAAACCTCTCCTTCATACTTTTTATACGCTTCTGTTATTAATTTAGCTCTTTCAATATAAATATGTGCTGGAGTTTCCACACTTTGCTCTCTCAATTTTTGAATTCTTTCATTCATTCCTCTTTTTTTCATTTTATCTACCCTCCTATTTTAACATCTGAAAATCCATTTTTTCTAAAGATATCTAAATATTTTTCTAGTTCTTCCTGTGAAGGTGTAACAAAATCTTCTCCTAAATAACTTAAATCTAACTTCTCATATTTATTGGTTCCTGCTTTGTGATAAGGAAGCAGATTTATTTTTTTTACCTGAATATTCTCTTTTAAAAACTTTACAATTTTTTCAATACTTTCCTGGCTACTATTCACTCCACCTATTAAAGGTATTCTTATGTATATATTTTTTCCACACTCACTTAAATACTTTAAATTCGATAGTATTAACTCATTTCCTTTCCCCATATACTTTTCATGAACTTCGTTGTCCATTGTTTTTATATCGTATAAGAATGTATCTACATAATCTATTAAAGCTTCATAATTTTTTTGTGGAGCATAGCCACAAGTGTCTACAGTAACATGGTACCCTCTTTTTTTTATCTTTTTTAATAACTCAACTAAATAGCCAATATCTTGAGTCATTATCTCCCCACCTGATAAAGTAACTCCTCCACCTGACTCCTCATAAAACATTTTATCCTTATCAATCTCTTTTAAAAGCTCTTCCACTGGATATTGCTTCCCAACTATTTCTCTAGCTTCGTTTACACAATAATCTAAACATGTTTCACATAATATACAACTTTCTCTTTCTGTTTTAGCTATGTTCTTTTCAACTTTTATAACATGTTCTGGACAAATTTTTTCACACTCTTTACATCCTTTACATCTTTCATAATTAAAAAGTAGCTCTGGTGTATATCTTTGACTCTCTGGATTATGACACCACCAACAGTTTAAAAGACACCCTTTAAAAAATATTGTCGTTCTTATTCCGTCTCCATCATGAAGAGAGTACTTCTGTATATTTATTACATAGGGTATTGCCATCTTCTTCACTTCCTTTAAAATAATAATAGTAGTTTAAATAGATAGTTTGCTGCAACTCCTGCTATAAGCCCTCCTAAAAGTTGCCATAAAATACATATTTTTATAAAATGATTATGTTTTAATGTATCCAACATTCCAACATGTGTGCTTAAAAAACCACTCCAACAAATCCCCATTCCTGTAAATACTGCAATTGTATTTGCATTAGCTAAACCTTTATCTATAAATCCTTTAGTTAATCCCATAGCACTTCCTACAGCTCCCAACGCTGTAAAAGGATAAGCTAACAATTCTGGTTCCCCAAATCCCCATAACATTTTTGCAACTGGTGTAAAGTATGATCCTAACCTTGGCAATAATTGAACTCCTTCATAAGCTGCTCCCACATACGTTCCATTTTCTCCTTGAGGTCCAAATGTTAAAATCATAACAAATGTACAAATTAAAACTGTTCCAGAAGCACAAGCAAGACCTAGAGTTACTCCTGATTTAGCTCCATCCATCATAGATGCTAAAAGTCTTTCAAAAGCACTTCCTCCTCTAATCTTTCTAAGATCTCCTTCTTCTTTAGTATCTATTTTTTCACTACTTGATTCATTATAATATTTCTTAGCATATCTAAGAACCATTCTAACTGAGAATACTCCTCCAATAACTGCTCCTATATTTCCTATAAGTACCGCTTTAATATACTCACTTCCTAAACTTAGCATATACGCTGTTACAATAAGCCCCATTCCAAAAGTTGTTCCTAAATTCGTATAAGTAACTTTTTCAGCTTTTGTAAAATATTTACTAAATCCATGATCCTCTGCAAGTCCTAAAATAGCTGGATTGTCTGATATATACGTTGTTACAGCTCCTAGTGCTGCTGCTCCTGGTAATCCAAAAAGTGGCCTCATAAGTGGTGATATTATTTTATTAATTAAAGCGACAATTCCAAACTCTGACATAATTGAAGCTACTGCTCCTGCTAAAATGGCTACAGCCATAATGTAAAAAGATGTGTTCATTAAAACATCGTGACCAGTTTTCATCATAACACTAAAAACTTTGTCAATTCCCATAACGCTACCAAGATAAATAAAAAGAGTTACAAATACTGTTAAAACTACAAAAGTTTCCTTTGAAACTGAGGCGACTTCCCTTTCAACGCTCTCTTTTTCTGTCATTTCTTCTACTGCATTTTCATCTGTTATCTTTTGTTCTGTCATTTCCATTTTAATACCTCCCTTTTATTTTTTGAACGTATTATTCGTATTGTGCCTATTATAATCTTTAATTTTATTTTTTTCAACTACTTTTTTCATTTTTATGAATTTTACATGTTTAAAATAACTTAAAAACCATTTTTGAACTAAAATTCAAGGCTTATAAAGCCTTTGAAATTCATATATATGAATTTATAGATTTAATTTAAAAATTTTTCTAGAATTTTATCATTTTTTATGATAATTTAAACTATAAAGATATTTTTTACAATAAAGGGGGTTTTAATGAGTAAATATTCTACTAATATTGGTTCTTTAATAAAAGAACTTCGAAAAAAAAGAGAGATGACTTTAAAAGATTTGAGTACTGCTTGCAATCTATCTGTTGGTTTTTTATCTCAATTAGAAAGAGGAATGACAAGTATCGCCATTGATTCTCTAGAGATTATTGCTCACTCTCTAGGTGTTGAATTAGAATTTTTCTTTGATTTTAATAAAAAAGAAGAGGAGAGTAAGTTAATTGTAAGAAGTTACAATAGAGATGCTGTAGCTATTACAGATAAGATTATCCAACATAATTTAAGCTCAAATACAAAAGCTTATAATTTGTATCCTAGATTAATAGATATTATGCCCTTCACAGATAATGGTTCATACAATTTACAACTGTATTCTCATGAGGGAGAGGAGTTTATATTTGTTTTAGAAGGAGTCTTAACTTTAAATCTTGAGGATGAAGAGTTTATACTTTACCCAGGAGATAGTACTACTTTCAACTCGACAAAACCACACAATTGGAAAAATGAAACAAACTGCATAACTAAAATTATATGTGTTCATAATCCAAATCCATTTAAAGAGATTTAAAAAATATTACTAAATAAAAAGAGAGAGGATTATTTCATAACCCTCTCTCTAGCTTTTATAAATTTTTTATTACAATACAAACATCTACTACTCAATTCACCTTCATCTTCAAATTGCTCTGAAAAATCACTATTTGGAACTCTTTTTCCACAAATTTTACAAAATTCGTTTCGACCCTCTCTCTGTTCAAAAATCAACTCTATATTTCTAGCTATATTTTTAAAAATCTCTTGAATCCTTTTAAAACTAAAGAAATTTAGCATTTTTATCACCTCTTAATTATTATAATCATTTTACAAAAAATAAACAACATTCCTTTTATTTTATTAAAGTTTTAAAGGATTTTTATTTTTTTTCAGAACATACAGATGTAGATATTTTTATCGGGAGGATTTTCATTATGAAAAAAGTTGTTATTCTATTAAAAAATGGCAATGATTTAGATCTTATTTTTAAAAGCTATATTCACTTAAAAACTCATTTTGGTTTTGACATCGTTCCAATGTATATTCGAGACATTGCTTATAAAATTCCAATTAGCGAGACTGTTTTAAATTCAGGTGGCGCTGCTGAAATTTTAAATGAGATGGAAGATGATTTTGTTGCTCAAGTGCACGAAGCTTTAAGAAAATACAAAATTGAAACTGAACTTATAGTTCAATCTGAAGTTGGAGTAGACGAAGTTAAAACTCTTTTAAAAACTGCCGACTTACTTATGCTAGAACAAAGTGTATATTTAAATGATTTATTCTTAGAACTATTAAAAATAGCTTATAGACCTATTATTATTTTAAGAAATAAACCATTAACTTTTGAAAATATCTCAATAGTTTCTAACGATGGTGTTAAAATTAATAAGAGTGTTTATAACTTCTTAAGTCTTTTCCCTAATTTAGATACAGATAGTATTCCAATACTTACATGGAATTGTAATTATGAAAAGCACTACTTAGTTGAACTTCTAAAAAACAAAGGTCTTTCTGCTGATGTTATAAACTTTAACTCTAAAGATGATACTTTAAAAGATTTTTATTTTGCTTTAGGAAAATCTAACTTAGTACTTATGGGAAATCTAAGTCGTTCTTTTTTCTTTGAAAAAATAACTAATCGAACTGGATTAAACCTTTTAGAAAATCTTAATACTTCAATTTTTATAGGATAGATTAAAATAAACCAATAAAAAATGGTGTAACTACTTTTAGCTACACCATTTTTATTTATGCTTCCACTTCTCTTTTAACTTTTATAGCTTCAACTATTTCATCATAATATTCACCATTTAATCTATAATATTTTTTATAGATTACATACCCAAATATTGAAAGTAGAATTGGGAAAACTATCATCAAATATTTTATTCCCATTATAGCTGACCCACTTTGAGCTACATTTGGAACATATCCTACTAGTGACAATCCCATTCCTATTAACCATCCACTTACAGCTGATGCTGATTTTACAAGTAGTGTTTGAACTGAGAAAATTACACTTTCATTTCTACTTCCAAACTTAAACTCTCCATAATCTACAACATCTGCTAGCATTACTGTTGAAATACCTAAAGTTAATCCCCCACCTAACTTTGCCACTATTCCAGCTAAAGCTATTAATGTTCCATTTGTTGGTGCTACATTTCCAAAAATGAATAACATTAAAAATCCAACTACAGGAAGTGCACATGCTAAGAAAAACACCTTTTTTCTTCCTAGCTTTCTTGATAAAATTGGAAACATCATTAAAGATCCAATCTCTGCTAACCCTGAAAATCCAGTGAAAACTGAAAATAAAGTTTCCACTCCAATTACATATTTAAAATAATATATTGCTACTCCACCAGAAATTTGCGCCATTAAGTTATACATTAAAACTGTTCCAATCAATGCTACCAATTGATCATTTTTCAAAATTAATCTAAAGGCTTCTTTTAAATTTATCTTTTCACTATTTTTTTTAGTTTTTATCTGCTCCTTTACATTTGTTACCATTAGTAAAGTTGTTAAAATAAATACTCCTGCAATTCCAAGTGATAGTAATGAGAATCCCCTTCCCTCATTTCCTTTTCCTAAAAATGCTATTAGTGGTAATCCTAAACTTCCAAGAGATAACCAAGCTAAACTTGCAAATATTCTAGGTACTACTGCTATCTCCTCTCTTTCTTTTTTATCATCAGAAAGAGCTGGTATCATAGACCAAAATGGTATATCCATAACTGTATAAGTCATTCCCCAAAGAATATACATAATAGATATATAGATATATAAACTTTTCCCACTAAATGCCTCTGGTTTTGTAAACATTCCAACCACTGTAATAGCATTTAAAAGAGTTCCAATTAAAATCCAAGGTCTAAATTTTCCCCATTTACTTCTTGTATTATCTACAATCATACCCATAGCAGGATCATTTATTGCATCCCACATTCTAGCTACTAAAAATAGTGTTCCTACAAAGGCTGGAGCTAACCCTAAAACATCTGTAAAATAATACATTAAAAATATATAAACTATTGCACAAGCATAATCTTTTCCTAAAGCACCTAAACCGTATGATAATTTTGTTTTTAAACTAACCATGATACTCCTCCCGTGAGCTTTTATTTAATCTCTTTTAATTTAAAAATTCTACTTTTAAAATCTTGAGTTTCTGAATCTTTTGAAAAATATCTCTCTGGTTGTGGAAATACAATTCCAACACTCATAAGTTCATCTCCATAAGCTTCAAATTCATCATTTACTAAATATTTTTTCTCAGAATCTAAACCTTTTAGTATCACTTTTTTATTATATCCTGGATTTGGCTCAGCTAAAATTGTAAAATGTCCAACTAAAGCCTCATCTTTTTCTTTACTCACAACCATCCAAGCTGCTGTATTGCTTTCAAAAGGACTTTCTAATCTATAAAAATCTCCAAACTGTATAAGTTTTCTATTTCTTTTATAAAAATTTAAATACTGTCTTACCTCTTCCCCCATTTCAGTATCAAAATCTAAAAGATTCAATTCATATCCAAAGTTTCCAAAACTAGCTACATCATTTCTTGTTTTTAAACTAGTTTTTCTAGCTGTTTGATGATTTGGTATATCTGACACATGAGCTCCCATTGATATTAAAGGATAAGCTAATGATGTACCATGTTGAATATTTAGTCTCACTATTGCATCTGTATCATCACTAGTCCAAACTTGTGGCATATAATGTAACATCCCTGCATCAAATCTTCCCCCTCCTGATGCACATGATTCAAATAATATATGCGGAAACTTAGTTGTTAATGTCTCTAAGATCTCATATAATCCAAGTATGTATTTATGTGGTAAATCTTGATATGTTATCTCTGTCATATTTCTATTCATATCCCATTTTACATAACTTATTGGTGCCTCTGAAAATCTTTCAGATAAAATATTAACTATATAATCTCTAACCTCTTCTTTTGAAAGATCTAATATATATTGATTTCTCCCCATTGATAATCTTCTATTTTGTACTCCTAAAATCCAATCTGGATGCTCCTCATATAATCTACTATTTTTACTAATCATCTCTGGTTCAAACCAAAGTCCAAATTTAATTCCCTCTTTTACTACTTTTTCTCCTAAACCTTTAATTCCATTTGGTAATTTTTCTAAATTTGGAAACCAATCTCCTAAAGATGTTTTATCATCATTTCTTTTTCCAAACCAACCATCATCTAAAACAAAAAGTTCAAATCCTAACTCTTTTGCTTTTCCTGCCATAGCTACAATTTTTTCCTCATTAAAGTCAAAATATGTCGCTTCCCAGTTATTAACTAAAATTGGTCTTTCTTTATCTCTCCATTCCCCTCTTGCAACTCTCTCACGGAAAAGTTTATGAAAAGTTTGGCTTAAATCATTCATTCCTTTATCACTATACACAATTATTGCTTCTGGAGTTTGAAAACTTTCTCCGCTTTTTAGCTCCCACTTAAAATCAAATGGATTAATACCCATCGTAACTCTTGTTGCATCAAAGTGATCTACCTCTACATGTGCTAAGAAATTTCCTGAATAAACCAAAGCAAAACCTATGCTTTCTCCCATATTTTCAGTTGTTTCAGGTCTTTTTAAAATTATGAATGGATTTTGATGAGCACTACTCGCCCCTCTAGTACTATCAATATATTGACATCCAACTTCAAGTTTTCTATTTTTTATAAATCTCTCTCTTGCCCAAGCTCCCGAAAGGTGTATCATTTCATAATTATAATCTGGAAGATCTAATGCAAAACTCATAGCTCTATGAATATTTATACTTTCTTTTCCATTGTTTTCAAACCTTGCATTTCTTGTAATTACATCTCTATCTTTATACACCGTGTATGTTAAAAACAGTTTACAATTTAAAACATTATCTTCTAACTCTATTTCTAAAGTTTCTCCCTCTCCTTCATTTTCCATATAAGTGGAAGGTAACCCTTTTAATTTTTCTTTTCCTTTATAAACTCTATACCCTTTATATACAAAATCACTAATTCTACTATTATCTCCACTTTCTATTTGAAAAGCAGGTTTTCTAAAATCTGTTGTCCCATACGATGGATACTCTTGTTTATAATACTCTAATGAAAATCCAGGATCATCTTCATGATGAGCTATTATTCCTATACCTACTTCTGGTTGATGAAAAAAATGAGAGAAACTTTCTCTATGTTTTATTTTTTTTCCAAAGTATAAGTTACCTAATTGCCCATTTTTCATAACATTAAATATATAGCTCATATTTATACTTTGTAAGTGAAACTCTTTTTTCTCTTCGTTTATATATATCATCTTTCCTCCTACTTAATCTAAATAACTCTCTTTTACATACTCCTCTAAACCTTTTATTAAAGTTGTTTTCACAAAAGTTACCTTTGGTTTTTCTCCTTTATCATTTACAAGTAGTTCTACTGCTGTTTTAGCCAAGTTATTTATATCTGGAGCTACCGACATAAGTCCTAAAGGAATTGTATTTCTTAAATTATCAAACCCTATAATTGGAATATTCTCTTTTCCATTTTCTTTTAAAATATTATTTACACAATAACTCATATTGTCATTGGCACAAAACACTCCATCAAACTCTATATTTTTCTCTAATAATTCCATTACTATCTCTGTAGCTTTTTCATCTGAATAGTTACCATTATAAATCATTGGAGCTATTCCAAATTTTTTCATAGCTTCTAAATAACCATTTTCTCTTTCTTTTCCAGAAAGTTTACATCTATCTCCTGATATATGGATAACTCTTTTTTTTCCTAATTTTATAAGGTGTTCCGTAGCTTCTTTAGCTCCATTAAAATCTTCTGTATTTATATAATAAACTCCTTTGTTTTCACAACTTGGATTTAAAAGATAGTCAACTAATACAATTGGAGAGTATTGCTTTATTATTTTTTTTATATTTTCTTCGCCCTCTTTAAATCCTATAAATATTCCTCCAACAATATCTCTATTTACATATAACGACTCTACTTTAGAAAAACTATTATCGTTTATTACATCAACTAATAACTGGTAATCTGATTTTAATGCCTCTTTTAAAACTCTATTTATAAAATCTAAGTAATAACCAAAAGATAATCCATTATCTAATATCTTGCTTTTATCATTATTATCTCCATAGATAAAAAGTCCAATTGTTCTACTTTTTTTTCCAGCTAAAACTTGAGCACTAGAGTTAGGAATGTATCCTAGCTCATCTATAATCTTTAAAACCTTTTCTCTCGTTTCTGAAGGAACATTGGGATAATTATTTATAACTCTCGAAACTGTACTTCTTGAAACTCCAGCTATTTGAGCTACTTTAGTGCTATTTATCTTCACTTTTCTTCTCCTTATTGTTTTATGAACGCGTGTTTATTGTATTTATAAAACGATTATATTGTATTTAGAACATTTTTACAACATTTTTTATTTGTATATTCAACCACTTATTTAACTCAGGTAAATTAAGTATTCTTTTTTTTATTTTTATTTAATAGAGGATAATTTAGTTTTTTTTGTAAATCTATTATAGTGATATTTAATTAATGAGGTGGGGTTACTATGGAAGATGTTTCAAAATTTAATAAGAAAAAAATTATTGAATATTTTAAAATTGCAGCTGAATTAACTATTTTTTTAGTTGCTGTATTTTTTATACACAAAGAGTTAAAAAAATATAGTCTTCATGACTTAAGATCTTCAATTGAAGCTATCCCTTTTTGGGCAATAACTTTAATTATTTTCTTTGTATGTTTAGACTATCTAATTTTAACTTGCTTTGATATTTTAGCTTTTAAAAACGAAAACTACAATTTACCTAAAAAAAATATAGGTTTCGTTGCTTTTGTTAGTTTTGCTTTTGCTAACTCTATCGGTCTATCTGGTCTGACTGCATCTGGACTTAGATTAAATCTGTATTCTATTTTAGGAGTTCCGTATAAAACTATTATGAATGTAGTTATATTTTGTTATACAACCTTTTGGTTAGGACTACTTTGGATTGGAGGTATTTTTTTAACCCTTCTTCCAGTTTCTTTAGTTGATATAAAGTTACCTATAAAACTACCTATAGACACTACAGTTCCCATTGGAATTATTCTTTTAATTGGAGCTATTATTTTTACTGGGGTAATCGTAAAAAAGCATAAAAACACTAAAGAAATTTTAATCAATAGGATTATTGTTGCTTTAGCTGATTGGATTTCTTTAAGTTTTGTATTGTATTTTGCACTACCTCCACATAATAGAATTGATTTTTTCCATTTTTTAGCTATTTTTATTATTGCACAAATTTTAGGTTTCTTAAGTAACGTTCCTGGAGGAATTGGTGTTTTTGATTTGATTTTTTTAACTTTATTAGGAGGGGCTTATTCTTCAGATAAAATTATTGGTGCTCTTTTAGTATATAGAATAGCTTATTTCTTCATACCACTACTTGTAGCTTTTACTATTTTTACAATCTATCATCTTTTCATCAGAAAAGATAACACTAAAATTACTGGTATTGAAAATATTATTTTTTCTCAGTTCCCTAATTTTTTAAGTGTGATTATATCACTTTCTGGAATTATTCTTATTTTTTCAGGATTTTTTCCATTTAAGTCTGATTTAATAACAAAAGTAGAGGTTATCTTTCCGTTTTTAAGCTTGGAAACCTCTCATTTTATAGGTGCTGCTGTTGGAACTACTCTATTATTTTTAGCTTATTATATTCAAAATAGATTTGAGCTTGCTTATTTTCTTTCTATAATATTCTTAGGATGTTCTGTTGCTTTATCTATAGTTAAAGAGTTCCATCTATTTTTTATAGCTTTTTTAACTTTAACCTTTATTGGAACTATCCCTACTAAAAAATATTTTTATAGAAAAAGTGGATTTTTATCTGAAAAACCATCTATAAAAAAGATTTTAACTATTGGTTTAATCATTTTAATAGGAATATATTTAGGTATTTTTTCATATAAAGAAACTGAATTTTTTTCAAAAATTTCTTGGAAGTTTTCAAATACACTTTTAGGTATTTTCTTTGCCTTTGCTATATTAGCTATTTTAAACGTTATTGTAGCTAAAAAAAATTATAAGAAAGAACCTAATATTGAACCAAGTGAAATAGAAAATTCTCCAACAGATACAGATTTAAAAAATTGTATCAATCTTTCTAGTACAACAGATGCTTATTTAGCTCTTTTAGGAGATAAAGAGATTATATTTGATGATAGTAAAAACTCTTTTATCATGTTTGGAAAAAGTGGGCACTCATTTGTAGCTATGGGAGACCCTATTGGAGATGAAAAAACTTTTGGAAGTTGCATTTGGAAATTTTATAATCACTGTAAAACTAATAAAAAAGAGACTGTTTTCTATGAAATTAACAAAAATTACTTAAATTATTATTTAGATGTGGGACTTAGCTTTTTAAAAATTGGTGAATTTGCTCAAGTTCATTTAGAAAATTTTACGTTAGACGGTAGTGATGCGAAACCTTTAAGACATGCTTTTAATAGAGTGGAAAAAGAGGGGTATGCTTTTGAAGTTATTCCAGTTGAAAAAGTGCCTGAAATTTTAGATGATTTAGAAAGTATTTCTAATGAATGGTTACAAGATAAAAATGCCAAAGAAAAAGGATTTTCTTTAGGTAAATTTACAAAAGAGTATCTATTAAACTTTCCAGTGGGAGTTATAAAAAAAGATAATAAAATTTTAGCCTTTGGAAATCTCTTAGAAACAAGTAATAAAGAGGAGATATCTCTTGATTTAATGAGATATCGAAATGATGCTGTTCATGGAACTATGGATTATTTTTTTATCTGTGTTATGAATTATGGAAAGGAAAATGGCTTTAAAAAATTTAATTTAGGGATGGCCCCCTTAGCTGGAATCGAAGATAATACCGCTTCATTTTGGAATAAGATAGAACGTGCTATTTTCTCCCACGGAGAGCATTTTTATAATTTCAAAGGACTTCGTAGCTTTAAAGATAAATTTAATCCTCAGTGGGAACCTAGATATATAGCTTACTCTGGTCCTTTCAATCTACCTAATATACTAAAAGATGTTACTCTTTTAATTTCTGGAGGTATTCGAGGACTTATTTCTAAAAAATAAAAATAATTTAAGGAGGATTTTAATGAAAAAAATATTTTTATCTATGTTATTACTAGTTTTAGGTTTAAACTCTACTTCTTTTGCTAATACTCCATCTTACAACGATGTTGAAGGTTACTATGAAACTGTTTCTCTTTCTGAAGTTATGGATATTCTAAATAAAAATAAAGGTACTCTTTTAGATGTTCGAAATAACGATGAAGTTGAAAAAACAGGATTAGTTAAAGGAGCTAAACATATTCCTCTTCCTGATCTAGAAAAACGATTGTCAGAACTTAATAAAGATGAAACATATATAACTTTTTGTGTAAGTGGAAATCGTTCTAAAAAAGCTGCTGAAATTTTGAAGAAAAACGGCTTTAAAAATATCTATAATTCTAAAGAAGGGATGAGTACTTGGCCTTATAAAGATATGGTTGAACCAGTTAAAAAGTAAATAAAAATCTGAGCTTGTCACTAAGCTCAGATTTTATTTTATTTTATTTTATTTTATTCCAAAACTCTCCTATCTCCTCTAAAGTTTTACCCTTTGTTTCAGGAATAAAAGGAATAAAAAATAGTGATAATAAACTTATTATAAAAAATATAAAAAATGGTAGTGATTCACTTCTTAAATCTATCGCTGGATAAATTTGTGTTAATGTTATATCAAATATATAGTTTATAACATTAAATAGTGTAACTCCCAACGACCTAATTGAATTTGGTGTAATCTCTGATATATACACTGTTAAAGCTGTTCCTAGTGCCACTGTATAAGTTAAATTATATATGTATACTGAATATACATCATAAACTCCTCGCTCTTTATAAAATAATGCATACGTTAAATAACCTAAAGAAATTGTCATTACTAAAGTTCCGTAAAATAACAATTTTTTCCTTCCATATCTATCGATTAGAAATAAAACAATAATTGATCCTAAAATCTCATATATTCCCATTGTTACACTTTGAAAATATCCTGATGTACTAACTGAAGAAGTCTCTTGAAAAATTTCTGGCGCATAATATATTATTGGATTTATTCCAGAGAATTGCTTAAAAACTGCCGAAACTACAACTAACAAAAGAACTATTTTTATTCCTTTTGTTATGCTTTGAAAATTCCTTTTATTTGGTGTTTTTTCATTGCTTTCAGTTACATTTAACTCTTCCATAACCTTTTCAACTCTATCATCAGGTAATACTTTTTTCAAACTTTCTCTAGCTTTATCTTTAAATCCTTTTAAATATAGCCATCTAGGACTTTCTGGAATCTTTAGAAAAAGTATAAATATAATTAACCCTTGAAAAGTTTCTAAAAAAAATAAAACTCTCCAAGAATTATTTATTATAAATCTATTTGTTAAATTATTCGTAATTAAATATGCTAACCAAAATCCTACAACTAATCCAAATGGCATAAACAGTTGATTTATCGTTCCATTCCTTCCTCTTGTCTCAATTGGTGATATTTCAATTACATATATAGATCCTACTAAAAAAACACTTCCTAATCCTAATCCCATAACCAATCTTCCCAACATAAACATCTCTATATTTATGGAGAATGTAGTTATAAGACCACCTATTAAAAATCCAAACAAACTATAAATAATCGTTTTTTTTCTTCCTATTTTTTCAGAAAAATATCCTGCACAAAGTCCACCTATTAATCCACCTATCAAAACAATAGTTATTAGTGTTCCAACCATTTGTTTGTCTATTTTAAAAGTGCTTGCCAAAATTTCAATACTACTAGAGATAACTGCTGAATCAAAATCAAAAATATATCCAAAAGAAGCAGTTAACACTGCAATATACACTACATATTTTTCTTTACTCATTTTATCTTATCCAAATCAATCCATTTTCAAAAGATTTTCCTTGTTTTCTCACCATCTCTATCCAAATCATTGCAAGAGGTTCTAAATATCTAGAGAAATGTATATCTCCAATCAACATAGGATCAAATCCCATTTCAAAAAGTAATTCCTCAACTTTTTTATTAGCTATTTTATTATTCCCAGCTAATAACATTGTAAGTTTTTTTTCATTTATACATGGATTAATTAGCTTCTCTACTCCCAAAGTATTTAAAGTTTTCACTATGTGAGAATCTTTTAAAATCTCTTGTATTACTTCTCCATTGGAAGTATATCTTCCACGAGTTAAAATATAGTCTTCACCAATGGGATTTGTTAAATCAATAAAAATTTTCCCTTCAGGATTTTTTATATTTGTTACAGCTTTTTCAACTTTATTTCCAGGTACAGCTATAATTATAATTTCATTATCTTCTGCTATATCTTTACTATCAACATATTCTATAAAATGTTTTTTTTCAATCTCCTCTTTCAAATCTTTTACTCCTATTTGAACTGGGTGTCCTAATTTATGAAAAACCTCTGCTAAAGCATTTGCTACAACTCCATTTCCTAATATTCCTATATTCATATATTCCTCCTTAACTCAACATTCTTAATACTTTTTTCGAAATAGTTTTTTTAAATCCTTTTAATTTTTAATAATAAAAGGATTTTCTATCTTTTATTAGAAAATTAAGTCAGGAGGTGTTTTATTATGTTTAAAATTGAAAATCACTATAATTTAAAAGGTATGGTTGCTATTATAACTGGTGCTGGTGCTGGAATTGGTAAAGCTTCTGCTCTAATGTTAGCTAGAGCTGGTGCTAATATTGTATGTGCTGATTTAAATAAAGTTGATGCTGATAACACAGCTATCGAAGCTAGAGGTGAAGGTGTTAAAGCTATTGGAGTAAAATGTGATGTTACATCTATACAAGACTTAGAAGAAGTTGTTAAAGCTACTATTCAAGAGTTTGGTAAAATAAACATTTTAGTTAACAACGCTGGTGGTGGCGGAGGTGGAAGAGAGAAATTTTTAGAATTAACTCCTGAATATCTTCAAAAGATATATAATCTTAATGTTTTTAGTATCTTTAATCTTTCTAGACTTTGTGCTCCACACATGATTGCAAGTGAATATGGATCAATAGTTAATATTAGCTCTATGGCTAGCTTAATGCAAAGTCATAACATGAGTGTTTACGGAAGTTCTAAGGCTGCAATTAATCAGCTTACAAAATATATGGCTGTTGATTTAGGGCCAATAATTAGAGTTAATGCCATTGCACCAGGAGCTATTAAAACTCACGCATTAGCAACTGTTTTAACTCCAGAATTAGAAGAAGTTATGTTAAAGAAAACTCCTATGAAAGTTTTAGGAGAAGCAGATGATATAGCTATGGCTGTATTTTTCTTAGCATCACCTCTATCTAAATGGATTACAGGACAAATTCTTCCTGTTAATGGTGGTGGAGAACAAGATTTAGAGGGATAATTTTTTATTAAGGGGTGGATTTTATGCTTACTTTTGAACACTATATTATGGATTCTTTTAAAATTTTATTGCACTGGTTAGCTTTCTTTTTTACAGCTTTGTCTATAGGAGTTATCTGCTTTGGGTTTTTAAAAAGTGTTAAAATCCTATTTACAAATAAAGAAGCTCTTAGTTTCAATAAAATAATGAGAGAAACTTTTGATAAGTACATTTTAGTAGGTCTTCAATTTTTAATCATTGCTGATATTGTTGATACTATTATTTTAAGAGATTTGCAAAATATTGTGCTAGTGCTTCTAATAGTTATTATTAGAACTATTATGAGTTGGGAAATAGAAAAACATAAATAAAAAAGCTCTAAGTGAATTAATCACTTAGAGCTTTTTTTAGTCATCACTATATTTTTCATTTAATAAACTTTCATCTAATCCTTTTTCAATCTGCTCTTTTGTTACTCTAATATTTGAAGTTTTATCTAAAAATTTCATTATTAAATATGAAACAACTATAGAATATACTCCTACTAATGCTGCTCCAAATAATTGAATCCATAATTGATGAGAACTAGCTGAAACTTCATTTACCATTCCATTTGCTAAAAGTCCAATCAATACAGTTCCCATAAATCCTCCAACACCATGAACACCCCATACATCTAGAGCATCATCCCATTGCATTTTTCTTGGTATTTTTATTGCATAGAAACATACAATTCCTGCTAATGCTCCTATTAATAATGCAGATGGTGGTGTTACATAACCTGATGCTGGTGTTATTGTTGCAAGTCCTGCAACAGCTCCAACTAAAGGATCTAAAAATGAAAACTTTTTCTTTTCAGAATATGACATTATTGCCCATACAATCATACCACTTGCACAAGCTACACCAGTATTTGTAAATACAATCGCTGTTGTTCCTGCAGCTGCCAAAGTTCCTCCTGCGTTGAATCCAAACCACCCAAACATAAGTATCCCAGCTCCAACTGCCACAAGTCCCATATTAAAAGGTCCTTTTCCAGTTATAACTTTTCTTTTCCCAAGAACCCAAAGAGCTCCTAATCCTGAAAAAGCTGCTGAAACGTGGATTACAGTACCTCCTGCAAAATCTACAAATCCCATTTTAGCTAAAAATCCTTGTCCCCATACCCAATGAGCTACAGGGAAATAAACTAAAATCATCCAAATAACAAGATACTTTAACCAAGCTCCCATAGTTATTCTATTAACTATAGATCCTGTCATTAACGGTAAAGTTATTATTGCGAACATTAATTGATACATAAAAAACATTAAAAATGGAATTGTTAATCCATACTTAGTGTTGACTTGAAAAATTATATCTTTAAAATTCATAAATTGGAATGGATCTCCAATTATTCCTCCTATTGTATTTCCAAATACTAAACTAAATCCTCCAAAAATCCACATTAAAGTTACAACTCCAATTGATATAAAAATTTGTAACATTAAAGTTAGGGAATGTTTTTTCTCTACTAATCCTCCGTAAAAAAATGCTAATCCTGGAGTCATAAAAAACACTAATACTGTTGCTATTACCATAAAGGCTACATTTCCATGTATTACACCTTGAAACATACAGAATACCTCCTATTTTAAAAAGGTCTCTTAATTAAGAGACCTTTTTAGTTTTTTAAAACATGTCTAGTTCCATCTCTTTTGAGATATCTTTCATTATTCCCATACCTGCAACACTATTTCCCTCAGCATCTAAAGCTGGTCCAAATACTGCTACACCTATTTTTTTACTTGATACTGGAGAAATTATACCTCCACCAACTCCTGATTTTCCAGGAATTCCAATGTTATCAAGATATTCTCCACTTTGATCATACATTCCACAAGTAGCAATTAAACCACTAACTATTTGTGCATATTTTTTAGGAATAACTCTCTCTCCATTTGATAAAACTCCACCATTTGCAAAGAATCTTGCAATTTTAGCTAAACTTTCTGTAGTTACATATATTGAACATTGCTTAAAATAAACATCTAGAATCTCTTCTACATCTCCACTTAAAACTCCCTGTCCTTTCATATAGTAAGCTAAACCTCTGTTTGTATCTCCAGTAGCTTTTTCACTTAAATAAATATCTGTAGCTAATTCTAAAGAATCATCTTCACTTATTTTCTTCATAAATTCTAAAATTCTATTAAATTTATCTACTGGATCTTTTCCTTTTATTAGAGAAGCTGTCATAATAGCTCCTGCATTTATAAAGGGATTTCTTGGTAAGTGATCAGGTTCTGTTTCTAATTTTTTTATTGAGTTAAAAGCATCTCCTGAAGGCTCTTTATGAACGTGTTTAAATACTTCTTCCTCTCCATTATCTAATAGAGCTAAAGCTAAAACAACTGTTTTAGATATACTTTCTATAGCAAATCTAACTTTTGTATCTCCTGCTGATAACATAGTTCCATCTGGAAATGCAATAACTGCACCTAAGTAATCTTTACTTACTTTAGCTAACTCTGGGATATATGTTGCTACAGCTCCTTGAGATATTAAACCTTTATTGTTTTCTACTATTTTACTTAATACATCTTGATTCATTTTTTTGCCTCCATGTCTAAGAACTTTTATTTTTGTTCTTTTTCTTCATTAGATTCTGGTTTAGTTTCAACCTCTTTTTTTTCTTCAACTTGTTTCTGATCATCAACTTTTTTAGGCTCTACATCTTGATTCATAACATCATCTGGATGAGGAGTAATATGGAACTCTCCTCTTGCTTTAGGATGTCCAAAGAAGTGGTGCTCAGGAGCATTTTCTGTTGTGATTCTTGTTGGATCTATTGCAACTGCATTTCTTTTATCTCTAAACTCATATATTATAAATGGAAGAACTAAAACTACTATAAATCCTACTGTTAAAATAGTTTCATACTCCCCAGTGTTTCCACCTGGAATATTATCTGGTGGGAAGAATGATATAATAAATGCAAATAGTGATGTTAAGAATCCAATTGCACCAACAATACATTTAAATACAACTCCACCTGGAATTTGATATCCAGCTTGAGCATCTGTTGTTTTTCTTTTTAAAACTAATGTTAAATAACCTATAAATAATAGGAAGTATGTCATTAAGTAAATAACAACTGTTAAAGACATAGCTGTCATGAAGGACATGTTGTTTCCTCCACCACCTAGTGTTAAAACAATCGCCCAAATAGTTACGATAACTCCTTGGAACATTACTAAAGGAACTGGTACATCGTTTTTATTAACTTTTTTAAACACTGGAGGTAAAATACCCTTTTGTGCTGCAACATACATAGCTCTTGATGGTCCAACTATCCATGCACTTACTTCAGCTAAAACTCCAAGTCCAATAAATGCTGCTATAATTCTAACAATCCAATCTAAATGACTTCCATAGTGATTAATTAATATCGCAAAAGTTTGGTTAACTCCTGCACTTAAGTTTATCTCATTTACTGGAATTACTGTAGCTATTGATAATCCACCTGCAGAACTTATAACGATAGCTATGATAACTAACATAAATACAGCTATTGGGTATTGTTTTTTAGGATTAGCCATCTCGTTAGCATGGGAAGCTGATGCTTCTACCCCCATATAACTCAAGATAAATGATACCAATATAACCAATGAGTTTACATTAGTAAAATCTGGGAAGAATGAATTCCAGCTAACTTCCATATGTACTGGATTTCCAGCCACAACGTAAGCTATTGCTAAACCAATTAAGATTATTGCAGGAATTACAATACCAAATATGAATCCAATTCTTGCTATTTTAGCTGTGTATTTAGTTCCACCTAATTGTGAGAATGTTAAAATCCAAAATACAATTAAAATTGAAATTAATTTTAGATGTGGATTTACATTTAATCCTGGCCAATCAAATAGGTACGATAATGAACCATTAATAAAGTAAAGCATTGGAATATAACCTACTGTTATTTCAAAAAACTGATAGAATATTGCCGCAAATCCCCAACGCTCACCTAAAGATTCAGAAACCCAAGTGAAAACCCCACCTGTTTCCCATCCTGGAATTGTTGCCATTTCAGCTGCACAAAGTGCTACTGGAATAAACCAAAATAATCCTCCAAATAGTAAGAAGAAAAGTAATGAAAATCCTGAAGTTGCAAAACTCGGATATTCATAAACAGCCATAACCATTGAGGCTGTTATTGTGAAGAATCCAAATAGTGTCAACTGTTTGTTAGTTGTACTAGTGTTAGTAGCCATAATCAAACCCTCCTATAAAATATTTTTTATTATTGTCACTCTATTGTTCACTTTTAGAAGAACATTTCCTTCTTAAAAAGTTATATCTTTTTTAGTTTTATTTTTTTCTAATTTTCTTGAGCTAAAGATCTCAAAGAATCATAAAATTTTTCAATATCTCTTTTCTTAGTTGGGACTCCTATTATGTCATTTTTCTCTATTGTAGTTGTATCATCAATTTTTATAATTTCTCCTCTTCTTTCGATAGCTTTTATTTTAAGATCTCCTGGCAAATCTATTTTTCCAATCTCTTCTCCTATTAAATATGATTCGCTTCCCACTTCAAAAACTAAATCTACAATTTCATTATTATTGTCATTCTCAATTAAAGGTTTATATAATAAATCATATATTGGTTCTACCTTTAATAGATTACTAACTGTATATGCTAATCCAGCTACAATAACCATACTTGGAAGAAGTGTAAAATCCCATGTCATTTCTAATATTAAAATAATTCCTGTAGCTGGTGATCTAACTACTACTACAAAGGCTGAAGCCATTCCTAAAAATATAAATACTCCCAAATTATTAATATCAATTAAATTAAAATATAACAAAATTAATCCAAACAATTTTCCTGATAATCCTCCAATCACTAAAAGAGGTAAAAATATACCACCAGGAAATCCAGTAGAATAAGATAGTGTTGTAAATAGTAATTTTAAAATTATAAAAAATATTAAAGCACCAATAGAAAGGTCATTAACCATTCCCTCTCTTATTAAAAAGCTTTCTCCACCAGCAGTTAAATCTTTATAAAAAATTCCAATTACTATAACCATTAATGTATAAAAAAATACTTTAATATACTTTGATAATTTTATTTTCCTATTTAATTTTTGAAAATAAATTAAAAGAAAAGAAAAACTTTTACCTACTAAACTTATAAATATTGCAAAAGCTATACAAATATAGAAATATTCAAAATAGTTTAAGTTTTGTGGATAGTTTACAACTATATCTAGATAATCATTTTTTACAAAAAACTTAGCCGCCATATATCCTGAAACTATCGAACCTAAAAAAGAAAAAATTGTTAGTCTTGAATTAAAATATTTTTGTAACTCTTCAGCTATAAAAATTGCGGAAGCTAATGGTGCTGTAAAGGCTGATGATAATCCTGCACCTGCTCCACTCATTATTAAATATTTTCTCTCAACGGGATCTACTTTAAATACTTGAGACACCGTTTCTCCAATAAGTGCTCCCATTTGTACCGAAGGACCTTCTCTTCCAAGTGAATATCCTGCTGAAATTCCAGAAACACCACCTAAGAATTTAAAAACTAAATTTTTTATTGGATTCTTTACTTTTATTCTTCCGTAAATTTGTGCTCTTGCTTGAGGAATACCACTTCCTGTAATCAGTGGACTATCCTCTACCATCTTACTTATTAAAATACCTATAATATATATTCCAATAAACCCTAAAATTAAGTAGTATAATGGATTGTTCAAATTAAAAATCATATCTCTTATATAACTTGATTTTTCTATCATCCATCTATAGGGTATTGTTATAAGACCTGTTACAAATCCAGTTAAAATAGCTAATATATAAACTTTTAAAATCCCCATAATAAACTCCTTTTATAAATTTTCTTTTGCTTTTTTCTTTACTATATAATAATAAATTTGTGAAAATGTTGAGACTGTTAGAATTCCAATGGCAATTGATCCCGATATAATAAATGTTTCTATTCCTTTTTCTACTGCTTTAGATATACTATCCTGTACTATATAGTACATCGTATAATATATTCCTCCACCTGGAACTAAAGGAATCATACATGGATATAAAAATGAAACTGTTGGTACCTTTAATCTTCTCGATAAAATTTCAGAATATATTGTTATAGTTGAAGATGCTGCTGTATAAGATATGAAATATGTAAAACCTTTTTCACTCAATAAGCTATACACTAACCAGCCTATTCCAGCACCAAAACTACCATATAAATTTTTCATTCCTTTCACATTAAATATTATCCCAAAACCATAGGTTGCAACAATTGATGATATAACCTGAATTATTATTACCCTCATAGTAATCCTCCTAGTGTTTTTATAATGGATAAAGTTATTCCAGATCCTATTGCTAAAGCAGTTCCTACCATAAAGGCTTCCACCCCTCTTGCAATTCCTGAAACTAAATCTCCTGTTATCAAATCTCTAATAGAGTTTGTAAAAGCAATTCCAGGAACCAATAGCATTAATGTTGAAATTATTGTCACTGAAATCTCAGGAATTATCCCAAACAAAAAACATATGTAAGCTGAGAAAGAGCAAACCATACCTCCTACTAAATTCAAGAAGAATTTATTTATCATTAGCTTTGCAGCAAAATAGCCTAAAAATGATATTGAAATAGCTCCAATAACTGAAGCAATACAACTTCCCCTATCTCCACCAAAATAATATGCAAAAGCTCCTGCTGCAATACAATTTCCTAATAGTACATAAAGAAATCCATATGCTTTTTCATCATCAATCTCTTTTACTTTTTCAAGAAACTCTTTAAAAGTATAACTATCTATATCTCTTACTAAAGAACTTAATTTAGAAATTTTTTCTACATTTATAGTTCTCATCCTTATTTTCTCTATATTTGTAAAAAATCTTCTTTCTCTTCCTCTTATTGTTGTTAAAATACTAGATAAAACTGCAAATGAATTTGATTCAAGACCATAGTGATTACATATTTTATCTACCATATCCTCTGCTCTATAGGTTTCTCCACCAGATTCCAGTATCAATTTTCCTACATAACTTGCTAAATATAAAATGTCATTTTCATTGATAACTGTTAAATCCTCCCTAAGATTATCCATATATATCTCTCCTATTTATTATTTATTTAAATATTCAGATTTCCAACTCATTTTCCTTGAAATTTTGTATCTTTTTAAGGATAAGTATAAATTTTTTTCACAAAATAAAAAAGAAATCCCAAAAATAAAATGAATAATGCAAGTGATTTATGGTAATTAGATTTATTTTTAAATCAATATCGTTATCAAGGAGGTTAGTATTATGTTTGGAACTTGTGGTAAAACACCTAGAGAACTTGGCTATAGAATGCCTGGAGAGTGGGAAAAAAGAAGACGTACTTTTATGCAATGGCCTGTTAGAGATGGAAAAAATAGTAGAACTCCACTTTGGCCTGATGGAATTGAAGCGGCTAGAAAAGGATATGCTAATGTAGCAAAAGCTATTGCTGAATTTGAGGAGTTAGTTATGATTGCCCCTCCTGAACTTCTACATGAAGTTAAAGAAATGTGTGGAGAAAAAGTAGAAGTATTATGTCTACCAATAGACGATTCGTGGGTTAGAGATAATGGTCCCACTTTTTTACTAAACGATGACCAAGAGGTAGCAGCAGTTAAATGGAGATTTACTTCTTATGGTGAAAAATATCAAACACACTATAACGATAGTAAAGTTCCTTATCATTTAGGAATATTTTATGATGTTCCAGTATTTACTTCTCCATTAGCTTTAGAAGGTGGAGGAATCCACTCAGATGGACAAGGAACTATTTTAACAACAGAATCTGCTTTACTTACTGGTTCTAGAAACTCTAGATTCACAAAAGAGGAAGTAACTAACTTATTAGAAGAATATTTAGGTGGTGAACAAGTTATCTGGTTAAAATCTGGTTTATATGGAGATTTAACTGATGGCCATGTTGATAATACAGCATGTTTTGTTAGACCTGGAGTTATTATAATTCAAGCTTGTTACGATGAAAAAGACCCTGATTACGAGATTTTCCAAGAAAATATGAAAATATTAAGAGAATTTAAAGATAGATCAAGTGGACTACCTTTTGAAATTATTGAAATTGAAAAACCTCCTATTAGATATTATGATGGTCAACTTCTTACATTAAGTTATATAAACTATTTACCTGTAACTGGAGCAGTTATTGTTCCAACTTTTGGTGGAGACGCTGAAGAAACAGATAAAAAAGCATTAGAAGCTATTCAAAAAGCTTACCCTGATAGAAAAGTAGTTCCTATAGATGGAATGCCTATCATTATTGGTGGTGGATGTGTTCACTGTATAACTCAACAAATGCCTTATGGAAAAAGTTTTTAGTTAAAGGAGGAAGATTTATATGAGAAAAGTTAAAGTAGCAGCAGTTCAAATGTCTCTAGGATGGGATGTTGATGAAAATATAAGAAAAGCAGAAACACAAGTTAGAGCAGCAGCAGCTGAAGGAGCTCAAATAATTTTACTTTCTGAATTATTTGAAAGAGTTTACTTCTGTGCAAAAGAAAAAGCTGAGTACATGCAATTTGCAACAGAATTAGAATTAGATACAGCAGTTAATCATTTTAAAAAAGTTGCAAAAGAATTACAAGTTGTTCTTCCAATAAGTTTTTACGAGAGAAAACATGGTGCAAGATATAATTCAATAGCTATCATAGATGCTGATGGAGAGATTTTAGGAATTTATAGAAAAAGTCACATCCCTCACGATGTAAGTGGGTATCAAGAAAAATTCTATTTTAATATAGGAGATACTGGTTTTAAAGTTTGGGAAACTAAATATGCTAAAATTGGTGTTGCTATATGTTGGGATCAATGGTTCCCTGAATCAGCAAGATGTATGGCTTTAATGGGAGCTGAAATCCTATTCTATCCTACAGCTATTGGATCAGAACCTAGTGACCCTACTATGGATACAAAAGACCATTGGCAAAGAGTTATGCAAGGACATGCAGGTGCAAACTTAACTCCATTAGTTTGTGCTAACAGAACAGGTCAAGAGCATGTTGATGAGATAGGAGTTAAATTCTATGGATCATCTTTCATTGCTGATCACACTGGTGCTAAAATTTCAGAGATGGACAGAGATTCTGAAGGTTTTGCAATAGCTGAATTAGACTTAGCTGCTATTGATGATTATAGAGCTTTCTGGGGATTATTTAGAGATAGAAGACCTGATTTATACGGAGCTATCTTAACTCTTGATGGAGAAACAAAATTTAAATAATACTTATAAAATAATAAGGAGGATGCGAATGCATCCTCCTATTTTTATTGTTTCTCCATTTGTTTTTTAGCATAAGTTACATATAATATAGCTCCAATTATAAATCCTATTATAATAAAAAGTAGATTTTCATGTGACGATTGACTTAATAACCATATTGATAATATTATAGCTATTACTGGAATAATCGGTCCTAATGGAATTTTATATTGTGCTTTTAACTTTCTTTTTCTAAAAACTAAAACAGAACCTGCCGTAGATATAAACTCAATTAAACGAGCTATAACTGTAAGGCTTGCTAAAAATATAAAGTTTCCATAAAGAGCTAAACTAATAGTTATTGCTGTTGTTAATAAAATTGCAAATCCAGCTGTTCCAAATCTACCTTTTTTATTAAAAATTTCAGGTACATATTTACTATCTGCTAAAGCTTGAATTGATCTTGGTGCAATAAATGATAAAGCTATTGTTATTCCTCCAATAGAAACCAAAGTAGCTATTGTTATAAATAAAAATCCAGAACTTCCAAATACTGCTGCTGTCGCTGAAGCTATCGGAACTGAAGTTGTTCCTAACTTAGGTCCTAATAAACCTATACAAACCACCATAACCATCAGATAAAAAATAGAACAGAATATCATAACCCATATTATAGCTTTAGGTAAATTTTTTGTTGGATTTTGCATATCTTCTGCTGCTACTGCCAATAAATCAAATCCAGTAAATGCATAAAATATAACTAAAGTGGCAACTCCTAAATTTCCAGTTGAAAGACCTAGCTCTATCTTAGGAATCAATGGAAAAAAATCTGGTCCCTTTATAAAAAATATTCCTACAAAAACAAATAGTATTAAAGGTAATAACTTACTTACAGTTATAAGATTATTTAATATTTTTGAAAATTTAACTCCTAAGTAGTTTAGTACTCCTAAGAAAACTCCAATACCTACTACAAATAATTTATTATAATATGGATCAATGGTTATAGGATATATTCCACCAAATGCCGTTAAAAAACCTTGAATCTCTGCTGCCCAACTAACAATACCTATGAACCAAGCAAAAATTCCAATTTCAAAACCTACAAAGTTTCCATATGCTTCTTTTGCATACACAAAAGATGAACCATTTTTATCAAAAATACTTGCTGTTTCAGCAAAACAAAGGGCTAAAAACAGTGCTAACACAGCATTTATTAAAATTACTATTAGACTAGCTAATCCTACATCAGCGTATGCTTTATTTGGTAAAAGAAAAATCCCTGACCCAATTATTGAGTTTATCCCCAAAAAGAAAATACTCCAAAATCCAAGCTTGTTACTCTTTAAATCATCCATTTGGAAACCTCCTTCTCCTCACAAACTTTTACTCTATGCAACATAACACTCCTCCTGTATTTAATTGTTTTCATGCTACATTATTCTCTTCTTTATTAATAAATCCTTTAGAAAAAATTTTTTTCTTGTTTTTTCAAAAAAAATAAGGTATATACGTACTACTTAGAAACTAATCTATTTCCAAAAGGAGTGATTTTAATGATAAAAAAATGGTTACCACTATCTCTTTCAGCTCTTTTACTTTGTGGATCAATTTCATCTTTTGCTGCTGAAACTAAAATCTACCAAGGTTTAGGACATTCAACAAACTTTAGAGTTGGTCCTGGTAAAGATAGTGAAGGACAACAAGTTTATAGTTTCAACTACGTAGATGCTGCTGTACTTTTCGATTCTGATGGAAAAATTATAAATGCCGTAGTTGATGCCTTAGAAGTTAGTACACCAAATTACGATGGAGAAAGCATGCCACATTTTTCAGGGTGGCCTGGAACTGAAGGTCATAATTTAGCTGATCATAAAACTAAAAAAGTTATTGGTAAAACTGAAAATACTCCTGCTAGCATAGCTAATGAAGTTGATAATTGGAAAACTAAAAGAGAACGTGGAGCTGCCTATGGAATGAACCCTAAAAATGAATGGGATGAACAAATGGACTTTTTCCAAGAGAAATTTAAAGGTAAAACAGTTGAAGAGTTAGAAATTATTTTCACAAAGCTATACTCAGATGTTAACGGAAGACCTTTAAAAGAAAATAGTAGAAATGATAAAGATAAAGAAAAATATAGTAAATTAACTGAAGCTGAAAAAAAAGAGGTTGCTGATATAACTGCTGGAGCTACAATGAGTTTAAGAGATAGTCATGGAGATATTTTAGGTGCACTAAAAAATGCATATGAAAACCGTGTTGAGGTGGCTATTCCAACTAAATAATACTAATAATTGCTGAAACTTTTCACAAAGTTTCAGTTTTTATTTTATTGACATTACTTTTTTAGTGTGCTAAATTAAAGGTATCGAGTATTTTTTAAACTTATTGTGTACACTATTTAATCACATTAATTATTTTTTAAGGAGATTTTAACATGAAAAAAATTGTTGTTGTTGGAAGCATTAACATGGATTTAGTTACAATTTGCGAAAGAGCACCTCGTGGTGGTGAAACTCTTTTAGGTAAGAAATTCATGCAAATCCCTGGTGGAAAAGGAGCTAACCAAGCTGTTGCTATGGGGAAGATGAAATCTCCAGTTTCTATGCTAGGAAAAATAGGAAAAGAGGGTATGGGAAATATTCTTCTAGATTCTATGAAAAAAGATGGAGTAGATGTTTCTAATATCGAGTATTGTGATGAAGCGACTGGTATTGCTAAAATTATCGTAGAAGATAATGGACAAAATAGAATTATTGTTGTTCCTGGAGCTAATTATGAAGTTGATAATTCTTATATAGATAGACATTTAGATACTATTAAAAATTGTGATATTCTTGTTACTCAACTTGAAATCCCAATGGAAACAGTTAAATATTCATTAAAAAAAGCTAAAGAGCTTGGAAAAATAACTATTTTAAATCCAGCTCCTGCTAATAAATTGGATGAAGAGATTATTTCAAATTCTGATTATATAATTCCAAATGAAACAGAGTTAGAGATTTTATCTGGAATACCTGTTACTGATGAAGAAAGTGTAATAAATGCTGCTAACATACTTTTAGACAAAGGTGTTAAAGGACTTATCGTTACTTTAGGAAGTAAGGGATGTATGTTTATAAGTAAAACAGAGAGAAGATCATTCCCAGCTTACAAAGTTAAAGCAATTGATACAACTGCTGCTGGAGATAGTTTTATTGGTGGTTTTGTAAATGGACTTGCTTCTGGTCTAACTTTTGAAGAAGCTATTGATAGAGGAACTAAGGTTGCTGCTATATCTGTTACTAGAATTGGTGCTCAAACATCGATACCAACTCTTGAAGAAGTATTAAATTTTAAAGGAGAATAAATTATGAAAAAAGGAAAACTTTTAAATAGTGAACTTTCTTATGAGATTGCTAAAATAGGTCATACATCTCACATTACACTTTGTGATGCTGGCCTTCCATTCCCAAAAGGTGTAAAAAGAATAGATTTAGCTATTGAAGCTGGATACCCTAGTTTTATCAAAACTTTAGATGCTATTTTAAGTGAAATGATAGTTGAAGAGATTGTTCTAGCCTCTGAAATTAAAACTATTAACCCTAAAGTTTATAATGAAATTTTAGAAACTTTCGTAAAAAATGGAATGAATCCAAAAGTTGTTGAAGTTTCTCACACAGAGTTTAAAGAGATCACAAAAGAAAGTGAAGCAATTGTTAGAACTGGAGAATGTACTCCATATGCAAATATTATTTTAAAGTCAGGAGTAGTTTTCTAAATGAATAAAGAAATTGTTTTACAAATGAAAGATATCTGTAAATCTTTCCCAGGTGTTAAAGCACTAGATGGTGCTTGTTTAAATGCTTACAAAGGAAGAGTTATGGCTTTAATGGGAGAAAATGGTGCTGGAAAGTCAACACTTATGAAAATAATGACTGGTATCTATAGTAAAGATTCAGGGACTGTTTTCTATCATGGACATGAAGTTACTTTTAAAGGAACTAAAGATTCTCAAGAAGCTGGTATTGCTATTATTCACCAAGAGCTAAATTTAATTCAACACATGAGTATAACTGAGAATATATTTTTAGGAAGAGAACTTACAAATAATTTTGGAAAAATAGATTGGACTCTTATGCATAGAGAAGCTAGATCAATTTTAGATCTTCTTAATGTTGAAGACAGTGAAAAAACTTTAATAAAAGACTTAACAATCGGTAAAATGCAAATGGTTGAAATTGCTAAAGCTCTTTCACAAAACGCTAAACTAATTGTTATGGACGAACCTACAGATGCACTAACTGATAAGGAAACTGAAAGTCTTTTCAAAGTTATTAAAGAGCTTACATCAGAAGGAAAAAGTATCATATATATATCTCATAGATTAAAAGAGATTCCTGCTATTTGTGATGATATAACTGTTTTAAGAGATGGTAAATTTATCTCTGAAGCTGAAGTTAAAGATATTGATGAAAACTATATTATTGAAAAAATGGTTGGAAGAACTTTAAGTGAGCAGTTTCCTAATGTTTCTGTAACTCCTGGTGATGAAGTTTTAAGAGTTGAAAACCTTTGTGGTAAATATGTAAAAGATGCATCTTTTGCTTTAAAAAAAGGAGAAATTTTAGGTATTGCTGGTCTTATGGGAGCTGGAAGAAGTGAGCTTGTAAAAACTATATATGGATATTATAAAAAATCTTCTGGTAAAGTTTTTATAGAGGGACAAGATGTTTCTATTACTTCTCCTGAATCTGGTGTTAACCATGGAATTGCCTACGTTTCAGAAGACAGAAAAGGAGATGGGTTAGTATTAGGATTAAGTGTTAAAGAAAATATGACTCTATCATCTTTAAAATTCTTCTCAAGTAGATTAGGTTTAAATAAAAATGCTGAAAACAAATCTGTTGATGAATATATTGAAAAATTTGGAGTAAAAACTCCTTCACCTAATCAAATTATTAAAAACTTAAGTGGTGGAAACCAACAAAAAGTAGCTATTGCAAAAGCTCTTTTAACTAATCCTAAAATTCTGATTTTAGATGAGCCAACTAGAGGAGTAGATGTTGGTGCTAAAAAAGAGATCTACGATGTTATTAACGAGCTAAAGAAAAAAGGTCTTAGTATTATTATGATATCTTCTGAAATGCCAGAAGTAATGGGACTAAGTGATAGAATTATGGTTATCCATGAACACAAAATAAGTGGAACTCTATCTAAAGATGAGTTCACTCAAGAAAAAATAATGAGATATGCAGTAGGAGTTGAATAAATAATGTTAAAAAAAATATATAACAATAAGCCTCTAATCGGTTTAATTGTTTTCTCTATAATAGTTTCATTTTTAAACCCAAGGTTTTTATCAGTTAATAATATCTTAAACGTTTTAAGACAAACATCTATAAACTCAGTTATTGCAATTGGAATGACTTTAGTTATTTTAACTGGTGGAATCGATCTTTCTGTTGGTTCTATTTTAGCTTTAACTGGAGCTTTTGGAGCAAGTTTAATAGCTAATGGTGTAAATCCAATTTTAGCTATTGTTATAGCTGTTATTATTGGTGGACTTTTTGGAATTTTTAACGGTTTACTTATATCATATGCTAAACTTCAGCCATTTATAGTTACTTTAGTTACTATGACTCTTTTAAGGGGAGCCACTTTAGTTTTCACTGATGGTAAGCCAATCCCTGTGAGAGATGGTGGAGATTTCTTTGATAATATTGGTGGAGGTTATTTCTTTGATATTCCTATCCCAATATATATTATGATTGCTCTTTTCATAGCTGGATACTATATACTAAATAATATCAAATTTGGTAGATATATCTATGCTATTGGTGGAAATGAAGAAGCTACTAAACTTTCAGGAGTAAATACATCTAAATATAAAACTTTAGTTTATGGTGTTTGTGGAGCTCTTTCAGCTTTAGCTGGAGTTATTGTTACTTCTAGACTTGGTTCTGCTCAACCTACTGCTGGATCTGGGTATGAACTTGATGCCATTGCTGCAGTTGTTCTAGGTGGAACATCTCTTGCTGGTGGAGTTGGTACCATTGCAGGAACTGCTCTTGGAGCAATTATTATTGGTGTTTTAGGAAACGCTTTAAACCTTTTAAACGTATCATCTTACTATCAGATGATGGTTAAAGCTTTAGTAATTCTTATAGCTGTTTTAATTGATAAAAAATCTTCTAAATAAATTTTATGGGTGGTGTAATAATTATGAAAAACAAATTAAGATTTTTAGGACTTATGGTTCTTGCTTTAGGTATGGGGACAATTGCTGAAGCTGCTAAGGTAGGATTAGTTGTTTCTACACAAGACAATCCTTTCTTCGTTACTTTAAAAGAGGGAGCTGTTTCTAAAGCAAAAGAGATGGGGCACGAAATTGTTGTTTTAGACTCTCAAAATGATCCTTCTAAGGAGTTAGGAAATGTTGAAGATCTTCTTGTTAAAGGAATAGATGTTCTTTTAATAAATCCAACTGATTCTGATGCTGTTGTATCAGCTGTTAAAGCTGCTAACCGTAATAAAGTTCCAGTAATTACTTTAGATAGAGCGTCTAATGGTGGAAAAGTTGTTACTCACATCGCTTCTGATAACGTTGCTGGTGGAGAATTAGCTGGAAACTTCATAGTTGAAAAATTAAATGGAAAAAATAATAAAGTTGTAGAGTTAGAAGGAATCCCTGGTACAACTGCTGCTCGTGATAGAGGAGAAGGATTTAACAAGGCTGCTCAGAATAAATTAGATATAGTTGCAAAACAAGCTGCTGACTTTGACAGAACTAAAGGACTTAATGTTATGGAAAATATTTTACAAGCACAACCTGAAGTTAATGCTGTTTTTGCTCATAATGATGAGATGGCCCTTGGAGCTCTAAAAGCTATTGAAGCATCTGGAAAAACTGATTTTATAATCGTTGGTTTTGATGCCACTGAAGATGCAGTGAAAGCTGTTAAAGAGGGTAAACTTGCTGCAACTGTTGCTCAAAAACCAGCAGAGATTGGTGCTAAAGGAATTGAAGCGGCTGATAAAATTGTAAAAAAGGAAACAGTTCCACAGTTTATTCCTGTTGAACTAGAACTTATTACACAATAATTTTTAAACATTTTTAGAATTAATTTTAACCTTTTTTATAGTAGTGTGACTAAAGTCACACTACTATTTTTTATTAATAAGTATTATAATATGTATATAATACTTGTATACCAAGGAGGAGAGAATATGAATAAAATTCAAACAACTTGCAACTACTGTTCATTAGCATGTAACATGGATTTCTACGTTGAAGACAATAAAATTAAAAAAGTTATTCCCACTGAAAAATATCCTGTTAATAAAGGATTTAGTTGTATCAAAGGTTTAAATCTTGATAAACAACTTACATCAGCTGATTTTCCTAAAAACCCACTATTAAAAACTGAAAATGGAAGAGAGGAAATCTCTTGGGAGAGAGCTTATAGTTTTTTTAGCGATAAGTTAAAAGATATCGTTGAAAAGCACGGAAAAGAAAGCGTAGCCTGCATAAGTACTGGTCAATTAGCTTTAGAAGAGATGGCTTTAGTTGGTCATGTTTTTAGAAACTTTGTAGGTGGACAACTTGATGGAAATACTAGACTTTGTATGGCTACATCTGTTGTTGCACATAAACAAAGTTTTGGATTTGATGCGCCTCCTTATACACTAAATGATTTAGAACTTTCTGACACTATTATTTTTACTGGAGCTAACCCTGTAGTAGCTCACCCTATCATTTGGGATAGAGTACGTAAAAATAAAAATAAGAAAGTTATTGTTATTGATGTTAGATGCAGTGAAACAGCTCAAAATGCTGACTACTTCTTCTGTATAAAACCTAAAAGTGATATTATTTTATACTATACAATTGCTAACTATTTAATTGAAAATAACTGGATTGATAATAATTATATTGAAAAATATTCTGAAAATTTCGATGCCTTTAAAGAACATGTTTCAAAGTTCTCTATTGATGACATAGAAGAAAAAGTAGGAATAACTAAAGATGAATTTTTAACTTTAGTTAAACTTATTCATGAAGGAGATGCTGTTTCTTTCTGGTGGACTATGGGAATAAACCAAAGCTATCAAGCTGTTAGAACCGCTCAAGGTATAATTAACTTAGCTGTTATGACTGGAAATATGGGTAGACCTGGAACTGGAGCTAACTCTATAACAGGACAATGTAATGCTATGGGATCACGTCTTTTCAGTAATACAACTGGATTATATGGTGGTGGAGAGTACACTGATGAGGCTAAAAGAAAAATTGTTGGAGATGCTTTAGGATTAGATCCTGCTATTTTCCCAACAAAACCTACACTTCCTTACAATGTAATAATTGAAAAAATAGTTTCTGGTGAGATTAAAGCTCTATGGATTCTTTGTACAAACCCTAGACACTCTTGGACTAATAACACTCAATTCGCAGAAGCTATTGAGAAGTTGGACCTTTTTGTTGTACAAGATCTGTATCCAAATACAGATAGCTCTGAACTTGCTGATCTTTTCTTGCCAGTAGTTTCTGGAATAGAAAAAGAGGGAACACTTATCAATACAGAAAGAAGAATATCTAAATTGAATCCTGTTATTCCTAAGCCTGAAGGATCTTTTAGTGATTTTGAAGTTATATATAATGTAGGAAAAGCTTTAGGTATGGGAACACTTTTAGATGGATGGGAAACTCCTGAAGCAGTTTTCAATAAAATGGTTAAAGTTACAAAGGATACTCCTTGCGATATGACTGGAGTTAGCTATAAACTTTTAGAAAATGGATATGGTGTTCAGTGGCCATTTAGAGAGGGTGAAACTTTAGTTGATAACGAAAGAAGACTATTTGAAAATGGTGAATACTATACACCTAGTAAAAAGGTTAAATTTGTATTTGAAGATGTAGCAGAAAATCCTGTGCCTACAAATGAAACTTATCCTTACGTTCTAAATACAGGAAGAGGAACTGTTGGACAGTGGCATACTCAAACTAGAACGAAAGAGATCACGTATGTTAATGACTCAACTTCAGATAATTCATATATCTATATCTCTAAGACTCTTGGTGAAGAGTTAGGTATTGAATCACAAGATGAAGTTTTAGTTAAATCTATAAATGGTAGAAGTAGTAAATTCTTAGCATTAACTACTGATAATTTACCTCATGATGTTTTATACGCACCTATTCACTATATAGAAACAAATAATTTAACACTTTCTATATATGATCCATATTCTAAGGAGCCTTCATATAAATATGCTCCAGTTTCTATTGAAAAAATCTAAAGATAAAGGAGAGATTAAATTGAAAAGAATAAAAATAGATAGAAGTAAATGTATCGGTTGCTTAACTTGCGTTAGTGCCTGCTTAGTTTCTCACGATTCTGCTGACTCTAGAAATAGAGTTGTCTTAAGTAGTGATTTTAAATTTTCTCCAATCTTTTGTAGAAATTGTGATCTTCCTGAGTGTGTTTATACTTGTATGAGTGGAGCTATGAGAAAAGATTCTGAAACAGGATATGTTACTTACGATAAAAACAAATGTGCTAGTTGTTATATGTGTATTATGGCGTGCCCATATGGAACTTTAAAAGAGGATAAAGCAACTAAAAAAGAGATTATGAAATGTGATATGTGTAGTCATGATCCTAACGGACCACAATGTGTTGCTAAATGTCCTATGGCTGCAATTACTCTTGAGGAGGTAGAATAATGAAATATGTTATAATTGGAGCTTCTGCAGCTGGAATTAATGGAGCAGAAAACTTAAGATCTTTAGACAAAAATGCAGACATTACACTAATCTCTAAAGATACTGACATCTACTCAAGATGTATTCTTCATCACTATATTGGTGGAATGAGAGATGTCGATGGTATCAACTTTGTAGATAAAGATTTCTTTGAAAAAAACAATATAAACTGGATTAAAGGAAGAGAGGTTATCTCTTTAAATGAAAAGGAAAAAACTATCACTTTAGATAATAATGAAGTAGTTTCATACGATAAAGTTTTAATCGCTTCTGGATCTAGACCATTTTTCCCACCTATTGAGAATATAAATGGAAAAGAAAATGTTGTAGGATTAAAATCTTTAGATGACTGCAATAAAATTATAGAGATTTCTAAAAAAGCAAAAAATATCGTGGTCATTGGTGCTGGTTTAATTGGTATGGATGCAATTAGTGGACTAATTCATAATAAAAATGTTCATGCTAATCTATCTTTAATTGAGATGTCTGATAGATTATTACCATTACAACTTGATAAAGAAGCATCTATAACTTATGAAAAAAAATTAGTTGAGCATGGTGTAAAATTATTCTTTGACTCAAAAGTTACAAAATTAAATGTAAATCCAAATAACCCTAATTTAATTAACTCTTTAAGTTTAATAGATGATGGTAGAGATGTTGAACTTTTAGCTGATTTAGTTATTGTTTGTGCTGGAGTAAAGCCAAATGTGGAGTTTTTAGAAAATACATCAATAGAATACAATAAAGTTGGTCTTCTTTTTAATGAAAAAGGTGAAACTAATGTTAAGGATGTATATGGAGCTGGAGATATTAGTGGCAATGGTACTATCTGGTCTGTTGCAGTAAAAGAGGGAATAGCTGCTACTTCAAATATGGCAGGAAAAACTAGAGTTATGGATGATTTTTTCTTTGCTAAGTCAACTATGAACTTCTTTGATATTCCAACTTTATCTTTAGGTTGCTTACATATTTACGAAAAAACAGAGGGAATGATTATTGATTCTCTTAGAGAAAGAGATGGTGTCTACAAAAAAATTGCTCATAAAAATGGAAAAATTTATGGAGCTATTATTCAAGGAGACCTTTCGTACACAGGTGTTTTAACACAATTAATCAGACTTAATATTGATATCTCAAAAATTAAAAAATCAATTTTTAAAATTGATTACTCTGATTTCTTCAATATAAATTCTGAACTTGAATTTGAGTATAAAAAATAAAATATAAGGAGATTATAATGATTAAAGAGACAATTGATAGGTTAGAGCGTTTCCCTGTTGGGGCTATTGCTACAACTGTTGGGGCGTGCACTCTTGCCAATGCCTTTTTATTACTAAATTTTACTTACCTTAGAAATATCTTCATGATTATTGGTATTGTAGTATTTATTTTAGCAACTATAAAGATTTTTAGACATAAAGAGGCCTTTCTAGCGGAATATAGTAACACTATTCCTGCTAGTTTATACGGTACTTACTCTATGTTAGCTATGATTATTGGAGCATTTTTGCTTCCATACAGTCCTTTTTTAGGAAAAAATCTTTGGCTTTTCGGTGTATTTTTCCATGCTTTTGCTATTTGTATTTTCACTTATAGAAATGTTATTAAAAACTTTAACATTGATACCTTTGTTCCAAGTTGGTTTGTAACTTATAATGGAATCATGGTTTCTATTGTTGTAGGTGGAGCTATGGATGAGCCTGTTATTTCTAAATGGGTTTTAGTTTATGGAGTGTTGGTATTCTTCACAATAATTCCATTTATGATTAGAAGATTAATTATAAAACCTTTACCTGATATGGTTTATCATACAAAAGCTATACTATTAGCACCATCAAGCCTTTGTGCTATTGGTTACTTAAATGTAGTTAAAGAACCTAATATGTATATTGCATTCTTCCTATATGGAATTGTTTTTGTAACACTTATTTCAATACTATTAAGTATTCCTAAATTCTTTAGCTTTAACTTCCACCCTGGTTTTGCGGGAACTACCTTCCCTATGGCAGTTGGAACTGTAGCATCTTTTAGAATGAGTGCTTACTTAACTAGTATAAATCTACCTGAGTATTCTAACATTGTTAGAAATATTGCTGGTATTCAACTTTATGTTACAACAGGAATTATAGTATTTGTTTTCTATAACTTCTTAAAAAAAGTTAAACCTACTGCTAAATAGAAAAGTAAATAGAAAAAGGATTGAGCTACTTCTTTAGCTCAATCCTTTTATTTTTATATCTCTATCGCTACCCCAAAGTGATCTGATATAATCTCTTTATTTTTTCCATTAAAAATAACCTCGCTAGATTTTATTTCACTCTCGCTATTTGTAAAAATAAAATCTATTCTTTTAGGATTACTACACTTCCCCTCCCAACCAGCAATAACACCTGGTACAGTTATTCCATCATCTTTTTTTACAGCTTCTAAATATGTATCTTTAACTCCTTTTGTCAATAAATAGTCGTATCCCTCTCCTCTAATATTAGCATCATTATTAAAATCTCCCATTAAAAAGTATATATTTCCTCTTTTATTAGCAAACTCTATTAATTCATCTAACTGTTCTTCAAAAGGATTATCGCTATCTTTCCACCACCCCATGTGACAACTATAAAAATCTATTACAACATCTCCAACTAATTTAGATATCATTGTAAATTTTCTTGTTTTCCAAAAGTTTGTATCTTTAGTTTTTCCTATAAACTTTCCTAAACTTTCTTTTAACTCCCCTTTAAAAAGAATCCCAGTTCCTTCATGAAAAACATCGTATCCTACATGATGATAATCCCAACGGTAGCTATACTCAACCCCTAATTTTTTTAGCTCCTTGCACAAAATATCTATAAAGTTTCCCTCTCTTATATCATCATATAAAATCTTGTCTTCTATTAATTGATTTACCTCTTGTAAAGCAACTACCTCATAATTCTCTTCAAATATTACCTTAGCTAGATACTTCATTTTCTCCAATTGGTCTTTCTCTTGCCAAGAGTGACAGTTTAGTGTTAATAGTTTCATTTAAAATTTATCTCCCTAATATATCAATTATTTTACATTTTAGTATATCTGCTTTTGGTCCATATATGGCTTGAACTCCACAGTCTTTTATTATTAGTCCTATAGAACCAGTTTTTTTCCACATATTTTTATCTCCTACTACATCTGCATCTTTTACAGTAACTCTAAGTCTTGTCATACATGCATCTACATCAACTATATTTTCACTTCCACCAAGAAGCTCAATTATTCTAACTGGAATCTCTTCTTGTTTACCATTTGTTTTTACTTTTTCCTCACTACTATCTTCCTCTTCATCAATATAATTTCCTCTTCTTCCTGGAGTTGGCAAATCATATTTTTTTATAATTAAATTAAATAACCAGTAGTTTGCAAAGAAAAATCCTCCACTTACTATTACAAAGTTTATTAAATCTTTATATAATCCAGCTTTCATCATTAAAGGTATACGAGAAAGTAGTTCTAAGAATCCAAAAGAGTGAACTCTTAAAGATATTATATCTACTAAAGCAAAAGCAAGTCCTGTTAAAATTGCATAAGCTACATATAAAACTGGTGCCACAAACATAAACATAAACTCAATTGGTTCTGTTACTCCTGTTAAGAATACAGCTAGCATCGATGATATAAATATTGTTTTGTATTGTGTTTTTTTATCACTATCAACATTATTTAGCATCGCTAATCCGATTCCTAAAAGTGAAGCTGTTGATAATATCACTTGACCAGCTTTAAATCTAGCTGGAACAACTGTATCTAAAAGATTTTTATATCCCGTCATATCTCCTGCTGCTTTTAAGTTATTTAAATCAGTTATCCAAGCTAACCAAATTGGATCTTGACCAGCGATTGTACTTCCTACTGCAGTTCCTGTTAAAACTTGGTATGTTCCACCTAGCTCTGTATAATTCATAGGAATTGTTAGCATATGATGTAATCCAAATGGTAATAATAATCTTTCTAAAGCTCCATATATAAATGGTGCTATTACTGGTGCTGTATTTCTAGAAGTTGCAATCCATTCACCAAAGCTATTTAATCCCCACTGAACAAAAGGCCAGATTAAAGATAAAACAGTAGCCATAACAAATGATCCAAATATTACTACAAATGGTACAAATCTTTTTCCATTAAAAAACGCTAAAGACTTTGGTAGTTTATCAAAATTTTGGTATTTATTAAACAGTACTGCTCCTAAAAATCCTGAAAGTATTCCTACGAAAACTCCCATATTTAAAGCTGGAGCTCCCATAATCATCGTAAAATAATTTTTTACTAATAGTTCTTGTCCTGTTAACGATGTAATAACCGCTTCTGGATTATTTAACATCGCTCCATTTATTCCAAATATAGCCCCCGTTATTCTATTTGTTAGTATAAAAGCTATTACTCCTGCAAAAGCTCCACCAGCTTTTTCTTTTGCCCACGAACCACCAATTGCCGCTGCAAAAAGTATATTTAGATTTACAATTACTCCCCATCCCATATCCTCTATAATTCTTCCAACCATAGATAATCCACTTGTTCCAAGAAGTTTACCAATAGAAACCATAAGTCCTGCTGCAGGCATTACTGCTATTACAACAATTAAAGCTTTTCCTAATTTTTGCCAAAAATCAAATGATATTAAACTTTTCTTTTTCATTTTAACGTCTCCCCTATATATATTAAATTTTATATACTACACTTTCAAACGGTCTAACTATAAACTCTTTTAAATCCTTTTCTATAATTTTATAATTTGATAGTACTATATCCTCATTTTTTATATTAAATTCTGATAGGTTTAATTTTTTTTCATTTTCACTTAGGTTAGATAATATAAGATATCTTTCATTATCTAACTCTCTTAAGTAAGCAAATATATGTTTGTCATCCTCTAAAACTAATTTAAACTCTCCATGAATTAAAGTTTTACTACTTTTCTTTAAAGATATCAATTTTTTATAGTGATTATATATTGAATTTTCATCTTTTATTTGATTTTGTACATTTATATTTTTGTAATTACTATTTACTTTTAACCACGGGTTTCCTGTTGTAAATCCAGCATTTAAACTATCATCCCATTGCATAGGAGTTCTAGCATTATCTCTAGATGTATTTGATAAAATTTCTAAAACTATCTTCTCACACATTCCTGCTTCTAACTTCTCTTTTCCCTCATTCACACTTTTCACATCTTGAAACTCTGAAAGAGAATTAAATACTGTATTTGTCATTCCAATCTCTTGTCCTTGATAGATGAATGGAGTTCCTTTTTGTAAAAAATATGTTGTTGCAAAAGATTTTGCTGATTCTAACCAGTATTCTCCATCATTTCCCCATGTTGATGTACTTCTTGGAATATCATGATTTTCAATAAAAAGAGCATTCCATCCTTTATTTTCTAAAGCTACTTGCCACTTATTTAAAACATCTTTATAGGCTTTTGGACAAAACTCAGTGTCTCCTTCATAATCCCATAACTTTAGATGTTCAAATTGAAATATCATATTGAATTTTCCATTTTCACTTCCAACCCATTCATCAGCGTTTTCAGCATCTACCCCATTAGCTTCTCCAACAGTTACTATATCATATTTTGCGAAAGTTTCTTCTTTTAATTCTTTTAGATATTTTTGAATTCCATCTATATTCATATGCATATCAAAAGAATCTACATATTTTTTTCCATCAGGATTTGGCATATCAGGGAATCCATCAACTTTTTTAATATGGCTTATAGCATCAACTCTAAATCCATCAATTCCTTTATCTAACCACCAATTCATCATATTATAAATCTCTCTTCTCATCTCTTCATTTTCCCAATTTAAATCAGGTTGTTTTTTAGAAAAAAGATGTAAGTAGTATTCATCTGTTTTTTCACACTTTTCCCAAGCTGATCCTTTGAAAATACTTTCCCAGTTATTTGGTTCTTCGTTATCTTTTCCCTCTCTCCAAATATACCAATCTCTCTTAGGACTATCTTTTGACTCTCTTGCTTCAATAAACCATGGATGCTCATCACTTGTGTGATTTATTACAAGATCTATTATTAGCTTCATTCCTCTTTTATGAGTTTCTGATAAAAGATTGTCAAAATCTTCCATAGTTCCAAACTCTTCTAAAATATCTCTATAATCACTTATATCATAACCATTATCATCATTTGGACTTTTAAAAAATGGTGAAACCCAAATAAGATCTATTCCTAAATCTTTTAAATAATCTAACTTTTCTATTATCCCTTTTAAGTCTCCTATCCCATCTCCATTAGAATCTTTAAAACTTCTCGGATAAATCTGATATCCTATTAACTCTTTCCACCACATTTTAATCTCTCCTTAATATATCTTTAGAATATTAACATTTTTGCATTTTGTGCAAACGTTTGCTCTTTTTTGTGTATTGTAGCATCTAATTTCAAATTTGTCTATATATAATACAAAAAAGTTGTAAAAAAGTTACTACAACCTTTTTTACAACTTTTAATTTAATTCTATATCTACTATTTTATTACAACTCTCTAATTTATCTTGAATACAATTAACTAAAAGGTCCACTGCTTCCATTCCTAATTTTTCAGGTTTTATATCAAGAAGAAAAATTTTATCTTTCCAGATTTCTTTTATATTTGCTTTATTAAAACTTCCTATATTTGCATTCTCTATACCATTTTTTTCTAAATATTCTAAAAATCCTTTTAAAAGATTATCATCTGAAATTATAAAATTCTCACATTTTTGTTCTGAAAATATTTTTTCTGCTAATCTATATCCCTCTCCTCTTGAAAAATCTTTTCCCAAATACATAGAGTAATCTAATTTTAACTCTTTACATGCTTTTTCAAAACCAGCCACTCTATTTATTGTAACTGTTAAATTTTTATCTCCACCTACAAAAATTATTTTTTTAGCATTTTTATGAATAATTTTTTTTACCATATCATATGTTGCTTTTAAATTATTATTATCTACCCACAAAACACCATCTTTTTCCTCAGGCTCACCTATTATAACAAAAGGAAATTTTGTTTCTTTTAAATATTGAATACTTTTATCGTTTTTACGTGTTGACATAAGACAAATTCCATCAACTAGGCCACTTTCAACTAACTTTTTTGTTCCTTCATACTCCTCTTTCTCATTTTTACAAAAGTCATACATAATATAGTAATCTCTCTCTTTTCCTTTTAAGCTAATCCCTTGCATAACCTCTATAAAGAATGGACTGCTAAAAAGTGTTGCTGTTTCCTTTGGCATTATAATACCTAAAATTCCTGTTTTTCTTTTTACTAACCCTCTTGCCATTATATTTGGTTTATAATTTAATCTTTCAATCGCCTCTCTCACTCTCAATTTTGTAGCTTCACTTATTTTGGGATTATTAGATATTACTCTTGAAACTGTAGATACAGAAACCCCTGCATCCTCTGCAATCTCTTTTATTGTTATCTTCACAGATTTTTCCTCTCCCTTATCTCTTATTTTTTACATTATATCTAAATTCTCTATATTTACAAAACATTTTCTATATTTTTATTCTTTTGACGTAACATGTTACGTTTATAGTAATGTGTGTTTTTAAGATTCAAAGTATTGATTTAGAACTTTTTCTATTGTATACTTCGAATAACAGAGGATCCTAGAAAAAAATTGGGAGGTAACAAGATGTTAAAATTCTTTCAAAGACTTGGTGGAGCACTTTTTGCACCAGTACTACTTTTTCCTTTTGCAGGATTAACAGTAGCTCTTACAATTATTTTAAAAAATCCAGATTTCGTAGGTTCTTTGGCGAATCCAGATGGATTATTCTACAAACTTGTTTATATTATTGAAGAGGGAGGATGGACTGTATTTAGACAACTTCCACTTATATTTGCTGTTGGACTTCCAATAGGATTAGCAAAAAAAGCTCATCCTCGTGCATGTCTATCTGTATTAGTTACATATTTAACTTTTAACTATTTTATTAATGCCATTTTAACTTTTTGGGGGCCAAGTTTTGGAGTAGATTTTACTCAAAACATTGGGGGAGTTAGTGGGTTAACTACAATAGCTGGAATTAAAACTTTAGACACAAGTATTGTTGGAGCAATTGCAATATCAGGCCTTACTATATATATACATAATAGATTCTTTGATACAAAACTTCCTGACTTTTTAGGAATATTTCAAGGAAGTGCACTTGTTGGAATGATTGCTTTCTTAGCTATGATTCCCGCTGCATACGTAACATGTTTGGTATGGCCTAAAGTACAGATGGGTATCTCATCTTTACAAACATTAATGATTTCTTCTGGAACTTTTGGGGTTTGGTTATACACTTTACTTGAAAGAATTCTAATTCCTACTGGGCTTCATCATTTTGTTTATGGCCCTTTCATCTTTGGACCTGCAGTTGTTGACAATGGAATCCAAGTTTTCTGGGCACAAAATCTTTCTAACTTTGCTAACTCAACTTTACCTTTAAAAGAGCTTTTCCCCCAAGGTGGATTTGCACTACATGGTAATAGTAAAATATTTGGAGCAATCGGTATAGCACTAGCTATCTATAAAACTGCTCGACCTGAAAAGAAAAAAATAGTTTCTGGACTTTTAATTCCAGCTGCTCTTACAGCAGTTTTAGTGGGAATTACTGAACCTTTAGAATTTACATTCCTGTTTATTGCACCATTTCTATTTGCTATCCATGCGGTTTTAGCTGCTTCTATGGCTGCAGTTATGTATGCTTTTGGAGTTGTTGGAAATATGGGATCTGGACTTATAGAGATTGCTGCTATTAACTGGATACCACTTTTTAAAAATCACACTGGTGTTATGATTGCACAAATTGGTGTTGGAATGGCTTTTATTCCTATATACTACTTTGTTTTTAAATACTGTATCGAAAAATTCAAATTAAAAACTCCTGGTAGAGAGGATGAGGATGAAGAGGTAAAACTTTATACTAAAGAGGACTTTAAAAATAAAAAAGATGCAAAAAATGGAAATGTTGTTGTTGAAAACGCATATTTTGATCAAGCTTATACTTTCTTACAAGGCCTAGGAGGAGCTCAAAATATTGAAACTGTTAATAACTGTGCCACTCGACTTAGAGTTACTGTTTTTGATGAAATATTAGTTAAAGGTGACTCTATATTTAAAGGAGCTGGAGCTCATGGTGTTGTTAGAAAAGGTAATGCTCTTCAGATTATTGTAGGACTATCTGTTCCACAAGTTAGGGACTGCTTCGAAGATTTAATGAATAAAGATTTAGAAAATATAGATTCAGAAAAAAATTTAATTAACGCATAGGAGGATTTATTATGAAAAAGTTTTCGATTTTAATTGCTGGTGGAGGAAGTACATTTACTCCTGGAATAATTTTAATGCTGTTGGACAATCTTGAAAAATTCCCAATTAGACAGATTAAAATGTATGATAATGATGCCAAAAGACAGGCCAAAATAGGAGATGCTTGTGCTATTCTTTTAAAAGAAAGAGCTCCTGAAATAGAGTTTAGCTACAGTACAAAACCAGAAGAAGCTTTCACTGATATAGATTTTGTTATGGCTCATATTAGAGTTGGAAAATATCCAATGAGAGAGTTAGATGAAAAAATACCATTAAAACATGGCGTAGTTGGACAAGAAACTTGTGGTCCTGGAGGAGTTGCTTATGGTATGAGATCAATTGGAGGAGTTATTGAGTTAATTGACCATATGGAAAAATACTCTCCTAATGCTTGGATGCTAAATTATTCTAATCCTGCTGCTATAGTTGCTGAGGCTACTAGAAGATTAAAGCCAAATTCTAAAGTTTTAAATATTTGTGATATGCCTATTGGAATTGAAGTTAGAATGGCTGAAATTTTAGGTTTAGATTCTAGAAAAGATATGGATATTATGTACTACGGGTTAAACCACTTTGGTTGGTGGAAATCTATAAAAGATAAAGCTGGAAATGATTTAATGCCTGCCTTAAAAGAACATGTAGCTAAATATGGGTATGTGGAGAAAAAAGGTGATAGCCAACATACAGATGCTAGCTGGTGTGATACATTTGCCAAAGCAAAAGATGTATTTGCTGTAGATCCTACAACTTTACCTAATACATATTTAAAATACTATCTATTCCCTGATTATGTTGTTGAACATTCAAATAAAGAGTATACAAGAGCTAATGAAGTTATGGATGGAAGAGAGAAATTTGTTTTTGGTGAATGTGATAAAATTGTAAAAAATAAAACTTCAAATAATACAGAACTTCATATCGATGAGCATGCTTCTTACATAGTTGACCTTGCTAGAGCTATCGCTTTTAATACAAAAGAGAAGATGCTTTTAATCGTTGAAAATAATGGTGCTATAGTTAACTTTGATCCTACTGCTATGGTTGAAATCCCTTGTATTGTTGGAAATGCTGGCCCTGAGCCATTAGTTGTTGGAGCAATTCCACAATTCCAAAAAGGGCTTATGGAACAGCAAGTTTCTGTTGAGAAGCTAACTGTTGAAGCTTGGATAGAAGGGTCTTATCAAAAGTTATGGCAAGCTCTTACTATGTCTAAAACAGTTCCAAGTGCATCTGTTGCAAAAGCTATTTTAGATGATTTAATCGAAGCTAATAAAGGATATTGGCCTATATTAAAATAATAGATTGATTTTAACTAAAAAATAGGAAATAAAAAAAATGGTAGAAAATTATTTTTTCTACCGTTTTTTATTTATATTACTTTTAAAATTCGTCCCATCCCTCTACAGATGAACTCATATTATAACTAGTAACTGTTCCTTCGAAGAAGTTAGCTTTTACGTTTCCTTCTCCCTCTGTATCAGCAAATTTTTCTAAATGTCTATAAGGATTTTTTTCATATCCTTCATAGATTGGGTTTAGTCCTATAGCTTTTAATCTCTCATTAGCTAACCACTTTGTATATCTCTCTGTTGTATCCTCTGTTATACCTAATATTCCATTTCCTATTATATGATTTGTCCAACTAATCTCTTGCTCCACAGCTTTTTTAAACATATCATATATTAATTCATCATTAAAGAAATCTTTATTTTCGTTTTTAATCTCTCTTATTAACTGCTGGAATATAACTACATGTGAAAGCTCATCTCTATTAATAAGCTTTATTATATCAGAAGTTCCCATCATTCTATTTCTACTTGCTAAAAGATAGAAGAAGTTAAATCCATTGTAGAAATATATAGCTTCTAAAAGATAGTCAGCTATTATAACTCTTGCAAAGTTTTCATCACTAGGATTTTCTAAGAAACTTTGATATATTTTTGCTATATAGCTATTTCTTTCAAATAGAACTTTATCCTCTCTCCATTTATCATATATCGAGTTTCTAATCTCCTTTGGTAGAATAGATTCAATTATATACTGGTATGACTGAGAGTGAATAGCTTCTTGGAAAGTCTGTATTGATAAAATCAAGTTTATCTCTGGAGCAGTTATATAATCTGAAACATTTGGAATATTATTTGTTTGAATACTATCTAAAAATATTAGAAATGAAAGTATTCCATCATAAGCTTCCTTCTCTTCATCAGTTAAATTTTTATAATCATTTTTATCTTGAGTTAAATCTATTTTTTCTGGAATCCAAAAGTTCCCCATCATTGTTCTATAAAGATGATTTGCCCATTGATATTTAACATTATTCAAATTAAATATATTTGTACTATCTCCCTTTATCACTTTTCTTTCTGATAAAGAATCATCTCCTAGAGGATTAAAAAGTTTTTTTCTATCCACTGCAGCTTTCACACTCCTCTTTTTCATTTATTATATTTGTATTTCTTTGAATTGTTCTTATATAATAAACTGATTTACATCCCTCTTTCCATGCTGTCATGAAAGTATCATATATATCTTTAGCTTTAATATCTTTATTTAAATCAAAGATAAGCTCCATAGAAACTCCTTGAGTTATCCATTTTCCTATTCTACTCATTATTTTTACATATGTTTGAGGATTTACATTTTTAAACTCTGGATAGAACCAAGCTCTATCTTTAAGATGTTTAACAACTCTTGGAACAGCTCCCTTTTGATTCTTTTCTATATAGAATCTAGAGAACGTAGGGTTTACAGATGCTGTCGATCCCATAAGTAAAGATGTTGATGTATTTGGTGCAACTGCTGTTAACTCACCATTTCTTAATCCATACATCTTAACTAAATTGAATACCTCTTCCCACTCTTTTCCAAACTTTGAATTTTCCATATACCAATCTTTATTTTTTTGGAAAAATATTCCTTGATCCCATAAAGAACCTTTAAACATTGGATACGTTCCTCTCTCTTTTGCTAAAAGAGCTGAAGATTTTATACTATACATAGCTATCTCTTGGAATAGCTCATCTATCTCTTCTAATGATTCATCATATATCATAAACTCTCTTGCTAAATAATCTGCAAGTCCCATAGCTCCAACACCAATTGTTCTATAGGCTAAATTATGTTTATCTGATTCTTTTATAGGAGTTCTTGTTAAATCAATCGTGTTATCAAGAATTCTAACAGATATATCTACAATATTTTCTAATTCATCTCTTTCTAACTCCGCTAAGTTCATAGAAACTAAGTTACAAGTATGAACCTCACCTAATTTAGTCTTTCTAACTCCATTCTCTCCAACAGTTTCCTCTTTAAAATTTACACTTGGTGAGAAATTAGAGAAACTCTCCATACATAGATTTCCATTTCCTATCATTCCCACATGGCTATTGTGGTTCATTAGGTTTGCTCTATCCTTAAAGAAAATATAAGGCATTCCAGTTTCTATTTGAACTTTCATAATCTCTTTAAATAACTCTCTAGCCTTTATAACTTTTCTTAATTGTAAGTTTTCATCCTTTTCTATAGTTAAATATAACTCTTCAAATTTCTCTCCATAAACTTCACATAGTTCAACACCATATTTTTTTCTGATTTCATATGGATCAACTAAAGTCCACGGTAAGTCCTCTTCTACTCTTTTCATAAAAAGATCTGAAAGAACAACTTGAGGATAGATATCATATGCCTTTCCTCTTTGATCTCCATTTTCTGTTTGAAGTTCTAAGAATGTTTCAATATCTAGATGCCATGAATCTAAAGCTACTGTTACCGCTCCAGCTCTTCTTCCCTGTTGATTTACAGCTACTGCTGTGTCATTTACAATTTTTATCCAAGGAACAACTCCTCCACTAGCATTATAATATCCATTTACCATAGAGTTCTTTGCTCTTATTCTAGAAATATTTAATCCTACTCCTCCACCATTTTTACTAATTTTTGCAACTGTATCCACGTTGTAGAAAATAGATTCTATATTATCATCCATAGCTGTTATGAAGCATGATGATAGATTTCCATTTGGTACTCTTAAATTAGCTAAAATTGGAGTAGCTAGAGATATTTTTTTTAGTGATAATGCTTCGTAAAATCTTTTTGCCACAGAAACTTTATCTTCTTCATTTATAGCTAAAAGCATAGCTATACACATAAATACCTCTTGAGGTAACTCATAAATTTTACCATCATACTTTAGCAAATATCTATTTACAAACATATTTGCTCCTGCATAGTCATACATCATATCTCTAGAGATATCCATAGTTGCCTCTAACTCTTCAATCTCTTCTACAGTATAATCTAAAAGTCTATTATCATAAATTCCAATCTCTACTAAAGTTTTTATACTTTTATAAAACTCACCATAAGAGAAACCTCTTTTATGAAAAACCTCTCTTTCTGTTTCCATCATTAAAAGTCTTCCTGCAACATATGTCCAGTCACTCTCTTCAAAACTTGTCATAGAAACAGCTTGGTTTATTAAAGATTCTTGAATTTTTTTTGTTGTTATATTCTCTGCATATATTGATTCTATATGACTTTCTAACTCAACCATATTAACTTCTAAGTTATCACAAGCTCTTAAAAGTTTCTCTCTTATTTTTGTTATATCTAAATTTTCTCTTATTCCAGCTCTATTTATAACCTGTCTCATTTATAAAACCTCTAAGAAGCTTTCCATAGAATAGTATTTTCCATCTTTTTCAACAACAGGTGCACTCATAATTCTAGCCTTACTTGCTACGATCATAAGCGTTTTTAAATCCTGAGTATACTCATATTCAAGACCTTTATCATCTAAAATTTTCTTTAAAGTCTCACATTTGCTACAATCTTCTTTTCCAAATACCTTTATCATCCTACGCCTCCCAAACACAATATCTTGTGTAGTTCTACTTTTATTTTCACTATATCTAGTATTATTACATAATTTACAGATTTTTTCAATGATTTTTTTATATAAAAATAGTGTAGTTTTTATTTAGAAATTTTCTTTAAATAGTTCCATAAAAAGTATACTACAATTCCTGGAGTTAATAAAATTAGAACCGCTAAAATACCACTTATAATTACTGGAACTCCAAATCCAAAACTAAAAGTAAAAATTATTCCATTTATTAACTCTAATAAATTATATCCTGCTCCTGAAGTTTTCAAAAGATATAAAACTATTAATATATTTACCAAAATTGATATAAAAATCCTCATAATCCACCTCTTTTTCTAACTATTTTAATAATATAAAACCTTTTGTAATACAATATTTTCAAGGGCTTTATTACCTATTATATCACTTCACATTACATTTTTTAACAACCTATATACTAATTAGGTAATTTTTAAAGATACCTCTTAAACTTAAAATTAGAAAGTCATTTTTATAGACTTTTGTTTTTAAAAATGTGATTTTTATTTTTAGTACTTATTTTACACTATTATTCCATGTATAGTCCTTATTTTAAGTATAAATATATGTAATTTCACTTTTAAGAGTTTAGTAGAAAATTTTAATATATTCACTTTTTTGACATAATTTGGTAACAAAACTCCTTTAATATAATAATATATAAAAAAAGTATAATTTGGAGGAAAATTAATGAATAAAATTTTAATTGGTATTATTGTTCTTGGAAGTTTAGCAGCTACGTCCAATCAAGTACTTGGAAGTACAAGTCACTCTTCTGGACATAATCATAATACAACTTTTAACCAAACATCTCTTACTATAGAGTTTCAAAAACCACTGCTTATACCTCCTCTTCTAAAAGGAGAAGTTAAAGACGGTGTAAGAAATTTTGATTTAAATGTAACAAAAGGTAAGTGGGAGTTTATTGATGGAAAATTTACTGAAACTTATGGATATAATGGTCCTATTCTAGGCCCTGTATTATCTTTAAAAAAGGGTGAAAAAACAAAAGTAAATATAAAAAATAGTTTATCTGAAGAAACAACTGTTCATTGGCACGGTGGAATTCTGTCTCAAGACGTTGATGGAGTTCATAATGCTGATATTCAACCAAATACACAAAAGAGTGTTGAGTTTATTTTAAATCAACCAGCAGCTACACTATGGTTCCATCCACATCCTATGCATAAAACTGCTTCACAAGTTTATAAAGGACTCGCTGGGCTTATCTATCTGGAAGATGACATATCAGAGAATTTAAATATTCCAAAAACTTATGGCGTTGACGATTTTCCAATTGTTATACAAGATAAAAAACTTACTGTAGATGGCCAACTTACTTACTCAACTACACATATGGAAAAAATTCATGGAAAAAGTGGTGGTTCTTTAATGATAAATGGAATAATATCTCCATATATTGATATTCTAAATGGTTTAACTAGATTGAGAGTTGTAAATGGAAGTAATGCTACTAACTATGATATAGATTTAGATGGTAAGGAGTTTTATCAAATTGCAAGTGATGGTGGATTATTAAGTAGTCCTATCTCTATGAAAAAATTAACTTTAGCTCCAGGAGAAAGAGGCGAAATTTTAATTGATTCAAACGAATTAAATAACAAATCATATCTTTATATCAATGGAAAACAAGCTTTAGAACTTAGAAAAAATAAAAAAACTGGTTTAACTTCAATTCCTAAAACCTTAGTGGAAGTTCCAGAAATTACAAAAAATTTAAATAGCTTAAAAACAAGAACATTTTCTTTAAAAACAACCTCTAAAGGCAACACCATAAATAACACTCCTTATAATATGGAGAAGCTTAATTTTGAGGTACAAAAAGGTACTCAAGAGATTTGGGAGATAAAAAATGGTTCAAAAATGATGGATATGCCTCATCCTTTCCATGTTCATGGAGCTCAATTTAGAGTGATTGAAAGAAACGGAAAAACACCTCCTTTAAATGAACAAGGATGGAAAGATACTGTAAATTTAAATGCTGGAGACAGTGTAAAAATATTAATAACATATACAACTGATGGAATAACTGTTTATCATTGTCACATCTTAGAGCACGAAGAGGACGGAATGATGGGACAATTTCAAATTAACAAATAATTTAATATCCTAAAATAAGAACCTCTATCTCACTAGAGGTTCTTATTATTTTTTACTTTTGTGTATATTCTTTTATCTTATATGTTTGTATTTAAAGTTTTAGTGTATAAATTAATCCAAATAAGGTTATCTCCTCTATAATAGAATAACAATATCAGCTCTAAAATGCTTTAATTAGGAGTAGTGAATATTAAAATATATATTGTAAATTTTTTAATAATAATTTTAATAAATTTATCGGGAGAGTTCTAAAATGAAAAAAATTGATTTTGATGATTTAATTGGAGTATTTATAGGAATTTTAACCTTAATTCTTGGCTTTTTTCTTCATTTAAAAAATTTTTAACACACTTAATAGTAATTAAATTAAATAAAAAATCTAATTGATAAATTTTATTAAAGAGGGTATTATGTTTATGATACTCTATTTTTTTTACCAAAAATTTTAAATTTATAAAAACACAATAAAATCAAAAGGAGGAAATATGAAAAAATTAATATGCCACTACGATATGGACGGTCATAATTAAATCTCAATACCTCTAGTAAATACAAGCGTTTTCAACATTTAACAAATCATTTTGTAACCTACGTGTAACCTATGCGATACAGAGGGATATTTCACAATTGAACTCAATTAAAAAAAGAGAGAATTTTTCATAAAATTTTTCATTCTATTATTTAATAATAAAAACACCTAGATTAATTTTCAAAATGCTTCTAATATTTATCTATACTCTTCTCATCTTTTCAATTGTTTGCTTTTCTAATTCTTTAATTTTTTCTGCTTTTATTACACATCCCAAATTAATTAGAATTTTATTGGCAATGGAACAGTTTTTGTTGGTATCGTTACTACTTCAATATTTCCTGTTACTGTATGTCAAGGTCCTACATGCAATAAAATCTATTTCCTAGATAGGTATTTCCATCACCTCCTGAAAACATTCCCTCATTTGATATACTTACAAGTTTTTATATAGTATATGCTATTACCAAAAAATACATTTGTCCAATTTATTTTATTAATTAATTATATACTTGATTATACAAAATTTATTTTTTTACAATTTTTGTAAAAAAATTTGACAAAATTAAAAAAAATATGTACAATATAGTAAAATGAGGGAGGTCGAAGTGAAATGGTAACTAAATTTGGAAAATTTTTAAGAATCTTAAGATTAAAAAATAATGAAATTATTGCAGATATGTCTTCAAAACTTGGTATTTCAATTTCTTATCTATCGGCTATTGAAAATGGTAAAAGGGATATCCCTGATAATTTTTCTGATAAAATAATTAATTTATATTCATTAAGTGGGGAGGATATAAATGAATTAAATGAAGCTATTGATTTATCGTTAAAAGAGGCTAAGATCAATTTAGACGGATTATCTAATAAGCAAAGAGAGTTAGGATTGTTATGTGCTCGAAAAATTAAAGAATTGTCTGATGAAGATATAAAAAAAATTAAAGATTTATTAAAGTAATTTACACACGGGAGGATTGATTAATATAGCTAAAACTAAAACAACTCCATTATCTAGAAAATGGATTAGAAATTTAACTGAAAAAATAAGAGATATTTGGAACTTTGAAGATAATGATATAATTGATATTACAAAATTTTTAGAAATTTTATCTATAGACTCTATATTAGATGATGAATTTAATTATGAAATTTTAGAAGATAAAGATCTACCAAATGTATATGCAGAAACTAATACTGATACTGGAACAATTAGAATTAGAGAATCTGTTTATCTAGGTGCTCTAAACGGTATTTCTAGAGATCGTTTTACAATTGCTCATGAATTGGGGCACTTTTTTTTACATAAAAAAAATGTTAGTCTATGCAGAAGTGAAGATGATATTAAAATTTATGAAGACCCTGAATGGCAAGCAAATGTTTTTGCTGCCGAGTTCTTGGCACCTAGTAATAAAATTAATGACTTAACTATCAATCAAATAACGCAAAAGTTCAATGTATCAAAAGAAGTCGCTAAAATTCAAAAATCTATTTCTCAGAAAAATAAAAAAGAGCTCTCATAAGCTCTGCGCTCTCTAAAAAAATTTAGAGAAATTCCAGCAAAATGCTGTTTACATAGATTGGTCAAATATAAATAAAATCGCCAAATTTCATTTATATTTATTGGTTGTATAAATCGCCAAATTTATACATTTTGTCTTCTTGAATATATATTATAATTTATTGATAACTTTATAATATCATATTCTCTTATTTTTGGCAAGATGCCAAAGGAGAAAATCATATGAAACAAACTTATTCAAACGTTACACAAAAATTAGAAAATATGTCTATTGAAGAAATCAATGCATTTTTACAAAGCTATAGCTCTCAACTTGGAAAAAGAGAATTTCATTGTAAGGATTTAGTTGATTTAGTTACTGGAGTTCCTTTTATTACATCAATTCTTGGCTCTGGTTTAACTGTAACTAATAATACAACTTATAACCCTACTATGTCTGAAGAAATTCATCAAAAAGCCCAAAATATAATCGCTCACGTAAAAGGTAACTCTAACCATAATTATAGTCAAAGTGAAATTATGTTTGCACTTGGTTATATAGAGTTATATTACAAAAAAGGAGCAGAAATCAGAGGCCTACTTCAGTAAAATACATATTTTTAAGTGGATACATATTATCCACTTTTTTATTTTTATCTAATTATACTTCTAAGATTGTATTTATATAAATAAAATAATATAATACTACTATAACCATTAAAAGTGAGGTGTTATCATGAATAATAAATTAGAGAAAATTTATGAATTAAAAAGTGAACTAGATCATAGAAGACCTCTTAATCAAGGTGAAATAAAAAGAATAAAAGAAAATTATATAATTAAAAATACATATAACTCAAATGCTATTGAAGGAAATACTCTTACTGAAATGGAAACTAGAGTTATTATAGAAACTGGAATTACTGTTGCTAAAAAAACTTTAAGAGAACATTTAGAAGTAAAAAATCATGCTGAAGCTTTATTTTTTATTGAAGATTTAAAAAAAGAAACTTTATCAGAATACGATATAAAATCTATTCATGCTATTATTTTAGATGGAATTGATAGAGCTAATGCAGGAAAATATAGAAGTGTTGATGTTAGAATTGGTGGTGCTACTCACGATGTTACTAGTTCTCATTTAATTCCTCAAGAAATGAATGATTTATTGGCTTGGTATACTTCTGAACCTGTTACGATTAACAGAATTATTGAATTTACTTGTAAATTTATTAATATCCATCCATTCATTGATGGGAATGGTAGAACTTCAAGATTACTAACTAATTTAGAGCTTTTGAAACTTGGATATCCTCCTATAACTATTTTAGCTACTGATAGATTAGAATACTATCAAGCTCTTGATAAAAGCTACTATGGAGATTATGATGAAGCCTACGACTTCTTTTATAATTGTATAATTGAAAGTTTAAATGAATATTTAAGTTTTACAAATTAAAAATAGGAACTTAATTTATGAAAAATAGTAATTTAAAAATAAGAATAATTGGTTCTCCTGGAAGTGGAAAAACCTATGCCAGTAATATTTTAAGTAAAGAATTAAATATTAAAACTACTGATTTAGATAATATATTTTGGAATACTTCCTCAACTGGTAATAGAGTAAAAAATGATTACATCAATAGAGAATCTAGATTAAATTCAATTTTATTAAACAATTCATGGGTTATAGAGGGAGTTTATATTAATCCTTGGACTTTTCCTACCTTCTCTGAAGCTGATTATATTTTAGTAATCAAAACTAATAAATGGACCCAATACTATAGATTATTTAAAAGATTTTTTATAAGAAAATTTATTAATTATAGACCAAAAGAAACACTAAAAGATTTTAAAAATCTTATTTCTTGGAGCTTTCAATATCAAAAAGATTTAGATAATTTTATTTATGGTAGTTCTTATTCAAGCAAAATTATAATAATCAAAACATCTAAAGACTTAAATGACTTTTTAAAGTTATTTAATTAAATATTTAAATTTTTAATAAATTTAAAACTTTTTAACAAAACCTGTGGTCTAAATATCATAATAAGTGTTAAAAGTAATAAATAATTTAATCCCCCCAATAAGAACCTCTATCCCCCTAGAGGTTCTTATTATTTTTTGTAAATATACTCTAATGATAATATAATTTAAAAAATCTATTTTTTAATTCTTACAAATGAAAACATTTAAAATGAATGAGAAATGGGATAACCTAGCTGAAATTCTAAGAATTAGTAATAATATTATTTTTTTCGGTGGAGCAGGTACTTCTAAAGAAACTAGGTTTAAATGCATTCAAAATAAAAATAGAGGTAGAAATTAATCTACCTCTCATCTTAAAAAAATATACTACCATTTTTAAAATCATGAATTACTAAAAGATTTGAAAATCTTTCTTTGGTAGTATCATCTATATCGTTCAACCATTCATCTAAACTATTACACATATCTCTACAAAATATTCCTATATCTAATTGTAAAGCATCATTTATTAAATTATTGTGAATAATAAGTCTTTCATCGGGAATAACAAAGTGAAATTTTGAAAGAGAATCTTTTACTGCTTTATCTGATACCTTGTCACTTCCTGCGTGTACTAAAGAACATCTAAGATTATAACAATCTTGGGCACTTAAGAAAATAATTTTTTTTCTATCTGCACCTACATATGAGGTATATTTATCTTGTAAATATTTTTCGACCCATTGCTTATACCTTTTTCCAACTTGTTCATGAGGAAACTCTAAATTGCCACATATATCTGGTATAAGTAGTGATACTGTTAAAGCTGCATACCAATTTTTCTCTTTTAAACTATTTAATATCGAATCTTTAAATCGTTTCATAATTAAGATACCTCCACTTTAATTTATCTTCCTAACTTAATTGTAACTTAAATCCTTATTAACTTCAATGTTCTTTATTATTTTTATCCAAAACTTTTCTTTTAACCGCTAATATATCATCCACAATTTTGGGAAGCCAAACACCCAACTGCTTTAAATTTTCAATTATAGATACAGACTCCATTATTGTACACCCAATTATTATAGATGACCGCAATGGAATTTCTCCCATAAAAGTTGTTCTTTCTAGTTGAGTCATAGTAGCTACAGCAAGATATATAGCTGGCTTTCTAACAATAAAGCCTCTATACATATTCTTTGAAAAAACATGCCCTTCTTTTATTCCTTTCAAAATTCCACTTAGACAATCAATTATAGTTAGATAAAATAAACAAGTTAGATCTCCATCTATTCCACCAATAGCACTTACAAATCCTGTACTAAGCCAAAAGATTAAATTATGTAGATAATTAAGTAATTTTTCAAAAATATCTTTTATTTCTCTCCCCTCCAACTTTTAATACTTCTATTTCCAAAGAACCCTGTCAAATAAACCATTATTATTTGATACATCCTGTCATCTATAGGAAATATTGGAGATTGTGTTTTAAATATAAATCCTATCCACATTCCAAGAAGATTACTTACAAGAAAACCACAAAATATAAATGCTATAAGAGGAAAAACCATACTTACTGCCTTTTCTAAACTAGTACCCCTCTTATTACTAAAATCTTCAACCTCTAACTTTTTTAATTCTATCTCCATTTGACTTTGAGTATTTTTATCTGGAATAAATTTATTAATTATTTTCAAAGCCTCATCAACTATTATCATTTTATTCCTCCATCACCTGGTTCTTTTACACTAATATGATAAGGATCATTTAAAGATTTAAAATCCCAACCCCAATTTATAATATCTTGCCAACCATAATGTTTAGCTATCTCTTTCATATCTTTTATAATATCCTCATAATAAGCTCTATCCCAAATATCTTTACCATCTTTATAAGCTACTATATCAATTGCATTAGATTCCATTATCTCCATTTTGAATCCACCTTGTGTTACAAGTTCCTCTTTATTCAATAAATGTTTACTTTTAGATACTTGAGTTTTGCCTTTTTTTAGCATATCTTTTTGTTCTTCAGAAGTTCTAGCTCCATAAGTAATCCCTATATCTTTTTTTCCAAGAGCTAAATAAGTAGTTGCTAGAATTATTAATCTAGCATCTACCCCTTTCATTCTTGATATTGATATTTTTCCAAATCTATATTTTAATTCCATATTAATCACCTCTTAAAAATTTTCATTTAATTTATTTGCTATATCATAAGATAATTGGTAATGTAAATCCTTTAATCTTTCTAACTCTTTCTCTAATTTAATATCTACAAATCCTGCACTTTTAATTCTTAAAATTTCAGAATTTATTATAACTATTTTTTCTTTTAAGTTTTCTAATTTTTCATCATCAGTTGCTTTTTCATTCCATTGTTCTTGGATAAAATCAAATTCTCCTTTTACCATATCTTTAGGTTTTTTAGGAATTGTTTTTAATTTTCCATTCTTTATGTATTCGTTATCAAAAGGCTTTTCAATTTCTTCTAATACTAACATCTCTCTAGTTTTAGATTTTATTTCATTGTTTTCTATATATTCGTAAGCAGGGTTAAACGTTTTAATATTACCACCCTCTAAAATCTGATTAGGTTCTAATTTTTTTACACCTAAAGTTACTAATTCTTCTAAAGTTGAAGGTCTAACCAAATCTTTAGCTTCGTCATAGTAAACATATATGGGTAGTGAGTCACCTATATATTCTGCATAACCCTCCTCTACATAATACGGTTCTGGTTTAGAATTGGAATAGGCAGACATAACTATACCATTCTTAGCATGATTTTTATCTAAATAAAAATATTTCATAATTTTTATACCTCCTTAAACTATTCTTTTCCATACATGTACTGTGTAGTAACTAGGCATATTATTAATACCTGCTCCACTACCTACAGTATCAGAATCATGATATCTACCGTCATTATAATTATTAGATGTTGAAGGTCTCCAATCCCACTCACCATCTCCAGCATTATGTCTAATATAGCCACTACCATGATTATGCGGTGGCAAATGTCCTACATTAAGATACACTGTATTTTCTCCACCTCTATCACCTGCTGAGTTATGTGCATATAAGAAGCAACCCTCTATTTTTTCCCAACCTGTACCAGACCAAACTTCACCAGGGTTACTAGGAATAGTAGTAGTTAAAATATCTCCAACTCTGTAAGGGCAATATCTCTCATTAATATTTTTAGTATCTAAATAAAAATTCCAGCCAACATTGGTAAAGTCAGGATTTCCAGTTCTATATATTTCTCTCCAAGCAGAACCACCATTCCAATGTTCTCTAACTTGCCTAATGTGACCTGGGTACATTTCATAAACATTAATATAAGATAGATGATAAGTACCTCTATTAGCACCACACTGGTATTGACCAGGACTAAGCAGTTTATCTACTAATGCTGATGTGTCACCAGATTCTTTGAAATAATTTATCCATGCTTCTGAACTAGGGAACTTAGTATCAATTTCATTTTTTAGTTGTTGTGCTGTATTATTATAACCACCATGACTAAGTTTTGTATTAATAGAATTGTTTAGAGTATCTCTTATATTATTCATTAATGTTGTATAGTTAGTAACTAGCCAATTTTTTAAGTTTAAAGCACCTAAAGCAGTAAATAATTTATGTCCTTGATTTTCAGTTTCATGTGTTTTAGGAGAATTTAAAGAATCCCACATATAAGTCCAAGACATCCCTTCAAATGTACCATTATATTTATCTCTCCATTGAATACCATTATCATAGTCATGGTGTATTTGTCTTACATGTCCAGGATACATTTGTATAATATCTAAGTAGGATAAATGATATAAAACCACCACTAGCCCCACATTGATATTTACCTGGTGTGGTAAGATTATCCACCTGTGATGGCGTATCACCTGTAAGGTTAGCATAGTTTCTATATGCTTCATTTATTGGCAATTTAGTATCTATCTCATTCTTTAAATCTTGAGCATTACCACCATACTCTCCTTTATCTAATTTATTACTAAATATATTTTTTAATAATTTATCTACTTTTAAAAACGCTCTAGAAAATCGTCTTAAATCTACTTTATCTTTTAATGTTAAAATTTCTAATTGATAATTTTCTGTTACAAGATCTCTTCCTGTGTCTAAATCATTATCTATTATTTCTTTTATTTGTTTTTCCTCTTTAGACAACTTTTTCCACCTTCCTTAATTTATAATGTTTATCTCATAAAAAGCAGGAGACACATCTCTTATAAATTTCTGATATAAATTATATGTCTTTATATTCTCTTTTTTATCCTTTAAAACTATAGTTAATGATTTATTAGCTTTATTATTAATTATGTCTAGTATTTCTCCTACCTCAAAGTACTGACTAATCTTATATATAAAATCTTTGCTAAACCTTTCATATTTTGTAATCTCTTTTGCTATCAATATATTTTGTCTAGTTCTGATTCCCAAACCGTTACTTAATTTACTTCCGTATATTTTTTCCAATCTATTCAAACTTACTGAATTTGTTGAAATTAATAATGAACTTATCTTTTCCTGCTTTAATAAATCTAATCTTTGAAGTTCTACTGAAATTGTTTTAGCTAACTCTATTATTAATTTAGCTTTTCTCATATATGGAGGTAAATTAGATAATATTTTCTTAGTAAAATCTTTTGATGTATCTATTCCTAAAACTGTCAACTCACTCTTAGATTTTAATTTAGCCGTATCTTTTATTACTGTTATTAGCTGATTTGAAATATGATTGGATATAGCTCCAATATCTTTAGAATCCAATGCAAAGTCATGAACTATATTTTCTAAAAACTCTTCTACTAATTGCTCATTCAATTCCCAAACTTCTTTTTTTATAAGAGGTCTATTATTCCCTTTCATTATCTCTCTCCTAATCTATTGAAAATATCAAATAAGCTCTAGGTATCTTATAAATATCAGCTGCTCTTATCTCTTTCTTAAAATCTAAAGCTGAGAACAATATCATATTTCCATTCTCTTTAGAATCAAAAATTGCTATATGAGTTATCCAACCCCAATCTTCTGTCGCTGTAGGAAACTGTATATCTTCATGATTATATGTTTCTCCTAACTTAGGTTCTATATATTGTATTGGTTGTCTTTCGTATGAAATTGCATTTACTTCACTTGAACTATTCCCTGCTTCTTCTGGATTAGCTTTCATTAGTCCTACATAAAGTTGTCTTGATCTCAAAACTTCATTTATAACAAGATTTTCTCCATAATTTGTAAAACCTGCCATTAACTAATTCCTCCTATTGTTATTGTATTTACCCTACATAATTTATCAGGCTCTATCACTAAATCATCTTTAATCCCATTTATTTTTAAGTCTGATAGTTTCTCAATACTTTTACAGTTGTTTATAATTGAAGCTACCTCAAAATATAAAATTCTTTCTTTAAAGATATTCTTAAAAAGAAATTCATTTAATGCTGCCTTTATCTCTTCTTTTGCTTCACTCTCTAAATAGTCAGTATTAAGTTCTGCTTCAAAATCTAAAGCTATATCATTAATTACTACTGAATCTACTGTTAAATTAATATCTGATATAATCTCATTATCAATTAGATCCTTTATCTTATTTTTTACTTCTTCAGTTGCTATTGGATTAGTTTTTTCAGTTACAATTAACCTTACTGTACCTCTTCCATTCCAACATGGAATACATTTAACCTTATCAACTTCAGCTATCTCTTTAGCTTTATCTTCAAAGTAGTATTGATTCCATGATATAGGTGGGTATTGAATATATCTTGAAACTCTACCTTTTAATTCATCATCTGTTTCTTGATTTCTTCCTCCTGATATTTTAGTTAAATTTGTTACTGAAGTTAATCCAATGTAATCCTCTTTAAACTTTGTTATCTCTCCGACTTCACAATTTCCTTTTTCTCCTGCTTGTACAGCTTCAATTTTAACAAAGGTAGATACATTAACTATCTCTTTTTCTTCAATTGTTCTATATTCATTAGATGAACTTGTAACTATAGTTCCCTTTTTTATTACAGTTCCATTAGCTCCAATTATTTTAACTTCTCCTGTAGCTGATATAGCTTCTATTCTTTGTTTCCCCTTATCCCTAACACACATATCTAAATCTATTCCTGTAGCTGTATCAATAAATCTAGTGTTTAAATCATCACTATATAAATTTTCTTCCATAGCCATTTCAACTGCTACAGCTCTTAATATATCTCTTGCAAAACTTCCTATCTCAGTATTAAAAGATATTCTACTGGCCATTCTTTCTGTTATTTCATTTATCTTTTCACTATCCACTAAAATACCTCCTCATACTCTATTGCTCCCTCTTCTAACTCTAATATAAAACCACAATACATTTTTTCATCTACTTGAACTAACTGAAGATAATGAACATTTTTTATAAGTCTGTGATTTAATAAACTTTTATAAATATCATCTTTTATTAATTCGATATGAAATAAATCTGGAAATAGCTGCTTACCAACATATTTTTTTATATCTAATCCAAAGTCATACTTTAAATCTTTCTTATAACAATTCCAACTATTTCTATTAGTTAAAAATAACTTCTTTACCCATTGTATTACTAGTTCTTTATTAGTTAATAAATACTTAGGTTCATTCCCAGTAAAGTAGAAATCTCCCTTTTCAAAATCAAACTGTACCTCTTTGACTTTTATATTCTTTATCTCTTCCTCTTGCTTAATTTGATAATCTTCTATCTCTTTAGTTACATCTTTATATTTTGAATAACTACTTGGTAGCATCAGCTCTCACCACCTTATCTACTAAGTAAAAAATTTCATGTTCATTAGTTGGAACTAGTAATACCATATCCCCAACTTTTAAATCATCTGTCCATTCATTTGTTCCACTCAGCTTAAATGTCCCTTTCCCTTTTAAAGTTCCTGAGATTGTTCCATGCTGATGTTTATGTGGTCCTGGTCCTCCTTCAGTATTTGATGAATTTGTTTCTATCTCTCCATTTATAACTATCTCATCTACATTACCCCACGATTTAAACTCTCTAGTATATGTTGATATCTTTTCTTCTGATATAACTATATTTTTAGTTTTTAAAGTTATCTTAGGATCTATTTTTACCTCTAAATTAGGTGGAGCTTTTACCACTTCTCCTGTAATAGCTCCCATCCAATTTTTATTATTTCTAGTTACTAAAAGCCATGCTAAATCATTTATGGCTTTTTTGTATTTAATTTTATTATTCTTCATAATTCAATCTCTCCAAATCCATTTTAGCCATAATTCTCATATCTTTAGCAGCAATAGTATAAACAACTGATTTAACTTCAAATATACCTGTTATATCTAACTCTTGATAGTTTAACTTTAGAACTCTTCCAGGATTAATAATCTCAGCTATAAATGGAATTTCTACAGTTAAATTTTCAGATAACTTATTACTTAGTTTTAATATATTTTCAGCTTTATTCTTATTAACTCCAACTTCTGCTTCTTTTATACTTATAACATCTTGAAGTAATCCATATCTTTTTATAGATTTATCATCTTTAGATTCTCCAACTTGGATATAATTATTTCCCTTTTGTGTATAAACCTTTATAGAGTTTTTCATATTCTCCATACTTCTGCTATAAACTGGTGGTTTTATATAATTCAAAGCATTAAATTCAAAGTCCTTATTTATTCCTTTTATATAGGTTGTTGGTTTTAACTCATTAGACAATACCCTTACTTTATCTCTAGCTTTAAAATGAAATTTACCAAGCTCATAATAGAAGTCATACTCTTTACCTTCTAAAGCTTTTATATTGTCTATAATTTCTTTGATTATGCTCCCTATACTAGTTCCAAAATAAAACTTATCAATGTTGGTATTTGTTCCTTCTATAGTTCCAACTTCTCCACCTAAGACATTTACAAGTTCTCTAATACATACCTCTACTTTTACATCAACAAATTGGAATGTTTCTTTATTTTGATTTAAATAAAATGAATAATCCATAGCTTTAAACTTATTATCTTTTATAATTACTCCTGAAAATATCTCTTTATTATCAAGTTTTAAAATAACTAAATTTCCAATATCAATTTTTACAGAATCTTTAACTATATCAAACTCTAATTCCCAAGCAAATTCACTTAGGCTTTTACTTAAAGTCATTCCTCTTTTAACTAAATCAGTTATATCCAATATTTTATCTTCTGTATTTACTAATAGTACTTCTATCATCTAACTACTAAACTCCTTTGGTTTAAATTGGCTATACTTTGATTCTGTTTCATAACTTTTATGGTCCTTAGCTTCTACAAAACTGATAATAAACTCTATATCTCCCTCTCCTGTACTATTCTTATTAAATCTTTCTATATAACACCTAAAAACTATTCCTAATCCTGTTATAACTAATTTTACAGGTTTATTTTTAGCTCTTATTTCTTCTATTGATTTAACACAAGCCCAATCAAATTTACTATAATCTTCTGAAAATGGATAATATACAGCAGGAAAAGTACTTCTAAAATTAATCTCCCTTATATCAACATCTTTTATATAGTTTATTTTCCCTGCTATTGTTTCAACCTCTTCTATGGTGTAATCATCCTTAAAATTTATTTGATCTGGTGTTATTGGGAACTTATATAGATTTTGAGTTAATATATTTTCTAACTGTGAATCTTCATCTATAATATAAACATTTACCTTTTTTAATATCTGAGCTACTTTAGATACATAATTATAAAGTCCTGTATTTTGATATAAGTCATAAGCTGTATTAGCTATTCCTTTAGTTACTTTATTTATTGCCCATTGAGATATTTGAAGTTCTGAATCAACACTTGCTAAACTAGATGTTGCTTTTAATTTCTCTAACTCTAAATTCATTTAAGCTCCTTGTAAATTAAGAATAGCTACTTTTAAATCTTCTACCATTCTTATTATCAATTCATCTCCACTTAGTTCTGGAGGAATTACTACAGATATAGTATGTCCATTTTTTATATTAACTATTCCATTCTTTATATTTTCTAATAAGCTAAGTATCTTCTCTTCAAATGATTCTTTAGTGTCATTTAATGTATTCTTGTTAAAAACATTACTTTTATTATTTGTAATGCTTTTATCTACTTTGTTATTAACCTCACTCTTATTTCTATTATTAGTATATTTAGAACTTTTATCAATGGTTGTATTTGAGGTTTTATCTATAATAATATTTCCATTTTCATCTAGTTTTGGATTTGATGTCATTAGCTTGGCCATACGACCTTCACCGTTTTTATCTCCTCTTAAATAGAATCCATTATGCTGTACTTCTTTAGATTTTTTACTATTAGAAATACTATAAGAAGTATTATTAACTTCACTTTGTTCTACTTTTCCCTCTCCTAATAATAATCTTTGCTTTTCAAGGTAGTCATCAATCTCTTTATCCATTTGTTCTTCTTGTGGTTTAGTTGCTCCACCATGTAAAACTGTATCTTTTACTTTTTTAGCTGCTTCTATTCCTTTTTGAACAAACTTTAATTTAGCCATCCAATTAACTAATGATTTTATTTTTTCTAATAATGGATCTATTGCTTTTTTAAACCATTCAACTTTTTTATATAGGAATACAAATCCCATTCCAACACCTGCAATAGCTGCTGCCACTCCTAATACTGTTCCTGTTATTGGAGCTAATAAAACATTCATAACTCCTAGTACTGCATTTAAACCACTACCACTTATTGCTGATACTAAAAATGCTGTTCTCAATATCTTTTGAACTGCTGCTAATCCACCTGTTGCCAATGCTGTAGCTTTGGTCCATAAAGTTGTGGCCATAAGTACACCTTTATAAACCACTAATCCTGTTGTTACACCAGTTATTGCAAACCCTAAAGCACTTGCTAAATAACTTCCACTATTCAACCAATTTCCAAATCCTGCTATTGCTCCTGCTGCTTCTGTAGCTAAGTAAGTTAAAGTTATTAAAGAAGGTTCTAAGAATTGGCCATAAGCTATAGCTACTTCTCCTAGCATAGATTTTAAACCTTTTAAAGCTCCACCTAATCCACCATTTAAAGTATTTGCAAAGTCTTTAGCATATCCCTCTGAGTTTGCTATAGTAGAATTTAACTTATCTAAATCACTCATATCTAAGTTCATTATCCTTGTTACTGCTCTTCCACCCTCTTCTCCAAATACTTTATTTAATACATCTGCTCTTTCTACTTCACTAACTACTTTTAGTTTAACTTTCATATCTTTAGCTATATCTATAAAGTTTTTAAATTTACCTTTATCATCTACAACATCAACTTTATATTTTGCTAGAAGTTCTCTTTTATCTGAATTCTTTAAAGCTGATAAGGCAGCTCTCAAACTATTACCTGCTCTTCCACCTTTTAGCATTTCATTTCCTAATGATCCTAAGATACCTAGTGTTTGACTTAAATCTAATCCAAATAATCTAGTATCTCCACCAACTTCTTTTATGGATTCTCCTAATCCTCTCACATCTGTTGAAGTTATATCTGCTGTCTTTGCTAACATATCTCCAACTCTTGTAGCTTCACTAGCTTCCATTTTAAAAGTTCTTAATGTACCTCCTACTAATTCAGCTGCCTCTGCTAATCCTAGTTCTCCTACTGTTGCTGTATTCAATACTCCACTCATAGCTGCTAACGATTGTGCAACTGTAAACCCTGCTTTTGAAAATGCTAATTGTGCTTCTGCTGAATCTTGAGCACTCCATTCTGTACTTTTACCCAATTTTCTAGCTTGGTACTCTAACATTCTCATTTCTAAATAACTAGCTCCTGTTGTTGCTTTTAATCTTCTCAGAACATTATCAAAACTTACAAACTCATTTGTTGCTAATTTTATCCCTGCAATAACTGCTGCTATCTGAGAATATTCTTTTAATTTATCTATAAAATAATTAGTTTCTTCTTTAGCTTTCTTAGTTCCTTTAGCTGCCTTTTGAGTACTTTTAGATATCTTCTCTATCTCTTGAGAACTATATCCAGAGGTCTTTCCTAGCTTATCTATTTTATTTTCTAATATCTCAACCTCTTTTTCACCTTTAGAGGTTGCAATTACTTCTATCTTTAAAGTTTCACTTGCTATTTTATCCACCTCTTTACATCAAAGGGAGCTTTTACACTCCCTCATTTTGTTTCTTCATTAATTCTAATTTTAATAACATACATGCATCAAAGAATGATTTTTCTATAGTATCCAATTCTGTTAGTGGCTTAGTAAAAATATTATATTTAAGCTCTATATGTGAATAGTAAAGCCTATACAAATCATCACTCTTTTTAATTAGTTTTTTATATCATCTACAATTTCAATTTTAGTCTTTTTACTTGCTAGTGATATTAAAACATCATTAATTTCATCTATCTCATCCTCTGTAAACATCTTCTTTAAAAGAGCTTGTTTATTATTTGTTTTAAATGCTTTTTGTAACTCTTTATTTGATAAGTCTGGGTATTTCATTGATTCTGATAGAGCATATAAGTTATTTCCTGCTCTTTCACTAGAAGCAATAATTGTAGTTAATGTTGGTTTCTCTATAATTACATATGGATTCTCTATCCCTAGATTTTCAAACCTTTTTATCTTTATGGTTTTACGTTCCCTTTTATCCTCTTTTTTAACTATCAACTCTGCTTTATCTATTAACTGTTTTAGCTCCATTTTTCTCTCCTATATATCATCTATGCTTTCTAGCTCTTCTATATTACTTTTAAGTATTGCTAACTTAAATTCCCTTTCTACTAATTCATCCTTTGTAAATGATAGTAAATCTATATCACCTATAAATAAGGCATCTTTTATAGCTACTGCTTCAGCTCCTAATGCTCCATCGGGGTCATCTAATTGAACATTCAAATTACAGTAAGTATTTAGCTTTCCATTTTGAACATCTTTTAAAATCTGCAGCTCTGTTGAGTATACCTTTTTTAATTTCAATGTCGCTTCTATCTTTACTCCTGTATTCTTTGTTCCTATCTCTCCACCATACAGTTTTATATCTTTACTTTGGTAAGTCATCTTCATGGTAAACGATTCTAACTCTGCTATATCCCTACCATTCATATATACCTTTCCCCACGATCCATTTACTACCTGATCTGGTTTAAATTCCATTTTCTCCCTCCTACATTATTGCTTCTCCATAGAAATCTTCCATTACATCAGTCGGTTTATATTGAGGAATATATGCAAAGACTTTATCATCAGTATCTATTCTTGCTAATTCATAATCTGACATTTTCTTTATATCCTCTTCAGTAATTGCTTTACCCTTATATGTGCCTTTCTCTAATAAAAACTTTCTATGTGCTTCTAAATCTATTACCATTTTATTGTCATAACTTGGATTTAATTGGCCATTCTTTTTGAATGTTGATAAGTAACTATTTATAGCTCCTAATAATAGCCTTTTATTATCATATGTATTTTGATATCTTCCTCTATATGAACTCTTAAAAGTATTTCTTATATCTTTTTGATGAATGTCCATTATCTCCATTTTTCTTATCTTAGTAAAACTTACATTCTTATCATCTGTAGCTTCTGTAAATGATGTTACACCTCTTAGAATTGTATATTTTTCTCCATCATATCCAGTTAATACTTTTCCTTTTGCTATCTCTTCATCCTCATTAGCAACTGAGCTTTTAAATGATTTTAACCATGGTTGATTCATATTCGTGATACTTGCGTTTAATGGAACTCCTGCACATAGTGAAGCTACACATAAACTATACTCTTGAGCTGTTAAAACCTTATTCTCTAATCCAGCAACTACATGGTGTGTTTGCTTAGATGAATAATCTATAATATATGGTTTATTTGGCTCTACATCACAACTTGTTACTAATTTAATTGTTGATACTTCTTTTCCTAATTTTATCCCCTCTTCATTTCTTAGATTATTTAACCAACTTTCTACATCTGTTTTTAAGGTTGAGCCTGATTTAGCTTTGGCCACAACTGGAATAATTGGAATACTAAAATAATTAGGCTCATCTTTTTCTACTGTTTTTAATACTTCTTGTAAATTTGATAAATCTATTTTTACTCTATATAGGATTACCTTAAATGGATTTCCTAAAAAAGCTAAAGACTTTATAAATAATAAATTATCCTCTGTCCATTCATCTTGCTTTATATCTAATGAGCTTAAACAAACTGTCTTTATCTTATCTGAAGTATCATCAGGAATTAAAACTCCTAATACTCCTCTTACTGCTCCAGATACTGCAACTGCTGCTTTCTCTTTAAAAACCATTCCAAAGTCTGGTAATCCTCCATTTAACTTTGCCATCTATCCTCCTCAATCATTTATCTTAATTCTATCTACTAACTTGTCCATTAGCATTCTGTCATCTTTAGGTCTATATCTTGTATAATTAAATGTTGCTGTTACTTCAGCTATTCTATAATCACCTTCTTCTTCATATTGGTAATCTATATCATATTCATTATCTTTATTAAAAAATGTAGGTTCTGCAAACTCTAAAGCTAGATATTTTATGAATTCAACAACCTCTTCTCTAAAGTCTAAAGTTCCTTTATAAACATTATTTCTTACATAGGAGAAAACTAAAGTAGCTTCTTTTTGCTTATTTTTATGACTCTCTTTTGAAATAGTTACATAAACTGTTCTATCTTGAATTTGCTCTATCTCATCTATATAAAATAATCTCCATGTTGTACCTTTAGCCTTTTCAAACTTTGCTTTAAACTCTTCTAATTTCTGTTTAATCATAGTTCCCCTTATAAACTCTTATCCTTTTACCTGTATAACTCTCTTCTTTCTCAATTCTATTTACAACCATATCTTTGAATAATTCCAACACTTCAATTAAAGAATCTTTTTTATCCTTTGAAACTTCTTCTTTCTCTTCTCCCTCAAATACTTTCCAATGAATATATAATTCTTTAGCTGTTATCCAGTTATCATCTGTCAGCATATCTACATCATTTCTTAAATATGTTTTTATATACCTTTCAGCTTTTAAATTTAAATTCTCTGGGTTATCTTTTCCATAAAGAAGCTCTTTAAACTGTTCTTCAGATATTCTCTTTAAATCACAAACCTTATTTATAAAAGTATCTGAGGATGATTTTTCTGTTATTTCTTTCATAGAATCACCTTATATAGTGGAAAAGGGATTGCTCCCCCTCCTAACTATTTTCCTTTTTTTCCTTTGCCTGTTCCTTCAGTTTCTTGCACTTCTTCCTCTACTTGTACCTCTTCTTCATTAACTTCAGATAAAGTTTTTAATACTGTTGGAGTTGGTAAATCTACTTCTATTCTCCAAATACCATTTGGGTCAGATAATACTGGTGAATATGCTGTTTTTCCTATAAATTCAACTGATTGATTTTTAGTATCAATATCTTCATATGCAACATACTCTGAAGCTACTATCTTAGGACTTTTTCCAACTAATACCTCTAAACCTCCATATGCATCATGAAGTCTTTCAGTATTAATGAAAGTTATTCTATTTCCTGTTGCTGAATCAATCTCTAAGTCTGGATCATATGCAGGTGCTTCTTCTTGTAATTGTGTTCCTAACACTCTTGCTATAACTACATCTTTTTGGTCTTGGTCAAATCCTGCTAAACCTAACTTATAAACCTCATCCATAAATATCTTATCTCTTAGTAATTCGTCTACTATCTTTTCTCCTACAATAACTGCATCAGGTCTTTTTCCATTGGCTTTTATAAAGGCTCTTAATTGCTTTTTATAATTAACTAAGAAATTCCCATGAGCTGTATAATCTAATGTATCTACTGCTCTAATTGGAAATTCAACCTTTCTACCTTCACATGATGTATATTTTCCATCATGGATTAATTGAGCAACCATTATATTTTTTCTAAGTTCAATAGGTGTTTTAATGTTATATGCTTTATCTCTATAGATTGTTTCCTCTGCGTCTAATTGACTTTTATTAACATAGATAACTGAATCTGTTAATGACATTAATCCCGCGTCTGAAGCTGTTATAACTTCTGATTGGCTTATTATTCCTGGTGTTAATCTATATTCATCAAATCCAACTTGTCTTATAGTTTGCCCTTCAATCTTTCTAAATCCTAATAAACTAGCTGCCTGTCTCTTTGTGGCCACACTTCTATAATCTATTTCTCTTGTTGGTGAAGGTCCAAGTTTTCTACCTCTTACAAATTTTAAATATGGTGTATCTATATTCACTTGTGCTGCTACTAATAATCCTGCGAAAAATCTAATTCTCTCTATCTCATTCTTTGGTACTGCCATTTTGTCATATCCTCCTAATTAATATCCTTTATTTGCTTTCTTAAATCTGAATCCTAAATCCATCATTTTTTCTTTTTTCTCAACTGTTAAATCAGTTACTCTGTCATCCCATAAAACTCCACCTCTCATAAATGGAACTTTATCATTTACCTTACATCCATCATCTGAAAAGTAACGTGGTATTTCTGTTCCATCTGTTGCTTCTGAATTATATGGATACATTTTTCCATCTGCATATTTAACTCCACATAAACTTCTCTTTGGTATCTCTGCTCCTGCAACAAAAACAAAGAACTCTCCATGTTTAACTATGGCTGTTTCTATTTCATAGGATTTCTTTTCTAATCCCATTCCTTTTCCATTAATATAACTATTCATCTTTTTCCTCCTTTATCACATCTTAGCTATTCTCATTCCTGCTTCGTATGGATCCTCTATTTTTTCTTTGTCCTCTTCTTTATTAAAATCATATTGAGCTGTTGTATTTTCAAATAAATCTTTAAATGGTCCTCCTGATTCTGAGAACTCTTTTAATAGTGTGGCCATAGTTTTCTTTGGCTCTCCTTCTGAAAACTCAATCATTGTTATATACTCATTTTCTTCAAAAGCTTTATCTACAGCAAACTCCATAATAGATTTCATTACTGGTGGAAATAGCTTTAAGATAGCTGCTTTTAAATTGTCTCTTTCACTTTCTCTTGCAAACTCTGCTTTAGCTCTTTTATATGCTTCTTCAGGTGTTAGAGTACTTACATTTTTTTCTTTTAATTCTATTCCTAATGAATCAGCTACTGTTTTTAATGTTTCTTTTGAAAACTCTTGTGTCTTTTCAACTATATATCCTGCTTCTTTTAACTTTTCAACATAGAATGCTTTATCTTGAATATCCCAAACTTTGCTTACTATATCCCCTAAGCTATTATTTTCTAACTTAGTTACATCCAATTTAGATATAAGAGCATTA